>NZ_JAHLZY020000001.1:309653-619306 GCF_018967865.2 Hymenobacter siberiensis
CATCATCCGCAAGGTGGATTTGGGCAACGTGAGCCTGCCGCTCACCAACTCGCTGGTGCAGGGCGGGCAAAACCTGTTCGGCATCAAGACCCAACTGCAGTTTGGCAAGCTGGGCGTGACGGCTGTGGCCGCCACCGTGCGCGGCACCGCCGACGAGGTCCGCATTCAGAACGGCGCGCAGAGCCGGCAGTACGAAATCAAGGCCAGCCAGTACGAGAAGGACCGGCACTTTTTCCTGGCCCAGTTCTTCCGCGACCGCTATGATGTGGCCCTGCGCAGCCTGCCCACCATCCAGAGCCAGATTACCATCAACCGGCTGGAGGTGTACGTGACCAACGACAACCGCACCACCGAAAACCTGCGCAACGTGGTGACGCTGATGGACCTGGGCGAGCCATTTCGGCTATACCAGTACGATAAGTACCACATCGGCACCCCCAGCATTCAGGCCCCGGCCAACAACCCCGCCAACAGCGAGTATGGCACGCTAACCGGGCCGGGCGCTACCCGTGATAACATTCAGGTCGACAACTTCTTGCAGGTAAATCAGGGACTGACTAAGAACGTGGACTTTGAGCGCGTGCGGGCCCGCAAGCTCGATGCCCGCGAATACACCTTCAACGCCCAGCTGGGCTACCTGAGCCTGAACACCGCCCTGCTGCCCGACCAGGTGCTGGGCGTGAGCTTCGAGTACATCTACAACGGCAAAACCTACAAGGTGGGGGAGCTGTCGGGCGACTACAACAACGTGATGCCCGACCAGGTCATCTTCCTCAAGATGCTGAAGGCCAGCAACCCCGGCGTGGGTATTGCCGACCCCACCCGGAACCCGAACAACCTCAACCTGCTCACGCTGAATACGCCGACCTGGGATTTGATGATGAAAAACATCTATCCCCTGAACGCCTCGCAGCTGCAGCGCGACAACTTCCAGCTGCAAATCATCTACAAGGACGACGCGACGGGCGTGGACCTGATTTCGCTGAAGGAAGGAGCCCAGGTAGCCAACCGGCCGCTGATTGAAGTGCTGAACCTGGACCACGTTAACTCCAACAACGACAAGATTCCGGACGGCAACTTTGACTATTTCCCGGGCATTACCATTGACCCCGAGCTGGGCAAGATTATCTTCCCGAACGTGCAGCCGTTCGGCTCCTTCCTGCAAAGCCGGTTTACGGGCGAGCAGGCCCTGATTGACAAGTACGTTTACAGCGAACTGTACAACCAGACCCAGAGCGACGCCCAGCAGCGCCAGGAAAAGGACAAGTTTTTCTTGCGCGGGCGCTTCCAGGGCGGGGCGGCTTCGGACGAGATTAACCTGCCCGGCATTGGCATTGCGCAGGGCTCGGTGCGGGTGCGCTCGGGCTCGACGCTGCTCACGGAGGGCACCGACTACCAGGTGTTCTACGACCAGGCCAAGGTGAAAATCCTGAACCCGGCCTACCTGAACTCGGCCAATGAACTGCGGGTGGAGTTTGAGAAAAATGCCCTGGTGCAGGTGCAGCCGCGCAAGCTGCTGGGCGTGCGCCTCGACTACCGCCTGAACAAGGACGTGACCATCGGCGGCACGGCCCTGCACTTGCTGGAAAACCAGGCCCCCGGCATCAACCGCGTGAACATCGGCGACGAGCCGGGCAACAACACCATCATCGGGTTGGATGGCAGCATCCGGAAAGACAGCCGGGTGCTCACCAAGTACCTCGACATGCTGCCCTTTGTGTCGACGAAGGAGATTTCGACCATTGCCTTCAGCGGCGAGTTTGCCAAGCTGCTGCCGGGCCGCTCGCAGCTGGGCAACGGCGAAAACGGCGTGTCGTACATCGACGACTTCGAGAATGCCCGCACGCCTTATACGCTGGGCGGGCTGGCTTCTATTCCGGCCTGGCGGCTGGCCTCTACGCCGCTGCCCATTAAGAACAGCTCGGTGGGCGGGCTGGCCTACAACTACCAGCGCGCCAAGCTGGCCTGGTACACCGTGGACCAGAGCTACTATACCGGCGGCAGCATTGTGCCGGGCAACATTGGGGCCGGCGACCTGCTGAACCATTACACCCGGGGCATCAAGCGCGACGAGGTGTTTCCGAACAAGGACCTGGGCTCGACCGGCAACGGCTTCGAGTATAGCTTCGACCTGGCCTACTTCCCCGGCGAGCGTGGCCCCTACAACTATAATCCGAATGTGGGCACCGACGGCAAGGCGTTCAACAACGGCGAGCGGCCCGAAGACAAGTTTGCCGGCATCAGCCGGGCCATCACCTTCGATACCGATTTTGATAACGCCAACATCGAGTACCTGGAGTTCTGGATGATGGACCCCTTCCTGAAGAGCACCAACCCCAATGCCCCGGCCAGCCGCGTGAACATCACCGACCAGGATGGTAACGACAAGGCCAACGTGACCGGTGGCGACTTCGTCATCAACCTGGGTAATGTGAGCGAGGATGTGCTGAAGGACGGCAACCAGCACGAGTTCGAGAACGGCCTGCCCGTGACCAACGACCCGCAGGCCGTGCAGGACAACACCAACAATACGGTGTGGGGCCGCGTCACGCGCCAGCAGTTTCTGACCGATGCCTTCAACGCTGCGCCCGGCGCCCGCACGGCCCAGGACGTGGGCCTCGACGGCCTGAGCGACGACAACGAGCGGAATTATTTCAGCAACTACCCGCTGGCGCTGGGCACCGTGGCCCCGGTGTACGGCACCCTGCCCGACCCGTCGGGCGACGACTTTCGCCACCACCTCGACCCGAGCTACGACCAGAACAACACCAAAATCCTGGGCCGCTACAAGAACTACGACGGCTACGACGGCAACTCGCCCGAGAACAGCCAGCTCAGCTCCACTGCCTTTCCCGATAAGGAGGACCTGAACCGCGACAACGTGGTGCAGGACGTGGAGCGCTACTACGAATACAAGATGTCGCTGCGGCCCGGCAGCCTGAACGTGGGCTCGAACTACATCATTGACAACGTGAAGAACAACGTCAACGGCGAGGACGTGAACTGGTACCTGTTTCGGATTCCGGTGCGGGAGGGCTACAAGGTGCAGGGCAATGGCGGCAAGGATTTCGGCTTTAAGTCCATCCGCTTCCTGCGCATGTACATGACCAACTGGCAGGACCCCGTGGTGCTGCGCCTGGTGCAGCCGCAGTTTGTGGCCAACCAGTGGCGCCGCTTCCTGTACCCCATCGTGGATGCGCGCCAGGGCGGCATTTCTCCGGGCGGCAGCCTCACCGATGCCGACGCTTTCAATATCTCGACGGTAAGTATTGAAGAAAACGGCATTGCCGTGGCCAAGGGCAATAAAATCCCCTACGTGTCGCCGCCCGGCATCCTGCGCGATAAGGAGTACGGCAGCAGCAGCACCTCGCGCCTGCAAAACGAGCAGAGCCTACGCCTGGCCGTGGTGAACCTGCGCGACGGCTTCGCCAAGGCAGCCTACAAGAACATTGCCATCAACATGCTGCGCTACAAGCGCCTGCGCATGTTCCTGCACGGCGACAGCGACGACCCCACCACGCTCAGCGGCGACGTGCAGGCCTTCCTGCGCATCGGCACCGACTACAGCCAGAACTACTACCAGTACTCGCTGCCGCTGAAGCTGACCGCCGTGGGCGACCAGAGCCCCGCCGGCGTGTGGCCCGTGGAAAACCGCATTGATGTGTCGTTTCAGGATTTCATCGATGCCAAGGCCAAACGTAACCAACAGGTTAATCCTAACCTCCAGATTCCCTTCACGGTAACGCTGGCCAACGGCGCAACCATTACCGTACTGGGCAACCCCGACTTCTCGGCGGTGCAGGGCGTGATGCTGGGTATTCTGAACCCCACCGACCCCAGCATCGCGGAGAAAACCGTGAACCTGTGGGCCGATGAGTTCCGGGTGTTTGACTTCGAGCAGCAGGCCGGCTATGCCGCCACCGCCCGCCTCAACGTGAAGCTGGCCGACGTGGCCAACGTGACGGCCACGGGCAGCTTCACCAGCGTGGGCTTCGGCGGCTTGCAGGACAAAGTGCAGCAGCGCTCCGTGGACGACGTATTTCGTGGCGACCTGAACACGACCGTGGCGGTAGAGAAATTCCTGCCCCCGCAGCTGAACCTGCGCCTGCCGGTGCTGCTCCAGATTGGCCGCGAAAGCCGCTCGCCCCTCTACGACCCCCTCGACCCCGATACCAAGCTGGAGCAAAGTCTGCAGAAGTTCAAGAACACCGACGGTAGCATCAACACCTCGGCCCAGGCCGAGTACCGCAACAAGGTCATCGACCAGACCACCAGCCGCAGCATCTCGGTGCTGAACGTGCGCAAGGAGCGCGCCCTGCCCAAGCCCGGGGCCCTGCCCGCCAAGCCCAAACCCTGGGACATCGAAAACGTGGCCCTGAGCTACTCGATTACCGACCGCCTGCACTCCGACATTCGCACCGACCGCGACTACACCAAGGCCTACACCGCCGCCGTGGCCTACGTGTACCAGACCACGCCCAAGAACTACATGCCGCTGGCCAATTTCAAGGCGCTGGACAACCCGTACCTGAAGATTTTCCAGCAAATTAATTTCACCCCGCTGCCCTCGCGCTTCTCGTTCCGCACCGACCTCGACCGGCGCTACAACGAGCGGTTCCTGCAGCGCGTGCTAAACCCCGGCGAAGTACCCACTACGGCCGGTATTGCGCCCGTTATTCAAAAATCCTTCTTTATCAGCCGCATCTACGACCTGAAGTGGGACCTCACCAAAAGCCTGATATTCGACTACACCGCCACCAACCGGGGCGTGGTTGACGAAGGAGCCGGCCGCACCATCGGGGTGAGTGACGAGGCCATTCGCAACCGCAGCCAGCTGCAGCAAAACCTGCTGCGCGGCGGCCGCACCGTCAATTTCAACCAGCTGGTCGCGCTCACCTACCGGCTGCCGCTCGATAAATTTCCCCTCACCGACTGGCTGAGCGCCGATACCCGCTACGCCGCTACCTACGGCTGGCAGGCTGCCGTGCAAGGCCAGCGCGCTCTCAACAACCCCACCAGCGCCACCGACACGTCGACCTATCGAATCAACGTCGGCAACACGATTCAGAACAACGCCGAAATCAGCGCCAACGGTAAAATCGACCTGGTGAAGCTCTACAACAAGGTCAAATTCCTGAACATCATCAACAACGCGCCGCCGCCCCAGGGCCGGCCGGCGGCTCAGCGGTCCGCCTTCGGCGAGGCCAACGCGGCCACCCGGGCCGCGCCGGCCGCCGATACCACCCGCGAAAAGCTGCGCTTCGTGAAAGCCGTGTTGCGCTCGCTGATGACGGCCCGCTCCATCAACTTCACCTTCAGCCGTTCCAATGGCACGCTGCTGCCCGGCTACCTGCCCAAAACCAAGGCCTTTGGCCTCGATGAAACTTTCACCGCGCCCGGCGTGCCGTTCATATTAGGGCAGCAGCCCGGCCTGCAAACCCTCTACGACCGCGCCAGCATTAACGGCTGGTACACCGACCGGAGCGAGTTTCTGAACACGCCCCTGAGTTCGCTGCTCACGCAGTCGTTCACGCTGCGCACGGCGCTGGAGCCGTTCCGCGACTTCAACATTCAGGTGGATGCGCGCCAGCAGAAAGTCAAGAACCTTGATGCCTACTACCGGCACACCATCAACGAGCAGACCCTGCTGCCACTGAAGGACCAGTTCGATAATTACCTGCCCATCGTGCCCCAGACCCTGGGCTCGGGCTCGTTCCAGACCTCGACCATTACCATTAACACCCTGTTTGGCGACCTCAGCGCCAATGGCGAAACGTCGAAGGCCTTCCAGCGTTTTGTGGATAACCGCCTTTTCGTGCGCAACAAGCTGGCCTTGGCCAACCAAAGCCCCAACGCCACCTACGGCTACAACTCGCAGGATGTGCTGGTGCAGAGCTTCATCGACGCCTACCACGGCCGCTCGTCGGACGGCTACAAGGCCAAGGAGTTCAGCCCCTTCGCCGTGATACCGCTGCCCAACTGGCGCGTCGACTACAACGGCTTCGCCCAGCTGCCGCTTATCAAGCAGTATTTCAGCTCGTTCACCCTGAACCACGCGTACTCGTCTATCTACAGCATCGGTAGCTACACCACCAACAACATCTACTCCGCTGAGCCCACCTTCGGCTCGCCGGGCCTCCCGCCGACTACTCCCTTCAAGCCGAATGCCAGCAATCAGTACCAGCCCTACTACGTGGTGGGCCAGGTTAGCATTGTGGAAACGCTGGCTCCGCTCATCGGCGTCAACTTCCAGACGGTGAGCAAGGTAACCGGTCGAATCGAGTACCGCACCAACCGCACCGTGGCCCTGAACATTACCAATGCCCAGGTCACCGAGCTCTCGACCAAGGAGTTTGTGATTGGCTTCGGCTACGCCACCAACAGCCTCAAGCTACCCTTCAAAGTGGGCGGCGAGCAGCGCGTGCTGAGAAACAACCTCACCGCCCGCCTCGACCTGAGCATCCGCGACAACATCACCATCCAGCGCAGCATCATCGACTCGGCCGACCCCAACCCCACCAACCCCCAAGGCTTCGTGGGTCGCGCCCAGGGCCAGATTACCAATGGCTCGAAGACCTTCCAGCTGCGCCCCACCGTCGACTACCTGCTCAATACCCGTCTCAACCTGCAGTTCTACTACAGCCAGACCATCACCACGCCACGCATCAGCAACGCCTTCCGCAACTCCAACTCCGAAGGCGGTGTTCAGCTGCGCTACAGCCTGACGCAGTAGAAGTTAAGAGTGATAAATTAGGCGTTAAGAGTTGAGGTTTGGTAAATTATGGCAGGCAAAAAGCTCTGGCTACGGTTGCCGGTTCTACTTTTGAGGAATCGCCGCCGTTGGTTGCTCACTCCCGCCAACTCTTAACTCCTAACTCATCACTCTTAACTCCTTAAAAATGAACCTGCCCGCCACCCTGCACTACACCAAGGACCACGAATGGATTCGCGTTGAAGGCGACGTTGCCTACGTGGGCATCACCGACCACGCGCAGAAAGAGTTGGGCGACATCGTTTATGTCGACATCGACACCCTCGACAAAGACGTAGCCCAGCACGAAGTATTCGGCACCGTAGAGGCCGTAAAAACGGTTTCCGACCTGTTCAGCCCCATCACCGGCACCGTGCTGGAAGTAAACGACAAGCTGGGCGACGCCCCCGAAACCGTGAACTCCGACCCTTACGGCGACGGCTGGATGGTGAAAATCTCCATCGCCAAGCCCGAAGAGTTGGCCGAGCTGCTCAGCGCCGAAACCTACGGCGAGCTGGTGGGAGCCTAAAAAAGTAGCACGGCTTTGGCTTGTGCGTTGTGATGTCTGATTTCGACCAACCCAAGCTAACCTCCCCGCTACCCCGTTCCCGCCGCCCCTACGCTGCCTTGCCGTTGGCATGGGCCACTGTGGTGCTGGTACTTACGCTTACCCCTTCTGCTGAAATGCCGCGCACGCCCGTGTGGGAGCTGCTGTCGTTCGACACAGCCGCCCATGCGGGCGTGTTCGCCGTTTTGGCAGGTCTGAGCTGGTTTTCGCTGCACCGGCAGCGCCGCTGGCCCCGGCTGGCCCGCCACGCCGGCGGGGTAGTGCTGGTCGGCAGCATCCTGTTCGGAGCCCTCATCGAAGTGCTGCAAATGACCATGCGCCTGGGCCGCCACGGCGAATGGTCGGACCTACTGAGCGACGGTATTGGCGCGGCCCTGGCCGTGGGCATGGCCGCCGTCTGGTCGGCCCGGCAGGATGGCGGCCGCGCCCGGCCCCTGGCCAGCGGGCTGTGGCTGGTGCTGGCCGCCGCTGCCACGCTTAGCGCCGTGCCAATGCCAGCGCGGGCGCAGAATGCCTACCTGCTGCGCGCCCGGGCCCGCCGCACCATCAAGGCGCTGGCCGCGCCTAACCTTTACGGCCGGGGCTATGTGAAGCAGGGCGAGCATCTGGCCGCCGCCTACCTGCGCGGGCAGCTGGCTCAGTTGAAGTTAACGCCGTTGGCCCCCAACTACACGCAGCCTTTTATCCTGGACGTAAACACGTTTCCCGGCGTAGTCAGCGCTTCCATCAAAGCCGATGGCCCCACCGGCAAGCTGACGAATTGGCAAGCTGGCACGGCCTGCATTGCCGCGCCCAATTCGGGCACCGGCACCGCCAAGGGCCGCCTCGTGCTTCTCGATACCCTCGTCTTCACCAGGCCCACGGTGCAGGCCCGCTACCTGCGCACGGAGTGGCGCAGCCGCATCCTGCTGATGCGCGCCGCCGATGCCAGCCAGTTGGCCACGCTGCCCGCTGCGCTGCGCCAGCGCCTGAACGCCGCCGCCGCCTGGATTACGGTGGTGCCCAAGCTCACCGCCTCGCTGGCCGCTGAGCAAGCTGCCCAGCCCCGGGTAGAAGTGCTGGCCGAAAAGATGCCGCTGTGGCTCGATAAGGCTATTTTTGGCGATACTGCCACCGGCGCGCCCCAGGGCCGTACCGTGTGGAGTACCGTGCGCGTCGACGCCCAGCTCCAGCGCAATTACCAGACCCAGAACCTGGCCGCCGTGGTGCGCGGCTCCATTCGGCCCGATTCCTTCCTCGTCGTTTCGGCCCACTACGACCACCTCGGCATGATGGGCAAGGACGTGTACTTCCCGGGGGCCAACGATAACGCCAGCGGCGTGGCCCTGCTCCTGGAGCTGGCCGCCCACTACGCCCGCCCCGAAAACCGCCCGGCTTATTCCGTCGTGTTCCTGCTGTTTGGGGGCGAGGAAGCCGGGCTGGTGGGCTCCAGCTACTTCGTGACGCACCCGCTGGTGCCGCTCAAAAGCATCAAGTTTCTGTTCAACCTCGACCTGCTGGGCACCGGCGAGCAGGGCGCTACCGTCGTGAATGGGAAACTGTTTGAGGCCCCATACCACCGCCTTCTGGCCCTTAATAATGCCCATCACTACCTGCCCGCCCTGGGGGCCCGCGGCCGCGCCGCCAACTCCGACCACTTCCCGTTTTCCGAAGCCGGCGTGCCAGCCTTTTTCATGTACACGCGCGGCGGCAGCGCCGCCTACCACGACGTAAATGACCGGCCCGAAGCCCTGTCGCTGGCCGGATTTGCCGGGGCCTTCGGGCTGGTGCGCGACTTTTTGAACGAAGCAGGCGCGGCCCCAGCGGCAAAAAAATAGTCGGTGGCCGAACTTGCGTTCAACCACCGACCACGATACTGATTTGCGGGGATATTAACCTTTGGCTTTCAGCGAGAGCATGATTTGCTTGGCAATGGGCTCCCACTCGGGCTTCTGACGGTCGGCACAGTTGAAGGTGCAAATCATCAGCTTGCCCTCCACGTCGGTGAAGAAAACCAGCGTGTAGACTTCGTGACCCATCTCGGGCTTCATGAATTCGAGGTAGCCCACCTTGCGGTTGTTGATGTTCTTCACACCGTCGCCAAACCAGGTGGCGTCCTTGTACTGCTTATGGTAAGTCTTGCCGAACGAAGCGGAGTAGATGTCCACCATGTCCTGGTCGGCATCGTTGTCGCTGTAGTTGAAGGCGAGGCTGATGAGGTTGTTGTTGGTGAAGATAACGCTCGGGCGACTCTGGGCTTTGGCATAGGCAAAGTCCATCTGCTGCTCGGTCATTACCTCGAAGCCCTTGGGAATGAGGATTTCAACCCGCTCGCTGAGCACCCGCTTCTTAACGAGCTCAATCTCGGATGCGGGGCGCGCAGCTGTTAAGAAAAGCCCCAGAATACAGAGTAAAAATGTAGATTTCATACTAATGGGGGATAAGGGGTTGGTAACTAACGGCCTATTTGTAACCCAAGCTAGATACAATAATCAGATATCCAACTTTGAAGGCACAAATATTGCGATTTTTTTTTCAAATGCGGACTGGGCCAGGTTTGAAATCACTAATAAATGCCTATTAATCGCGCCGTTGAAGGCATGATGGCCCAGATGCAAGTACTGCACAATTTTCTGGCCATATAGCAAAAGGGCCATTGTCAGATTTTGAAATTAGTTGGTAAAATCTAATTTGCCTTATCGATTTTCGTTCAACTGAGCCTTTTGCTGGGCGAACGGAAGAGCCATAGAGGCCAATGTGACCGGTTAAAAAAAGGGGACTGGCTAGAGAATATTATTCAGCTGCTCTTTGATTTTTTCCAGCTCCTCCTTCATGCCCACCACCAGGTGCTGCACGGTGGCATCGTTGGCCTTGGAGCCGATGGTATTGATTTCGCGGCCAATCTCCTGGGCCAGGAAACCGAGCTTTTTGCCCACGGCCTCGTCGGGCTGCAGCACGGCCTGCTCGAAGTAGGCGAGGTGGGCGGCGAGGCGCACTTTCTCTTCGGCAATGTCCAGCTTCTCAATGTAGTACAGCACCTCCTGCTCGAAGCGGGTGGCGTTGAACTGCTCGTGGCTGGTGAGTTCGGCGAGGTGGCCGGCCAGGCGCTGGCG
Source organism: Hymenobacter siberiensis (assembly GCF_018967865.2). Taxonomy (NCBI): domain Bacteria; kingdom Pseudomonadati; phylum Bacteroidota; class Cytophagia; order Cytophagales; family Hymenobacteraceae; genus Hymenobacter; species Hymenobacter siberiensis. Next base: position 320,065 of record NZ_JAHLZY020000001.1, read on the forward strand.
CACATGCTCGATGCGGGCGGGGTCGTGCTGCTCCACGGCGGCCAGCTGCTGCCGGATGGTGGCAATGTAGCCCATTATCTCGGTGGTGAGGGTGTGGCCCTCGTCCTGCCGGAACTGCTGCATGGCGGCCAGCGCCTGCATGAGCAGCGGCTGGAGCTCGGCCCAGGTCACGTCTTCGGCGGCTGGCTCGGCATCGCGCGCCTCGTTGGCGGTGGGGATGACGCCCGGCAGGCGCAGGGCGGCCAGCAGGGTGGCTTCGCCGGTGGGCAGGCCCAGGCTTTGGGCCACGGCCTGCAGCTCGTGGTAGGCGGCGAGCAGGGCTTCGCGGTTGAGGGTGGCGGCGGCGCGGGTGGCGGCGGGCCGCACAAAATCGAGGGTGAGGTTGACTTTGCCGCGTAGTACCGCTTTGGCCACGGTGTTGCGGATTTCGAGCTCGTGCGGGAGCAGGAAGCGGGGTAGGCGTAGGGTCAGGTCGAGGGTTTTGGAGTTGAGCGACTTGACTTCGAGGGTGGCGGTGTAGGCGTCGGTTTCGTGGTGGGCCTGGCCGTAGCCGGTCATGGAGAGGAGCATCCGAAAGAGAATAGCGGTGAGCAGGAAGCAGGACTACCGGCCGGGGCCGGTGGTTGAGACTGCAAAGGAACGGCATTCGCGGCGGGCGGCTGGCCGCGTGCCCCGGCGGGCTGCCAAAAGGCGAAAAAGACCGCAAAAGTAGTAGCCCCCGGCGGCCCGTGCAGCCCTGAAATCGGCGCATAACAATAGGGCAATGTGTGGGCTACTATGCCGTAATAAGGCCCCGGTAATTTTACTTCATCAAACCAACATGAAGTGTATGCGGTATTATCTACTTTGATTTTTGTGGTTGTTTGTGAGTGGCTTAGCTCTGGCCCAGCCGGGTACACTGGCGGGTAAAGTGACCGATAAGAAGACCAGTGAGGGTGTAATCGGGGCCACGGTGCTGGTGACGGGCACCACGCTGGCCGCCCCCGTGAACGTGGACGGCACCTACACGCTGCCCCTCGACGCGGGCACCTATAACATTACGATGACTTACGTGGGCTACAAGCCGCTCACCTTTCCGGGCATCGTCATCAAAAGCGGCCAAACCACTGCCTTGAACGGCCTGATGGAGGAAAGTGCCACCAGCCTGACTGAGGTGACCGTGACCGGCGTGAAGCAGACCGGCACCGAAGTGGCCCTGATTCAGGACCTGAAAAAAAGCGAGGTGGTGGTGAGCGGCATGAGCAACGACCAGATTGTGAAGACCCTGGACCGCGACGCGGCCGAAGTGGTGAAGCGCATTCCGGGGGTGACCATTCAGAACAACAACTTCATCGTGATTCGCGGCCTGGCCGAGCGGTACAACACGGTACTGCTAAACGATGCCCTCACGCCGAGCGCCGAAGTGGATACCCGCTCGTTCTCGTTCGATATCCTGCCCTCATCAGTAATTGACCGGATTCTGATTTTCAAATCGGGTGCGCCGGAGCTGCCAGGCGAGTTTGGCGGCGGCGTGGTGAAGGTGTATACCAAGAACTCGGTGCTGGAGAACACGACCAACTTCAGCATTTCGGGCTGGGGCCGCTCGGGTACCACTTTCGGCAGCGGCTACCAGCAGAGCTCGCGCAGCAGCACCGACTGGCTGGGCTTCGATAACGGCCTGCGCAAGGTGCCAGCCGCCATTGGCGACCAGCCCTACAATAGCAAGGCCGAGCTGAGCCGCGACCAGCTGCAGCAGGCCATTGGCGACCTGCACAATGAGTGGAAACCCACGCTAAGCACGGCTCTGCCCGATTTGCGCGCCTCATTGGGCCTCACGCGCAAGTTTGAAATCGGGAAGGTATACCTGAGCAACGTGACTTCGGCATCTTATTCGAATACGCACGAGCAGTACGACGTGCTGCGCCAGCGGCTGGAAACCGGCAGCGGCTCCTACAGCTACAATTACAACGACTTGCGCTCCCTGACGGCCAGCCGCCTGGGCGTGATTCACAACTGGCAGGCCCGCCTGAACGACCATAGCCGCATCGACTTCCGCAACTTCCTGAACCAGTACGGCACCGACGAAGTGGTGCGCCGCACGGGCCTCGACTACGTGCAGAGCGGCAACGGCCGCGAGCGCGACAACTATGCCCTGCACTACCAAAGCCGCACCATTTACTCGGGGCAGCTGGGCGGCAGCCACGATGTGGGCGCCGCCCGCAACTCGACCGTAACCTGGGCCACGGGCTACAACTATGTGTTTCGCGATGAGCCCGACTACCGCCGCTTCCGCACCGGCCGCGATGTGCCGAATCCTGGCGAGCCTCAGAAGCCGTTTCGGGTGGAAATCAGCCAGGTGGGCTCGCAGCAGGACAACTCCACGTACTTTTCCAAGCTGAAGGAGAACACCTACATGGCCAGCGGGCAGTGGGAGCAGCGCCTCACGGACCGCGACTCGACCCGCGCTAACCAGTACAAGCTGCGGGCCGGCTTCTACACCGAATACAAGGAGCGCAACTACGCCAGCCGCTTCTTCTCCTACGTTCCCGGCAACGAGGAATTCCACAACTACGACCTGGATACGCTGTCCATTGACAAGATTTTCGCGCCCCGGAACCTCGACCCCAAAACCGGCTTCGTGCTGAAGGAAGGCACCACCAACTTCGACAGCTACCGCGCCGATAACACACTGGTGGCCGGCTACCTGAGCGCCGTGGCTCCAATTTCGGACCGGTTCAGCATTTCGGGCGGCGTGCGGCTGGAGTACAACCGTAAGTTTCTGCGCACGGGCGATTCCGCCACGCCGGCTTACGAGGAGAAGCGCTACTTCTTCCTGCCTTCGCTGAACGCCACCTACAACTTCAACGACCGCAGCCTGCTACGCCTGGCTGCCAGCCAAACGGTGAACCGCCCGGAGTTCCGCGAAATCGCCAACTACTCGTACTACGATTTTACTAACAACGCGAATATCAAGGGCAATAACAAGCTGCGCACGGCCAAAATCTACAACGCCGACCTGCGCTACGAGTTTTATCCGTCGAAGTCGGAGTTGCTGTCGGTGGGCGTGTTCTACAAGCATTTCACCGATGCCATCGAGCAGGTAACCAACAGCACCAACGGCTCGACCCTGGACCTGGGCTTCCTTAATGCCGCTAGCGCCTATGATGTAGGCGTGGAAGTAGAGGCCCGCAAAGGCCTGGTTGAGCTGACCGAAAACCCCTTTCTACAGCACATCTCCTTTGTGCTGAATGCCTCCTTCATCAAGAGCCGCGTGTCGCTGGCCAGCGGCGACGACACCTCCGTGGACAACAACCGCCCGCTGCAGGGCCAGTCGCCCTACGTGGTGAACACCGGCATTTTCTATCAGGATGATGACCGGCGCTGGCAGGTGTCGGCGCAGTACAACGTGATTGGGCCGCGCATCCTGTTTGCCAGCAGCAACAAGCAGAACTTTTCGGTTTTCGAGCTGCCGCGCCACGTCATCGACCTGGCCGTGACCAAGGGCTTCGGCCCCCACCTCGACGTGCGCGTGGGCATCCAGGATTTGCTCAACCAGTACACCCGCCAGTACTACGACTCGGACCGCAGCGGCGGCATCAGCAGTGCCGACCGGGGCGCGTTTGGGCGCTTCCGCCGGGGGCAGTATTCCACGGCCGGCCTCACATATAAGTTTTAAGCCAGAGGAATTTCGGCGTAGGGGCGGGGCTTGCCCCCGCCCGTCGGTGAACGGAATCGTAATGGCGGTGCCAGCGTCCGGGCGGGGGCAAGCCCCGCCCCTACAGCGTTCCGCTGAGCCCCGATGTTACCGCAAAAAAGCCCGCCGTGCGTCCTGTGCGGCGGGCTTTTTTTGCGGGCTGGTCGGGCCGGGGCAACACGATAAGATAATACCCCTCTAACCCAATGGTAACCCCGGGCTGAGCTGTCTGATGGGCTGCTGAACAGACCTTTTTACCGGTAATCATCATTCCTTCATCCATCGCCATTTCACCCCGATACCCTATGAAAAAGCTTGTACTCTCGGCCCTCGTGGCCCTTGCCGCGATAGCCGCCGCCACCCCGCAGGCCCAGGCCCAAACCACCTGCCCCGTCGCTCCTACGCCCATCGTGGTATCGGGCAGCATCACGGCCAACACCACCTGGACCAACAACAATATTTACCTGCTGCAAGGCTTTGTGTTTGTGGAAAGCGGCGCTACGCTCACCATTCAGTCGGGCACCATCATCAAGGGCGACCAGGCTTCGAAGGGCACGCTCACCATCAAACAGGGCGCCCGCATTGATGCCCGGGGCACGGCCGCGCAGCCCATCGTGTTCACCTCGAACCAGCCGGCCGGCTCGCGGGCCCGGGGCGACTGGGGCGGACTGATTCTGCTGGGCCGCGCCACCCAGAACATTCCCGCCACGGCCGCCCAGCCGCTGTCCAAAATTGAGGGTGGCCTCACGCCCGATACCTTCTTCGGGGGCACCGACGACAACGACAACTCCGGTACGCTGCAGTACGTCCGCATCGAATTTCCCGGTGTGGCCTTCACCACCGATAACGAAATCAACGGCCTGACCCTGGGTGGGGTAGGGGCGGGCACCACCATCGACCACATCCAGGTTTCGTACTCCGGCGATGACTCTTTTGAGTGGTTTGGCGGCTCGGTGAATGCCAAGTACCTCATCGCCTTCCGGGGCATTGATGACGAGTGGGATACCGACAACGGCTTCCACGGCAAGGTGCAGTTTGGCGTAGCCCTGCGCGACCCCAACGTGGCCGATGCCTCCGGCTCGAACGGCTTCGAGAGCGACAACGACGCCCAGGGCTCGAACAACCTGCCCCAGACCTCGGCCATCTTCTCCAACATGAGCAACTTTATTGTGCCCACCAGCGGCACGCTCAATACCAACTACAAGCGCGGCATGCACCTGCGCCGCAACTCGGCCCTGAGCGTGTTCAACTCGGTGGTGGCCGGCTACCCCGTGGGCCTGCTGCTGGACGAGGGCACCGCGCCGTTCTCGGCCACCAACTCGGTGGTGAACGCCACCAACGGCACGCTAGTGCTGAAAAATAACGTGTTTGCCGGCTTTGCCCGGGGGGCGGTAGCCACCCGCGTAAACGGCAGCACCTACAACGTGAAGCAGTTTCTGGGCGCCACCAACGACACCACCTCCACGGTGGCTTCGCTGAACCTGAATGCCAGCAACTTCGCCCTCACGACTCCCGGCTTCGTGCCCCTGGCTACCACGCCCCTGGCCACCGGCGCTTCCTTCACCGATGCCAAGCTGGCGGGCAGCTTCTTCACGCCCGTGACCTACCGTGGGGCCTTGGCCCCGGCCGGCACCCCCAACGCCGACTGGACCGCCGGTTGGACCAACTTCAACCCCCAGATTACCTGCTACAACCTGGCCGGCCAGACCCTGGCCGCCAAAGCCGCCGCCGATAAGTCGCTGGAGCTGGGCGTGTACCCCAACCCCGTGGCCGGGGCCGCCAAGCTGTCCTTCACGGTAGCCACGGCCACCACCGCCACGGTGCGCGTGCTGGATGCCACCGGCCGCCTCGTGGCCACGGTAGCCACGGGCCGGAAGCTGGCCGTCGGCCCGCAAATCATCGCCCTGCCCGCCGGCCTGAAGCCCGGCCTGTACATGGCCACGGTAGCCACCGCCGAAACTACGCAGTCGGTCCGCTTCGTGGTATCGCAGTAAATATTTGATATAGAGTGTTTTGATTAATTATGGGTGACGTATTGTAGTCCGACTAGGAGCCTGCTCCATTCGTGGGGCAGGCTTTTTTATGGGTGGCTGGTTGGTGCCGACGCAAGAATGGTTGTTGCCTTATTGTTACCAACCATTCTGAGGCATAACAATTTCATGAATCAATCTTCATGTTAAGCCTTTGGATATCGCCGGAACTTTGTGGCTCAAACATTCCCCCCTTCATCATGAAGTATGTTATTGGACTGCGAGCCTCTCTTTTCAGCTTGCTTTTTCTGCTCATTCAACACTTGGCTTCGGCGCAGGTAACGACATCCGCACTGAGCGGAAAAGTGACTTCCGACAAAGGCGAAGACCTTATTGGGGTGACCGTGGTGGCCACTAACCTGCCCACTGGCACCAAGCGCGGCACCGGCACCGAGCCCGACGGCCGTTTCACGATTCCGAACCTGGCCCCCGGCGGGCCTTATGAAGTAACCGTAACCTACGTGGGTTACAAAGAGCAGAAGATTGACAACGTATTCCTGACCCTGGGTAATACCACCCGCCTCAACTTTGTGCTGGCCACCGAGAGCCAGGCCCTGAACGAAGTAGTGGTGGTGGGCAACACGCAGGCTACCAAAACCGGGGCCGGCACCACCGTGGGCCGCGAAGCGCTCCAGCAGCTGCCCACCATTTCGCGCAGCCTGTCGGACTTCACGCGCCTCGACCCGCGCAATGCCAACGGTTCGTTCGCGGGCAGCTCGTTCCGCTACAACAACGTGACCTTGGACGGGGCCGTGAATAACGACGCCATCGGCTTTTCGCCCTCGCTGGGCGGGCAGAGCGGCACCAGCGGCCTGCCCGGCGGCTCGGCCCGCGCCAACCCGATTTCGCTTGACGCCATTCAGGAAATTCAGGCCTCGGTGGCCCCTTATGATGTGAAGCTGGGCAACTTCACGGGCGGCTCAGTGAATGCCGTGACGCGCTCCGGTACCAACGAGGTTACGGGCTCGGTGTATGGCTACGGCCGCAACCAGAACGTGACCGGCCGTAGCATCGACGGCGAAAAGGCCCGCATCGGCTCGGATTACCACGACTACCAGACGGGTTTCCGCATCGGCGGCCCCATCATCAAGAACAAGCTGTTCTTCTTCACCAACGCCGAAATTGCCCGCCGCCAAGAGCCGCAGTTCTACGCCGCCGGCACGCCCGGCTCGCCGGTAACCACGGATTTGGCCCAGGCCATTACCAGTAAGCTGAATAACTACGCGGTACGCAACGCCGATGGCTCGTTGGGCACGGCCAGCTACAATGTGGGCGAGTACGGGGCCTACAACATCCACGCGAACAGCAACAAGATTTTCGGGCGTATCGACTTCAACCTGAACGATAAGACCAGCATTGCGCTGCGCCACAACTTCATCACCTCGGAAGCCACTAATCTGGAGCGGTCGGGCAGCCTGTTCAAGTTTGGCTCGCAGGACTTCACCCAGCACAACGTGCAAAACTCGACGGTGCTGGAGGTGAAGAGCAACTTCAGCAGCAAGTTTGCCAACAACCTGATTCTGGGCTACACCAATATCCACGACTACCGCGACCTGCTGGGCGGCCAGGCCAACCTGTTTCCGTCGGTGCAGATTAACAACGTGGGCACTACGCCGGGCACGCTCGGTACTTCAAGCTACTACTCGGGCTCGAACCAGATTCTGCTCGGCTCGGACCGCGAGGCCAGCATCTTCAACACCCGCCAGAAGACGTTTGAGCTCACCGACAACTTCACGTACTACGTGGGGGCGCACGCCCTCACGCTGGGCACGCACAACGAGTTCTACAACATCGACTACGGCTTCATCAACTCCTGGAACGGCCGCATCGAGTACAACAACGTGAACGACTTTCTGGCCGACAAGCCCAGCCGCATCCGCGGTACTTACAACAACGGCACGGTGGGCGACAACTCCTACCAGTACAACTACAACAACCCGTCGGCGGCCTTCAACATCAATTTTTACAGCGCCTACCTGCAGGACGAGTGGAACGTGACCGATAAGCTGAAAATTACGCCCGGTATTCGTTTCGATATTGCCTCGCTGCCCACCAAGCCGGCCCTGAATACGGCCCTGGTGAACAACCCGCAGAACGACGTGAACACGCTGAACCAGACGTACTCGCATACGCCCTGGACGCAGCTGAATAATAATTACCTGGGCCAGGTGCAGTTCTCGCCCCGCCTGGGCTTCAACTACGATGTGAAGGGCGACCAGTCGTTCGTGATTCGCGGCGGCTCGGGCATCTTCACCGGCCGCGTGCCGTTTGCCTGGTTTGGCTATGCCTACTATAACAACGGCGTGAATTTCAACTCGGTAGACTACAATAACATTCAGTCGGCCAGCAACACGGGTCCTAAAACCATTTACCTTAACACCAACCCGAACAACATTTACAGCCAGCTACCCACGGCCAACTATAACCCTAACAACCTGAAGGGCAGCCCTACCGAGGCAAACCTGGTGGACAACAACTTCAAGATGCCGCAGGTGTGGCGCTCGTCGCTGGCCTTCGATGTCAAGCTGAAAACCGGCACCCGCTTCTCGGTGGAAGGCCTCTATACCAAGACCTTGCAGGACGTGCAGTTTGAGAACATCAACCTGAACGACAAGGTGACCTACCTGGCCAACGGCCCCACCGAGAGCCCCGTGTACGCCAGCGGCAAGGTGAATTCGGGTTTCTCGAACGCCTTCTTTCTGACCAACACCCAGAAGGGCTACCGCTACCAGCTCACCGGCTCGGTGGGCCAGACCATTAACAATCTGGTGGATGCCTCGGTGGCCTACACCTACGGCCAGAGCCGGGACATCAGCAACGGCATCCGCAACTCGCCCCAGAGCAACTGGGAGCTGAACCCGGCCCTGAACGTGAACAATCCCGCCCTGGCCTACTCCAACTTCGACCTGCGCCACCGCGTGGTGGCTTCCATCAACCTGCACAAAACCTTCGCCCAGCGCTTCACCGGCTACTTCACCTCGGTGCTGACCTATGCCAGCGGCTCGCCCTACACTTGGGTGTACAACAACAACTTCTTCGGCAACGGCCAGCAGAACGTGCAGTTGGCTTACATCCCGACTTCGGGCTCCGACATCGTGTTTGTGAATAAAGGGGCCGGCCCCGTGGTGCCCACCACCAACCCCAACGGCTACGGTGTGGATGCCTCCGGTGCCCAAAGCGCCGCCTTCAACAGCTTCGTGGACAACGACAGCTACCTGAAAACCCGCCGGGGTCAGTACACCGAGCGCAACGCCGGCCGCACCCCCTGGAACAACCAGGCTGACATCCGCCTGATGATGGACGTGAAACTCGGCAACCTGGAGGCCAACGCCGCCGGCATCACGCCCAAGGCCCACACCATCCAGGTGTCGCTGGACATCATCAACTTCGGCAACTTCCTGAACAGCAACTGGGGCCGTCAGTACTTCGTGCCCAACACCTTCAACTCGACGCTGGGCACCGGCCTCACGCAGGTGGGCTACGCCGATGGCGCCGGCGCCATCTCGACCAGCTACAACGCCAACTCGTTCAACCGCCCGGCCTTCACCTACGGCACGCCGGCCACCTACTCCATCGACCAGCTGGCCTCGCGCTGGCAGGGGCAGCTGGGCCTGCGCTACTCGTTCTAATTCGCAAGCCTGCCACTCTTCAAGCCGCCGCTTCCCTTGGGAGCGGCGGCTTTTTTATGCGTCGGCCCTTTGCCCAGGCCGTAACTTGCCGGCCCATCGGCCCATTCATTCTCCGCATTTCTCCCTTGAAATTGCCCCGTGTTTTGCATCTTCCCAAGTGGTACCCCAACCGCTACGACGACCAGGATGGCGACTTCGTGGCGCGGCACGTAGCAGCCATCGCGGCGCATGGCGGAGCAGACGTGGCGGTGCTGTTTGCGGCCGTGGCGCGGGGGCCACTGCCGGGCTTGATTGCGGCCGACGAGGATTTTAGCGGCCCGTGGCCCACGCTGCGCTACTACTACCGCGCCGCACCCACCGGCCTGGCTTTGGTTGATAAGCCGCTGAAGCTGCTGCTGTATTTCTGGTGCCTGGGGCGCGGCTACCGGCGGCTGCGGCGGCACTGGGCCGGGCAGGCGCCCGATTTGGTGCATGTGCACGTGCTGCTGCGCACGGGCCTTTTTGCGTGGGCGCTGCGGGCGGTGCGCGGCATCCCGTTCATCGTCACCGAGCACTGGACACTGTATTTGCCTGAGCGGGCAGGCGGCATATCATGGCTGCGGCGGGTGCTCACGCGGGCGGTGGTGCAGCGGGCGGCAGCCCTGCACACCGTATCGGATGGGCTGCGGCGGGCTATGGCCGCGCTGGGCTTTGTGAACCCGCGCGCTGTGGTCATTGCCAACGTGGTAGATACCGGGCTTTTCCATCCTAACTCACCAACCCGCCAACTCGCCAACCCGCCAACCCACCAACCCACGTTGCTGCACGTTTCGGCATTTCACGACCAGGTGAAGAACATCTCCGGCGTGCTGCGGGTGGTGGCGCGGCTGCGCACCGCTTCGCCCGGCCTGAAGCTGCGCATTGCCGGCTACGGTCCCGACGAGCAGGCGCTGCACGCCTACGCCACCGAGCTGGGCCTGCTGGCCGATGGCACCGTAACCTTCCTCGGCAAGCTGTCGCACGAGGCCGTAGCCGCTGAGATGGCCCGCGCCACCGCCCTCGTGTCTTTCAGCCGGGCCGAAACCTTCGGCTGCGTGCTGCTGGAGGCGCGGGCCAGCGGCTGCCCGGTAGTGGCCACCCGCACCGGCGGCGTGCCGGAGCTTTTTCAACCCGAAAATGCCTTTGGCCTGCTAGTGAATCCTGATGATGAAGCAGCTTTGGAAAATGCTATCAAACAGGTGGTTGACAAAAATATTCGCTTCGAGCCAATGCAGCTGCGGGCTGATGTTACGGCGCGGTGTGCACCGGCAGCGATAGGGCAGGCCTTTGGAGAATTGTATCAAAAAGTATTAAACGAGTAATAAAAGTACAGAACCGGTACAAAGGCCGGCGTTTTGGCTTCAGCAGGTGTCTGCCAGCCGGAAGCCGACGAATACCTGCCCTCCTCTATGATTAAGCGCATTCTTCAGCATTTTGCGGCGCGGGTACTCACGGCGGGGCTCAGCTTCGCGGTAGTGTGGCTCACGGCGCGGTGCCTGGGGGCGGCGGGGCGCGGGCAGGTCAGCCTGTTTGTGACCGATGTGTCGGGGCTGGCGCTGCTGGCCGGGCTGGTGGGCGGCTCATCCTTAATATATCTGGTGCCGCGCCGCAACGTGTGGCTGCTTTTGCTGCCAGCCTACGGCTGGGGCGCGCTCGTGAGTCTGGGCGGGGCGGCCCTGGTGGGCCTGCTGCGGCCGGTGAGCACGGCTTATGTGTTGCACCTCGGGGCGGTGGCGCTGGTGCAGGTTCTGCTGTCCATCAACGTGTTTCTGCTGCTGGGTCGGCAGCGGGAGCGGACCTACAACGTGCTCACTACCACGCAGGCCGGGTTGCTGGCCGTGGCGCTGGCCGTGGCGTTCGGGCCGTTGCGCTGGCTTTCCATCGATGCTTATTACTACGCCAACTACCTGGCCTACGGCCTGCCGTGGCTTATCAGCACGGCGCTGCTGCTGCGCCTGCCCGATGCCTGGGGCAGCCGGCGCATCCGTCGCCGGGCGGCGGCCCGCGAGCTGGCCCGCCACAGCCGGGGCGCGCACCTGTCGAACCTGCTGGCCTTCGCCAACTACCGTTTCAGCTACTACGCCGTGGTGTACCTGGCCGATACCCGGGCGCTGGGCATCCTCTCGGTGGGGGTGGCGCTGGCCGAGGCCATCTGGCTGATTCCGCGCAGCACAGCGCTCATTCAATACGTGGCCCTAGTGAACGCGCCCGACAAGCGCGAGCAAACCCACGCCGCCCTGCGCGGCAGCCGGCTCACGCTGCTGGCCACGGCAGCGGCGGTGCTGGTGCTGGCCACCGTGCCGGCCGGGTGGCTGGTCGCCATTTTCGGGCCGGAGTTCGGGGCGGCGCACGGCGTCATTATGGCGCTGGCACCGGGCATTCTCATCAATGGGGGCGGCATGCAGGCCAGTACCTACTTCGCCGGTACGGGCCAGTACGGCATCAACAACCGCGCTACGCTGCTGGGGCTGGCCGTGACGGTACCCGCGTGCCTGCTGCTGGTGCCGCCGCTGGGTATTGTGGGCGCGGCGCTGAGCATGTCGGCTTCCTACGCGGCGGGGGTGCTGTACCTGGTGGGGCGCTACCGCCGGGCTATCGAGGCGACGTGGGCGGATATTCTGCCCGGCTGGGCCGATGTGCGCTGGCTGTGGCAGCGCATGGTTTTTCGGGCGTAATGAGGCTTGTTAGCGGGTCATGCTTCGCTGCGCTCTGCATGACCCGCTAGGCTACTCCCTCGCTTTGGAGGTGCTATCGGCGCACCTCCAGCCAGCCTTTCAGCTGCTGCCCATCCGGATAAGTGGCCAGGTAGTAGTACACGCCGTTGGGCTGGCCGTCGGCATTCCATTCGTCGTGGTAGGCGGCCGCTTCGAATACCTTCTGGCCCCAGCGCGAAAATACCTGGAGGTGCGGCGCGCAGCCGGTACCGAATTGGAAGGTCTGGTTCTGGCCGTCGCCATTGGGCGTGATGATGTTGGGTACGGGTTTGCGCTCTTTCACCTCTACTGGCGGTGTGGTTGCCGTCGTTTCGCAAAGGTTCTGGTTGTAGCGCAGCCGCACACGGGGCTGGTAGTTGCCGGGCGTGGTGTAAGTATGCACAGGGTTCGCTTCCGTCGACTGCGTGCCATCGCCAAACTCCCAGACTACGGCGGGCGTCGCAGAATTAGTGGAGCTAACCAGCGTGAAGCGCAGCGTGAGCGGAACCTGGCGGTTTTCGGGGCAGGCCACGGGTTGCCAGCTGGCTTGCACCAGCGGCACGGGTGCTACCGATATGCGTCGGCTGGCCGTGCTGGCCCCCGAGCAGGTGGCGTTGGCGACGGTATAAGTTAGCGTGGCAACGCCCGTAAAACCGGCCGGCAGCGTGAACACGAAGCCCGAAGCCACGCTGCCCGTCACGCCCGGCCCCGTAAACGTGCCGCCCCCTGGCGTGCCGCTCAGCCGCACGGCCAGCGTGCTGCCGGCGCACAGCATGGTATCGGCCCCGGCCGTGAGCGGGGCCAGCACCGTGATGCGGCGCGTGTCGGTGGTGGTGCACAGGCCAGTACTCAGCACCGTGTATGTCACGGTATTCACCCCCACCAGCGCGAGCGTGGGCGTGAACACGAAGCCCGTGGCCACGCTGCCCGTGACGCCCGTTCCGCTGAAGGTGCCGCCGCCGGGCGTACCCACCAACGGCACCGGGCTACCCGTGACGCACAGGGCCTGCGCCGGGCCGGCATTGGCAATATTGGGCTGAAAGTTGAACACAAATGCGGCGTTGTTGCAGCCGGCCGGCCCGCCCAGCGCCCCGCTGTTGTTGGTGGTCGAATACGTGTTTGCGCCCGGCGGAATGGGAAAGCCCGTGTAGGCAAAGCACGAGCAAACCGCCTGATACACCACCCCGCGCGGGTCGAAGCGCGAGGTGCCGCCATCTACGTGCTCGCCTTCGCCGTTGGGGTCCACGTTACCATAGTACGTGCCGTAGGTGAGGGCCGTGAGGCCGGCCGAAAACTGCGCCAGGTAGAAGTCGTTGCCATCGGTATTGGATTGCAGCGCGTCGGCCGTGAGGGGCAGGCGGGTGGTGCTGCCGTTGCCCTCCTGGTAAGGGTTGGCGGCCGGAAAATCGGGCAGGTAGCGGCCGTTCACCATGCCGCCCCAGCCGCACACGTACACCCGGTCGCAGCGGTCGACGAGGAAGGCCGTGGGGTCGAGGCTCACCCGGCCCGCGTTGTCGGGGTCGAGGCTGCCGAAGGAGGTAGTGAGCAGGCTCTGGTTCAAGTTGGCGTCGAGCTTCTGAATAAACTGCGTGCCATTGGTCGTGCGGAACAGGCCGGGCGTGGTGGGGAACTGGCCCAGCGTCTGGCCCAGCAGGTACACGCCGCCATCGGTGCCAATTTGCAGGAAATACGCCTGGTCGTAGCCGGCCGTGCCCACGTAGGTGGCGCGCAGCACGCTGGTGCCGGCCGCTGCAATGCGCAGCGCAAAGCCATCCACGTCGCCAAGCGGGGTGGTGCGGTAGGCCCCGGCCGTGGCCGGGAAGTTGGGGCTGGTGGTGCCGCCGGCCACGTACACATCGCCGCTGCCGGGCTCCAGCTGAATGGAATAAGCGGCATCGGCCCCCGTGCCGCCCAGGTAGCTGGCCCAGGTGATGGCCGTGAGGGTGGGGGTGAGCTTGCACACCACGCCATCGGAAGTGCCGCCCCGGTAGGTGTTGCCGAAGCCCCGCGCCACCGGAAAATCGGTCGAAGCCGTGTGCGAGGCGATGTACACATTATCGGCCGCATCCACCAGAATATCGCCCCGGAAAGGGTCGCCGTAGTTGTGCACCAGCTGTTTTTGCGTGGCAAAGGGCGAGAGGTTGCGGTCCAGGGGCAGTACGCCGTCGTTGCCGCTGCCGCCCAGGTAGGTCGAGCCCACCAGGGCCGTGGCGTTGGCATTCAGGCGGGTCACGATGAGGTCCGAGCCGGTGGGCATATCGTACGGCGGTCCATAATTGCCAAACGGCTCCGCCGCCGTACCTCCGCCAAAAGTGCGCTGTATAGCCCCGGCCGTAGTCGGATAGTTGCTGGAGCCCGTCGAGCCCAGCACCAGCAGCTCGCCCTGGTTATTCACCACCAGGCTGTGCGGAAAATCCGGCCCGTTGCCGCCCAGGTAGGTGGCCCACACCCGCGCCGCCGGCCCATTCACCCGGGGATTGTACTTGATGATGGCAATATCAATAAGACCCGCAAACGTGGTCCGGAATGCCCCCGGGCTGGCCGGGTAGCCGGCACTGAAAGCAATGCCGCCCGAGTACAGGTTGCCCTGCGCATCATAAGTTGCCGTGAAGCCCCAGTTATCGGCCGTCGAGCCAGTGTAGGTGGCAAATACCACCACCGGGTCGATGGTGAGCGGGCGGGCGGTATCGTAGCTGCCCAGGGCAAAATGCACGGTGCGCCCCGCCAGCACGTAGCGGCAGGGCACGGCCCGGCGCTGGCCGGCCGCGTTGGTCTGCCAGGCCCGCGGGGCCCGCTCGGTGAGGTTGCCCACGCTGGTTTTCACCACCAGGTTGCCCTCGCCGTCCAGGGTCAGGGCATCGGCGCCGTCGTGTCGCAGGCCGATGGCCGCCGGATTGGCCTGCGGGGCCAGCGTGAAATCATACTCCAGGCGCTGGTCGGCGCTTTCATACACCCGCACCCCAATGCCCGGCCACAGCCCGGCGTAGCGCAGTTGGCGGTAGCTGCGCACATCACCGGCCCAGTGCGTGGGGTCGGCTCCGAGGAAGTAGCTGCGGTGTTCGGTGGTGGGCGTTTCGGCCGTGAGCAGGGCCGAGCCAGCGTTTTCGAAGTGCAGGGTGAGGGCGTGGCCCCGCACGGCCTGGTTGGCCGGGGGGGCGTCGTGGGCCGTGTGCCGCCCGTGGTGGGCCACGTCGTCATCGGCCAGCAGCGCGAAGGTCAGGCCATCGGTTTCGGCAAACAGGCGGCCGCCGGGCAGGGCCGCCGCGTAGCGGGCGTGGCCGTCCCACTGGCCTTTGTTCTCAATAAATTCGAGACTTGAGGTGGTTGTTTCCTGCGCGCTGGCATCAGCAAGCCGGCTAAGCAGTAGCACAGCCGTAAAAAGTAGCGTTGGCTTCATGGAGCAAGGCGGCAGGGAATAGGAGTCGCTAAAGATAAAGTATCCGCCATAATAGACAGGCCTTACGTACGGGCTCCGGAGCTGCCAGCCGCCGTGCTGGACTGGCCGGCACTCGTTTTTCTATTTCAGGGCCTCGATTGCCGGGCACCAAACCCGCCTACCTTTGCGTTGATGCCGCGAAAATACCCCGTGCGATTCATGCGTATTATTAGTCTGTGGCTCCGGCCGCTACGGTTTCTGGCCCTGGCCCTGGTGCTGCTCACGCTGCTGCCGTGGGCGTGTACCCGCAAAGCCGTTTCCTTCAACAGCAACCCCGAGCAGCCCGTAGTGGCCGCGCTCGGCACCGACACCCTCACGCGGCCCGGCGACTCGCTCAACGGCAAGCCCTCCCTCAGCACGGCCCGCAAGGTGGTGCTCACCAAAGCGCAGGAGAAGGCGGCCAAGGATGCCGAAAAGGACACCCAGCGCAAGTCGAAAAAGAAGAAGAAAAACGTCTTCCTGGGCGAAAGGATGAAGCGGGCTTTCACCAAGACCGGCCCCAAGGGACGCAACCAGATTATTGAGATTTTCTACTTCCTGAAGTATCCGAAAACCCTCAATGCCTACGCGCCCGCCCACTATTACTACGACACCAAGAAGCACCGGGTCCTGAAGATGGCCGCCGTGGAAGAAGACGCGGCCAACCTGAAAATTCTGCACGGCCCCTACAAGAAAATGCAGAACAACAAGGTGCTCGAAACCGGCTACTACGCCCTCGGCACCCGCCACCTGCGCTGGGAGCGTTTCGATAAAAATGGCGTGCTGCTGGCCAAAACCCACTACGAAATGGGCTTCCCGCGCGATGCCAACGTGAGTTACTACGGCGAAGACCGCAGCCTCATCAACGAAGTGGTGCCCTACGTTAATGGCAGGCTGGAAGGCGATTACGCCAAATTCCTCATCAATGGCCAGCCCGACTGGCGCGGCCAGTTCGAAAACGGTAAGCGCGTGGGCATCTGGACCAAGTACTGGGGTTTCCGCGCCCGCCGCCACTACGAGTACCAGTACGGCGAAACGGGTTATGACCCCGAAGTAACTGAGCCCGAGCTGGTGCGCGAGTACAACCGCAACGCCGTCCTCGTCTTCGACAAGGAAAAGAATATCGAAAAGCGCGGCCAGCCTGACGTTGAGGACCGCCCCAGCCAGCGCCGCACCGTAGCCCCGCGCACCGTGCCCCGCGCCCCGGCCAAAGTACTGCCCAAGCGCCGGTGATTTTTTGATGTGGAAGATGTGGAAATGTGATGATGTGGGAAATGTGGAAGATATGATGGAATGACTACATCTAATATATTCCCCATATTTCCACATTTCCACATTTCCACATCATCACATCTCCCACATCATCATATTCCCCACATTAGTAAAAAGCGTCCTCGAAGTGCTCGATGCGGAAACCCCGGCTGAGCAGAGTAAGGGCCACTATGTCGAAGCGGATGTCGCCGTGCCAGTCCAGCTCCTCCTGCAAGTGCGTGGCCGCGAAGCGGAACAGTTCCTTTTTGCGGGCCGATACAAACGTCTCGGGTGCGCCGAACTGGCCCGAAGAGCGGGTCTTGACTTCTGCAAATACCAGCAGCTCGGTGCCGCGCCGCAGCACCAGGTCTACCTCGGCCCGGCCGTGGCGGTAGCCGCGGGCCAGCACTTCGTAGCCCAGGGCTAGGAAATGGTCGGCCGCCGCTGTTTCGCCGGCCTGGCCTAGTTCGTGAGGGGCGTGAGCCATGGGCGGGTAGCGGGTAAAGACCGGGGTGATAGTAAGAGCAGGGGAGGGGCCAGGCGTGGCGCAAGCTAACAGTTTGGGCGGTGTGCGCCAACAACTATGCAATGGGTCAGGCTAAAGCCTACCGCGCTTAGTACCTTTGCGTCCTGTTTCATCAACTCCCACTCATGGCCTCCTTCGTAGAACAGTTCCCCCCGCAACTGCTCGACGCCGCCGCTCCCGACGACGCCCGCCCCGCTCCCAACCGGCTCCTGCACGTGCAGCGCCTGGGCCTGGTCGACTACGTGCCCACCTGGAAGTTTCAGGAGCAGCTCATGGATGCCACCCTGGCCATCAAGGTCCGGAACCGCGCCGCCGAAACCACCGGCGAAGCCCCGCAGCCTACCCTCAACCACCTGCTGCTCTGCGAGCACCCGCATACATATACGTTAGGCAAGAGCGGTAAGCCCGAGCACCTGCTCCTCGATGAAGCCGCCCTCGCGGCGCACGAAGCCAGCTTCCACCGCATCAACCGCGGCGGCGACATCACCTACCACGGCCCTGGCCAGCTGGTGGGTTACCCCATCCTCGACCTCGACAACTTCCGGCCCGATATCCACTGGTACCTGCGTGTGCTGGAAGAAGCCGTCATCCGCACCCTGGCCGACTACGGCCTGAATGCCGGCCGCATTGCCGGCCTCACCGGCGTGTGGCTCGATTGGGAGGAAGGTGCCCCCAACCCGCGCAAAATCTGCGCCCTCGGCGTGAAGTGCAGCCGCTGGGTCACGCTCCACGGTTTCGCCCTCAACGTTAATCCCGACCTCTCGTACTTCGGCCACATCGTACCCTGCGGCATCACCGACAAAGCCGTGACTTCCCTGGCACGGGAGTTGGGAAGCACCCGGTCCGTGTCCGTTGCCGAAGTGCAGGAGCGCCTGCTGCCCCACCTGCTGGCGCTGCTAGAGGCAACCAACAGCGAGGAGCCGGCAGCCACCTGAAATCCGTTGCAATCTCCTAAAATCCGTTAAATCTGAGGTCCGTGAAGCAAGACATTTCCTTTGACCCCGTAGAAGGCGTTTCCGTAGCCGTAGTACCCGCCGAAGACCATGCCGTCACGCCCGATGGCCAGCCCATCTGGCAGGTGTATTTGCTTAACCACAATGGGTTTCCGTTGGAAAACGTCATCATCAACGCCAACGGCTACAGCCAGCCCGAAGACGGCGAGAAAGTCCGGACATCCACCCTGCGCTACCTCTTCGAAGTAGTGCCGCCCCACTCTGCCGTGCCCATCGAGCCCCTCGATTCGGCCCTGCTGCACCTCAACAATCAGTACTGGGTGAGCTACTACCACGGCCCCCAGATTTTCGACAAGAAATTTATCTTCGTGCCCGATTCCATCGTGCCCGACAATTTCACCCACATTGCCCTGCTCAACCGGGTGGGCGTGCTGCACAGCTAAATACGTCGCGTTGGCAACCGGCCAGTACTTCACTCTACCCTACTTATTGTATTGTCTATGACTCATTTTGATATTCCACTAGGCCTGTCCTGGATGTGGGCGCTGCTGGTGTCCCTATTCGCCGTGCCGTCCATCATCTACATTGCCCACCTCAAAAACATGCTCGATACGCCCAACGGGCGCACCGTGCACCAGTCGCTCACGCCGCGCCTGGGCGGCGTGGCCGTGTTTGCCGGCTTCATGTCGGCCCTCACCATCTTTGCGCCCCTCGAAAACGGCGTGAAGGAGCTGCTGGCCGGCTGCATCATCCTGTTTTTCGTGGGCCTGAAGGATGACCTTGTAGGAATGTCAGTCTCCAAAAAATTCGTGGGCCAGCTACTGGCCACCGGCATCGTGATGATAATGGCCGACGTGCGCCTCACCAGCTTCCAGGGCATTCTCGGCATCGGCACCCTGCCGGTGGGCATCAGCTACGCCTTCACCTTCTTCGTGATTGTGGGCATCACCAACGCCATCAACCTCATCGATGGCCTCGATGGCCTGGCCGGCACTATCGTGCTAATCATCTGTAGCACATTTGGTTATTATTTCTACCAGTACGGCGGCGCCAGCTACGGCAGCTATGCCTACGTGGCTGTGTGCCTCATTGGCGGCCTGCTGGGCTTCCTGCGCTACAACTTCCACCGCGCCCCCATTTTCATGGGCGACACGGGCTCGCTCGTCTGCGGCTTCATTGTGTCGGTGCTGGCCATCCAGTTCATCGAAATGGGCCTGCGGGTGGGGCAGCCTTTTGGTTCCTCGGCCCCGTCGGTAGCCGTGGGCATCCTGTTCGTGCCGCTGTTCGATACCATGCGCGTATTCTCGCTGCGCATGGCCGCCGGCAAGTCGCCCTTCTCGCCCGATAAAAACCACATCCACCACCGCATTCTGGCCATGGGCTTCCAGCAAATCAGCACCGTGCTGCTGTTGGGCCTGCTCAACATCTTGGTCACGCTGTCCGTCATCCAGTTCGCTTACCTCGGCAATACCGTTCTCATCACTGCCCTGGCCATCTTCTCGGCGCTTTTGAGTATCTTTTTCGGCGTGTACCAGAGCCGTATTTCCCGCCGCCTGCTAGCCGCCGAAAGCAGCAATTAGCACCCAGCACCCATGCAAACCCCGGGCTTGTGGCGTATGCGGTGGCTGCTCGCCATCGGTTTGTGGCTGGCGCTCGTGGCCCGGCCCGGCCCGGCGTGTGCCAGCGAGTACTACCAGCTGCCCCCGGCCTCCCCAACGTCTCTCTCCGCCGACTGGCTCCTCCACGATGCCGGCCGCAACCGGCTGATTTTCTACCTGCCCGGCTACCACCAGCCGGCCCATGCCTACTATCAGTGGGTGCGCGTCAGCCATACGCAGCCTTTTCCGCTGTCCTTCGCAGCCCTGCGCGGCCTCAGCCTGTTTGTTGATAATCAGCTGGTATTCACGGCCCGCACAGCTGGCAACTATTCGTTGGACCTGGCCCGGCTGTTGCCGGCCACGCTCCCTTCCGGCAAGCACCTGCTCGCCGTGTGGCAGCCCGATGGCTACCCGGCTCTGGCCTCGTTTTCAGGAGTGAGCAACGCCCATGCCGATACCAGCCCATTGGCCAAAGCCCGTATCGGCCAGGCCCAGCCTCGCCTGCGCGGCCCCCAGGGGCAAAACGTTTACCTGGGCTTTCTCTTGGTGCTGGGCCTGTCTTACGGGGCCGTTCGCACCACCTACCAACCCGGCATGGCGCGTATTTTTCAGCTCGATGAGCTATTCAACGGCAGCAGCGACCAGCAGACCTTTCTGGCCAAGCCGGCCTTTTCGCTGCTCAACTTATTGTTGGTACTGCTCTTTTCGCTGTCGTTTGCGCTGCTGCTCACCGCCATCCACACCGACCTGCAAAACCTCCCCCTGCTCCGCCGCTTCTTCGACGTGCCCGAAACGGCCATCGTGGCCCGGGTGCTGCTCTACACGGCGGTTATTACCACCTTTGTTTTTGGTAAGTACCTGTATGTAAAGATAATGGGCTACATATTTGGCCTGGAGCCTTTGGCCGATATTCAGTACCGCGAGTTCCTGCGCACCACCTTATTGGCCGGTTTGTTTCTGCCGCTGGTGCTGCTGCTCTACCTCAGCCTCAATGGCAACTGGCCCAATGCCGTAGCCTGGACGGCCAGCGCGGCCATTGGCATTTTGCTGGTCGGTACGGTGCTGCGGGTGGCCCGCACCCTGCACCACCACACCTCCCTCCTGAATCTACATTTGTTTGCTTATCTTTGTGCTACTGAAGTATTACCTTTATTGGTTTTACTTAAACTTATTGTTTTTACGTACTGATTATCCTTGAACAGGCAGTTTCGTTCAGCTCTTTCGTCTCTCTTTATTGTCCTAAGCATTACCCTTTCCTACCTGTATGGCCGATAGTGCAGATAAGCCGGGTACAGGCCGGCATGCCAAGCGCATAAGCAGCATTCTGGTTACCCAGCCCAAGCCCACCAACGACGTTTCCCCCTACTTCGCCATTGCCGAGAAATACGGTATTCAAGTGGATTTTCGGGAATTTATTGATGTGCAACCCGTATCCTATAAGGATTTTCGTCGGGATAAAATCAATATTCTGGAATACACGGCCGTGATTTTCACGAGTCGCAACGCCGTCGACCACTTCTTCCGGATTTGTCAGGAAGCCAAGCTCGAAATGCCCGCAGAAATGAAATATTTCTGTATTTCTGAGCAGACCGCCAACTACCTTCAGAAATACATCGTCCTTCGCAAGCGCAAGCTGTTTGTGGGCGAGCGTACGGCGGCTGACTTGTTCGACGTCATCAAGAAGCACAAGGGCGAGAAGTTCCTGTATCCCTGCTCCGACATCCGCAAGGATGACCTGCCGGTGTTCATGCGGGCCAACAATCTCAAGTTTTCGGAAGCCGTCATCTACCGTACCGTCGCCAGCGACCTGTCCGACCTGTCCGACGTGAAATACGACTGCATTGCGTTCTTTAGCCCTTCCGGCATCAGCTCGCTCTTCATCAACTTTCCCGATTTCGTTCAGGACGGTACCCGCATTGCCGCCTTCGGCCCCACCACGGCTAAAGCCGTGGTCGATGCCGGCCTTATTCTCGACATTGAGGCGCCCCATCCCAATGCTCCTTCCATGACCGGTGCCATCGAAGCCTACATCCGATTGCATGCCCAAACCGATGTCGGAAAAGCCAACGCTAAAAACCCCTAATCCAACGGATAGTTTCCGTAAGCAACTGAGAACCGGCGCAACCCACCCTTGCGCCGGTTTTTTTGGCCGAATTTTTTAGCGCCGGTTTTTCCCTTACATTTGGAAGCTGTACTTCTATATTGTGCCCACCCAGCACTATTTCGCACACCCACCGCCCTCTTCTTTCACCATCACCACCCCGCCTTATGAAAGGAACGTTACTCGTTACTCTGCTGCTCACGGCTGCGGCTGGCTCGGCGCTTGCCCAACAGCAGCCCCAGTTCACGCATTACGGCTTGAATGGCATGTATTTAAATCCGGCCTACGCCGGTATTAAAGGCCAGGGGGAGGTCAACCTCATCGGCCGCTACCAGTACTACAACTACAACGGTACTTTCGACGGCAACAACGGCTCGCCGCGCACGGGCATGATTACGGTTTCGCTGCCCGTTCTGGCCCTCAACGGTGGGGTAGGCCTGGCCGTGTACTACGACCAGGTAGGCCAGTCGAAAATGACCAATACCGCCCTTTCCTACTCGCAGCACGTCAAGCTGGGTTCGGGTAAGCTGGGCTTTGGCATCCAGGGCATTTATACGTACCTAAGCAAAGGCACTTATATAGCCATCGACCAAAACGACGTGAACGTGCCCAGCGGCGCCTCCGACAGCAAGTTCGATGCCGGTGCGGGCATCTGGTACGAAGCTCCAAAGTTCTACGCCGGTATCAGTGTCAATAACTTACTGCGTTCGGAGTACTCCTTCAAAAGTGCCGGTGCCGCCGGTACGCCCAGCAAGTACATCGCGGAGAATCACGCTTATTTCACGGCCGGCTACAATATTGAGGCATCCTCTTCCGTTATCGTAACGCCGATGATTCTCGCGAAAGCGGTATTGCCGGGTGATTTCTCCAGCTCCAGTAAATTTAACAACTCTAAGAACTACTCTTTCGAAGGTGGCGTTCGTGCCACAATCGATGATAAGTATTGGATTGGTGCCAACTATCGCACCGAAGAATCCGTTTCAGGACTTCTTGGCTTAAGCTTTGCAAAGGACAATGCTGTGCGTCTGGGCTATGCGTTCGACTTCATTGCCTTTAACCAGGATGCCCGGGCGTTCAGCTCGCACGAAATTATGCTCTCCTACCGCTTGCCCAAAGCGACGATTAATACCCGACCAGCCATTCGCACGCCTCGTTATAGCTTCTAATTCTCCTATTTTCTTATCTTGTACTCAGGATGAGCATTGTCCTATTCAGTTAGGATAAAATTTAGTCGGCCTCGCAAACAATAAAACGGATTAACCGATTTATTTACGCTATTCAGCGTGTTTACCCTCAATTTGGTCTTCTTTTAAGAAAGACAGGTATTGCACCGCGACCTAAAAAAGTGTAGATTTGCCTGCCCATCCAAATGTACTTTAGCGGTATTGGCAATTAAACAGAATTTCTAACTCTCATGAACAAGCTTCTAGCAATATCCCTTTTCGCTATTTCCGGGGCATTATTAGGCGGGTGTGGATTTGGCAAAGGCCCTACGGGTGACCTGGTTGGCTCCGAGGACCGTCCGTTCTTTAATCCTCAGGAAGTGCCATTTGGAATGGTCCCCTGCCCAGGAGGCACGTTCCACATGGGCCAGACCGACCAGGATATTTCCGCTTCGATGGTCAACATGAACAAGCAGGTGACTATCGCCGGCTTTTACATGGACGAAACAGAGATTACCAACAACGAGTACCGCCAGTTCGTCGATGCCATCAAACAGGACTCTCTGGATGTACTGGGCGAAGAGTACGTGATGACCGAGCTCTACCCCGATACCACGGTGTGGGTGCGCGACTTCACCTACCACATGGGCGACCCGCTGCTGGAGTACTACTACACCCACCCGGCATTCGACGACTATCCGGTGGTTGGCGTCGATTGGTTTGCCGCTAAGTATTTCTGCAACTGGCGTACCAAGTTCCGCAACGCCGCCCGCGAAGAAACCGGCTCGGCCAACGACCCGAACTTCCGTTTGCCTTCCGAGGCTGAGTGGGAGTACGCCGCTCGTGGCGGCCGCGACTTGGCTACTTACCCTTGGGGTGGTCCTTACCTGCGCAACAGCAAGGGCTGCATGCTGGCCAACTTTAAGCCCGGCCGTGGCGATTATGCTTCCGACGGCTTTGCCTACACTGCGGAAGTTGGCTCGTTCTTCCCCAACGATTTTGGCCTGTACGATATGGCCGGCAACGTCTCGGAGTGGTGCGATGACGCCTACATGGAGGCTTCGGTGCCGGTGGTTTGGGACTTGAACCCTACCAACCCGGACGATAACGAGCCCCGCAAAGTGGTGCGTGGCGGTTCGTGGAAAGACATTGCGTACTTCCTCGAAACCGGTACCCGCAATTTTGAATACCAGGATTCGGCTCGCTCCTACATCGGTTTCCGGTGCTCGATGATTCAAATCGGGATGGGTACGAATAGCTCCCTCAACTAAAGTTTCAAACGGCTAACGCCAGCTATCAACCACCCTCCCCCTTCCAACACCTCTTCAACCTCTTTCAACCGTTTATCCTCATGGCAGCCCAAAAAAGTTTTCTCTACGATACGCTGATGCCCAAAATCTACGGCATTGGTGCAGCAGTTGTAATTATTGGTGCATTGTTCAAAATTGAGCACTGGAAAGGTGCTGATGAAATGTTGATTGTTGGCTTGGGTACGGAGGCAGTTATCTTTTTCCTTAGCGCATTCCAGCCTGCCGCCCACGAGCCCGATTGGGCACTGGTGTACCCGGAGTTGAACGACGGCTATGACCCTTCGACTAGCAGCCGCCAGGTAGGTGGGGCTAGCGATGCCAAAGGCTTGACGATGAAGCTAGATGATATGCTGAAAAACGCTAACGTAACGCCGGAGGCGCTCACCAGCTTGGGTCAGGGCCTGAACCGCCTCAGCACCACCACTTCGCAGATGTCGCAACTGGGCGAAGCCGCTAACGTGACCGACGAGTACACCAAGAAAGTGCGTTCGGCTGCCGATTCGCTTGATAAAATCAACGTGGCTTATGGTAACACGGTAGAAGCTATTTCGGCCATGTCGAATGCTACTTCGGACGCCAAAGAGTACCACATGCAGGTGCAGAACGTGACCAAAAATCTTGGCGCGCTGAATGCCGTGTACGAAATGGAATTGCAGGATGCCAACACGCACCTGAAGTCCATGAACCAGTTCTACGGTACGCTCAGCCACGCCATGGAGAACATGACGCAGGCCGGCAAAGACACCGAGCAGTTCCAGAAGCAAGTAGCCGACCTGACGGGCAACCTGACATCGCTGAACCGGGTGTACGGCAACATGCTGAACGCCATGCGTGCCCCGGCCCAGGCCTAAGCACCAACCAGCGCATCAGATAGTTCTCATCCAATTTTAGCGGAAACAGATAATGGCAGGCGGAAAAGAAACCCCGCGGCAGAAGATGATTGGCATGATGTACCTCGTGCTGACCGCTCTTCTGGCGCTCCAAGTGAACTCAGCGATTCTGCTGAAGTTCAAGTTCATCGACGACAGCTTGATTGACGTCAATGGCAAAACCAACATGGCGGCCGATAATACCGTGAAAGGTATTCAGGCTGCTGTGGACAAGAACCACAACCTCGCTAGCGATGTGACGGTGCTGAAGCAAAGCGAGGAAATCCGGACCAAGACGAAGGCAATGATTGCCTATCTGCAGGACGTTCGCGACAAACTCATTGCTGGCACGGGCAACGTTAAGGGCGCTCCCGACTTTAAAGACCCGGACGCCAACAACAAAGTGATGCCAATCATGCTGGGCGGCAAAAAGAATGGCCTGGCATACCCGCTGAAAGCGGAGTTGAACAGCTACTCGACCTTCATCAAAACCTACGTGCCGGATGCAACTCCGCTGGCACTGGACGGCAAAGAGGATTCGCGTATCATCAACTCCAAGGAGCATACGACCATGGAGCAGCGCAACAAGGATTTTGCTGAGCTGAACTTTGAGAATACGCCGCTGGTAGCTGCCCTGGCAGTACTGTCGCAAAAGGAAACCGCTGTGCTGAAGCTGGAAGCTGATGCCCTGTCGGAGCAGGCGAAGAAAGTAGGTGCTACCATCATCTCGTTCGACAAAATCGGTGCTTTTGCCAGCGCAGAGTCGAACACGGTGGCTGCCGGCACCAAGTACAAAGCCGAGCTGTTCCTGACTGCTTCGGCCACCGGCCTTCAGCAGAAGATGACGCTGAACGGCAGCCCGCTCGCAGTAGGTGCCGATGGCCACGGCAAAGTAGAGTTCACTGCCCGTCCGGGTGGCTTCGATGCTTCCGGTAATGCCAAGGCTTCGTGGGAAGGTCGGATTAAATTCAACCAGAATAACCGCGATACTACTTTCATAGTGAAAGTGCCTTATACCATCACCAAGCCGGTGATGCAGATTCAGTCGGCTTCGGTGCAGGCGCTGTACTTCAAGTGCGGCAACAAGCTGAACGTTTCGGTGCCCGCTTTGGGTGCTCAGTATAAGCCTAGCTTCTCGGCTTCGGGTGCTTCGGCAATCCAGGGTGCCAAGACTGGTGACGTAACGCTGGTCCCCAGCGCAAGAGAAGTAACCCTGAATGTTAGCAGCGGTGGTAATGCCATTGGCTCGCAGACTTTCCAGGTGCGTCCTATTCCTAAGCCCACCATTGAGTGCTGGGTGGGCGGCCGTCAGGCCAACGAGAAGCAGGGTACCCCCGGTACGGCTGTGCGCTCGCTGAACCTGCGCGCTATCCCGGATGCTGGCTTTGCTACCTTCCTGCCCGACGATGCGAAGTTCCGCGTGTCGCGCTACGAAGTGACGCTGGTACGTGGCCGTCGTCCGGCTTTGCCGACGAAGACCGTGAGCGGCCCGCAGGCTGACCTGAGCGATGTGGTGAATGCCTATCGTGACGGCGACCGTCTGTACATCGAAGTGAAAGAAGTGCAGCGCCAGACCTTCCAGGGCAGTGTTGAGCCGGTAAGCGTTTCGAAACAGTTCAATATCCCGTTGCTATAATATCTACACCGTAGTTACGTTAGCGAACTATCTTACAATCAATTTGCTTTTGCCCGTTATGAAATCCATTCACACCTTGGCCGCTATCGCGGTGGGCCTGTCGCTTTCGCTGTCGGTTTCGGCGCAGGAGCAGGCCACTACGGCGAGCAGCACCGGCTCGCACCGGCCGATTCCGCTATCGGACCAAATGTTTCGTAAGAGCATCTGGCGGCAGGTAGACCTGCGTGAGAAGCAGAATAAGCCGATGTTTTCCGAAGGCAAAGAAATCAGCCGGGTGATTCTGGAGGCAGTGAAGCGGGGCGAATTGCAGGCATACAAAAATGATTCGCTGACGTCTACGCTCAACCCGCAGGAAATCTCGTCCAATATGTCATATGCCGATGAGGCAGTGAAATTGAGCGACGAGGAAAAAGCAGCTGGCTTTAGCCAGTCTGACCTGGGTGGTGGCGGTGATGATTGGGGTGCTCCTAAAAAGACATCCAAGAGCACGGCTAAAACGGTTCGCCAGCCTAAAATCGGTGCAAATGGCAAGCCGATGAAGGATAAAAAGGGCAAGACCATTTACGAAACCATAGCAGTTGCTCCGGTGGCCAAGCCAGCTCCTCCGGCCAACGAATACCGGTACAAAGACCTGTATGAGATGGAGTTGAAGGAGGATATGATTTTCGACAAGAAACGGTCGCGGATGTATCACGACATTAAGTCCATTGGTCTTTTTGTTCCTTCGACGCTGCCCGCCAACACGTCGGGCATTGAGAAGCCCATTGGCTACTTCAAGTACAGCGACCTGGTGAAGGTGTTCCGCAACAATCCGCAGAATGCCATCTGGTTCAACGCCGAGAATGATGCGCAGCACAAGAACCTTGCTGATGCGTTTGAGCTGTGGTTGTTTAACTCGTACATCACCAAGGTGTCGAACGCTGGCGACAGCCGTTTGGACGACATCTACGGTGGCGCTCAGCAAGGCATCCTGGCTGCTCAGCAGACGGCCGCTGACTTGGTAGAGTACGAGTATAACCTGTGGTCCTTCTAAATCACGGATTAGCTCGGATTATTCGGATTACACGGATTTTGTAGTCGATTCGGTAAAAACAGAAAAAGCCCTTGCAGTGATGCGAGGGCTTTTTCTGTTTAGATGGTTAGGCTGGTTTGGGAAGCTGGCGGGGGGGCATGGGGTGGGCGGGGGCTTCGTTTTCGGCGAGGTAGGTTTGGAGGATTCGGGCTTTGGACTTGCCTACTTCGGCGATTAACTCGGCTTCGGTGAGCTCGCGGATTTTCTTGACGGACTTGAACTTGTTGAGGAGTTTTTCGGCGGTGACGGGGCCGAGGCCTTTGACGTCGGTGAGCTCGGTTTTGAGGGTGCCGGCGTCGCGAAGGGAGCGGTGGAAAGTGATGCCGAAGCGGTGTACTTCGTCGCGCATGCGCTGGAAGAGGCGGAGGGACTCGCTCCGCTTGTCGATGTAGATGGGCAGCGGGTCGTTGGGGACGTAGATTTCTTCGAGGCGCTTGGCGATGCCGATGATGGCAATCTGGCCCCAGAGGTTGAGGTCTTTCAGGGCCTTGACGGCCATGCTCAACTGGCCCTTGCCGCCGTCGACGATAACGAGCTGCGGGAGGCTGGCGCCTTCGTCCACCAGGCGACGGTAGCGGCGGGAAACGACTTCGTACATGGAGTCGAAGTCGTTGGGGCCGATGACGGTTTTGATGTGGTAGTGGCGGTAATCGCGCTTGCTGGGCTTGGAGTTGCGGAAGCAGACCATGGCGGCCACCGGGTTATCGCCCTGGAAGTTGGAGTTGTCGAAGCACTCGATGTGCTTAGGAAGCTCGGTAAGGCGCAGGTCCTTTTTGATGGTTTCCATGATTCGCACCTCGTTGCTGTCCTTGCTCTTCTCATTCATGCTTTCCTTTTCCTTGCGGGCGTAGAGCACGTTTTTGATGGCCAGTTCAAGTAGCTTGCGCTTGTCGCCGATTTGGGGCACGGCGAGGTTCACGCCGGGCAGCGGGAGTTCGACAGCCACATTGGTGAGGATTTCCTTCGACTCACTTTCGAACTCCTGACGCAGCTGCATGATGAGCGGGGCGAGGATTTCGGCATCCTCCTCATCGAGCTTTTTGGTGACTTCCAGCGACTGCGTGAGGATGATGCTGCCGTTCATCACCTTCAGATACGTGATAAAGCCCGCTTTCTCGTTGCTGGCGATAGCGAAGACGTCGATGTTAGTGAGCGTGTCGCTCACGATGGTGGACTTGGCCTGGAAGGCTTCGAGCTTATCGAGCTTGACCTTGAACTGGTGGGCCAGCTCGTACTGCATGTCCTGGGCGGCGGCGCTCATACGCTCGCGGAAGTACTGCTTGGGGATGCGCAGGTCGCCGTTGAGGATGTTGCGGATTTGCTGGATGTAGGTGTTGTAGGTGGCCTCTTCTTCGCGGGCGACGCAGGGCGCGTTACAGTTGCCGATTTGCAGCTCCAGGCAGGGCTTGAACTTGCCGGCTTCGACGTTGGCGGCGCTGAGGTTGTAGTTGCAGGTGCGGAGCGGGTAGAGGGCCCGGATGAGCTCCAACAGCACGTTGAGGGCAGTGCCGTTGGCGTAGGGGCCGTAGTAGCGCGAGCCGTCGTTAATCTTATTGCGCGTGGGAATGAGGCGGGGGAACCGCTCGTTGGTGAGGCACAGGAAGGGGTAGGTTTTGCCGTCCTTCAGCAGGATGTTGTACTTAGGTTGGTGCTGCTTGATGAGGTTGTTTTCGAGCAGGAAGGCATCGGATTCACTGTCGACGATGGTAAACTCCAGGCGCTTGATGTTGCGGACCAGCTGCTGGGTTTTCTTGTTGTGGTCCTGCTTGGTGAAGTAGCTGCTCACGCGCTTGCGCAGGTCGATGGCCTTGCCCACGTAGATGATGCCCTCATCATCAAAATACTTGTACACGCCGGGCTTGTGGGGCAGGGCGGAAATTTGGGCTTGCAGTTCGGGGTTGGCTGCCATAAATCGCAGATTGTCGCTGATTAACCGTGATTACGCTGATTCAGCCGGCGTGTTGGGAAGGAGGGAGGTGGGGCGCTAAAAAGGAGTCCCCTTGGAGGGCAAAGAGGTGTCATCGATAACAAAAAATGACCGGCAAAAGTCGCCGGCCATTCCTTATAAAACCGCCGCTTGCGTGATTCAGCTAAAAGAATCAGCGAAATCACGGTTAATCAGCGGTAATCTGTGATTTATATGTCCTTATCGTCCAGGTCGCCGGCGTCGGGCACCTGCATTTTCTGGTCTGCGGGAATGGTGTCGCGCTGGCCGCCGTAGTATTTCGAGCAGTCGATTTCGATGCTGAGCGGGGTGGCGGGCTTGGGGAAGGGGCCGGTGTTGATGCTGATTCGCTTGTCCTTGTACACTTTCTGCATGAATAGGCCGTAGAGCGGCAGGGCCTCGCGGGCACCTTGGCCGTAGGTGCCGGTGCGGAAGTGGATGCTGCGGTCTTCGCCGCCCACCCACATGCCGCACACCAGGTCGGGGGTGATGCCCATGAACCAGGCATCGGAGTAGTTGCTGGTGGTGCCGGTTTTGGCCCCGATTTCATATGGAAACTTGAAGCCGGTGTGCAGGATGGTGCTGGTGCCGCCGGGCTCGGTGGTGCTGGCCTGCAGCATGTTGGTCATGATGTAGGCCGTTTCTTCGCTGAGCACTTCCCGGGTGCGGGGCACGAACTCGCGCAGCACGTTGCCATTCTTGTCCTCGATACGGGTCACCATGATGGGAGTGGTGTAAACGCCCTTGTTTACGAAGGTGGAATAAACACCGCACAACTCAAAAATGCTGCAATCGGAGGTGCCGAAGCCCATCGATGGCACAGCATCGACCGGCGAGGTAATGCCGAGGCGCTTGGCGTAGGCGGCGATGGTTTCGGGGGTGAGCTTCATCACCAGCCAGGCTGTGATAGAGTTCATGGACCGGGCCAGCGCCTGGCGCAGGGTGAAGGTGCGGCCCGAGAAATTGCCCTCGAAGTTGTGGGGCGTGTAGGCCGCCCGGCCCGCCACGGCGGGGAAGGTGGTGGCCACGTCGGGGCGCGGGTAGCAGGGCGAGTAGCCCTGGTCGATGGCCGCCACATACACGATGGGTTTGAACGTGGAGCCGGGCTGGCGCTTGCCCTGCCGCACGTGGTCGAACTTGAAGAACTTGTAGTTGGGGCCGCCCACCCAGGCCTTAATCTGGCCGTTGAGCGGGTTCATGGCCATGAAGCCGGCCTGCAGGTAGCGCTTGTAGTACTCGAGCGAGTCGTAGGGCGACATCAGCATCTCCTTCTCGCCCTGCCAGGAGAATACCTGCATCTTGTACTTCTTATGCAGGTAGTAGTTCACCGAGTCGCGGTTGCCGTCGTACTGGGCCATCAGCGACTTGTAGCGCTGGGTGCGGCGCATGGAGTTCACCAGGAAGTTGGGGATGATTTTGCCGTTTTCGTCGCGCCAGGGCAGCTGGCCCTTCCAGTGGGCCGAAAACCACTTCTGCTGGAGCGTCATGTGTTCGGCCAGCGACTGCTCGGCGTGCTGTTGCATGCGCGAGTCAATGGTAGTGTAGATTTTCAGGCCGTCGGCGTACAGGTCGTGGTCGGTTTC
Organism: Hymenobacter siberiensis; assembly: GCF_018967865.2. NCBI lineage: Bacteria > Pseudomonadati > Bacteroidota > Cytophagia > Cytophagales > Hymenobacteraceae > Hymenobacter > Hymenobacter siberiensis. The sequence continues at coordinate 351,530 of NZ_JAHLZY020000001.1, forward strand.
CTTGGCCCAGCTTAGCAGCGATTTCACCACCTCGGCCCGGAAATAGGGGGCCAGGCCCTTGCTGGGGTTCTCCACGGAGTAGTGCAGCACAATGGCCTTGGCTGTGTCCTGGGCCAGTTCGGTGGTGGTGATGTAGTTCGACTTAGCCATCTGGCGCAGCACCCAGTTGCGGCGCTTGCGCGAGCGGTCGGGGTGCACCACGGGGCTGAAGCGGCCCGGTGCGTTCACGATGCCCACTAGCGTGGCGGCCTCGGGCGTGCTCAGGTTTTTGGGCGACTTGTTGAAGAACGTCTTGGCTGCCGTGTTGATGCCGAAGGCGTTGGAACCGTATTCCACGGTGTTGAAGTACATCCGGATGATTTCGCGCTTCGTGTAGTTGCGCTCCAGCCGGATGGCCAGAATCCATTCTTTCGTTTTGGTGATGAGCAGGCCGAGCTTGCCGGTGCCGTTCAGGGTGCCGTCGTTGAGGTCGCCCCGGGTGCGAAACAGCACCTTGGCCACCTGCTGCGTGAGCGTGGAGCCGCCGCCGTTGTGCGAGAAGGTGAGCACACCGGTTACGGCCCGTAGCACGCTCTTGGCATCAATGCCCGAGTGCTGCTCGAAACGCACGTCCTCGGTGGCGATGAGGGCGTCAATCAGGTTCTGGGGCAGCTCTTTGAAATCGACGGGCGTGCGGTTCTCGCGGAAGTATTTGCCCAGCAGTATACCATCGGCCGAATAAATCTCGGAGGCCAGCTCCGAGCGCGGGTTTTCGAGGCTTTTGAGGTTGGGCATGCGCCCGAACAGGTCCAGGAAGTTGCCGCTCACGGCCAGCACAAACAGCGCCAGCCCCACTACACCCACGCCAAACAGCAGCCACATGGTGCGCACAAACGCCGTAAATCGCCCCGAACGAACCGGTTTCAAAGGTTGGGGCTTGGGACGACGGGCAGGAGGGGTATTGGGCATTGAGGGAGTTAAGAGTTAGGGGTTAAAAGTTAAAGGTTAAGAGTTTAGGACTTATGCAGTTGAAACACCAACCAGCTGAAAAACAGCAATATAACAAATATACGTCTTGAATACAAGTCGTTGATTTTCAGGTTACACAGCTTTTGAAGTGCGTAAGTCCTAGCGTTAAAACTTAGGCCGGCCTAACCACAGTGCAAAGGTCCGAATGCCAACTCGTAACTCATAGCCCCTAACTTTTAACTCATTTATACACGCGCTGGTAGAAGGTCAAATACCCCGCCAAATCGCCGCTAATCTGGAGCAAAGCCAGATTTTCGGGGCTAATGACGAGCGTCTGATAGCCCGCGCCGTGCAGCTTGCCCAGTGGCGACTGCGGCCCGCGCAGCTTGGTGGCGTAGCTCTGGGCTATTTTGGCCCACGGCAGCGCTTTCACCACCACTAACTCCTGGTCGGCTCCCAGCGGCACCGATTCAACCGTGAGGTTATTCGCCTTGAAAAAACGACTGTTGTAAGTAGCCAGCTGAGTCGCCAGCCCCGTGGTAGCGGGCGAGTCTTTCGGAAACACCAGCACCACCGTGTGCGGACTGTTTAGCTGGGTGGTGTAGGCCACGGCCGGGGCCGACGAAGCCGTACTGGCCCCGGCTACGGGCGTGGGCATAGCTGCCGGAGCCGTCGTTGCGGGAGTTGGGGTGCCCGGTGCAGGAGCCGTAGTGCCGGGGGTAACACCCGCTGCCGCCGCCGCTTTGGCAGTGGCCGCTTTCGCGGTAGCCTCGTCGGCCAGCTGCTTGCGGGTGGGCCGGCCCTTGCGGACCGGGGCCGCCGTTGTGGGGGTAGTTGCCGTCGGGGCACCGTTGGTAGCGGCAGAGGGAAGTGGTGCGGCCGTTGGTGCGGTAGGAGTGGGGCTGCCACCCGTAGCAGCCGGCAAAGTGTCCGCCGCCGAAGCTGCTGCTGCGGCTGCTTTTTTCGCCGCCGCTTCATCGGCCAGTTGCTTGCGCGTGGGCCGACCTTTCCGCACCGGATCTGCCGCAACTGGTGCCGCTACCGGCGTGAGGGCCGCGTTGGTAGCCGGAGCAGTACCCAAGGCCGCCGTTGAGGGGGGCATAGTTGAGCCTGTGGCTTCGGCCGCGCTCTTCGCTTCTTGCCGGATATCAGCCGCCGAGCGCCGGGGCATGGCCCGCATCGCATCCGGTGCGGGCGTGGCAGGGGCCGGCGCTGCTGGGGCCGGGGCTGGCGTAGTCGGACCCAGGGCTTTGGCCGGGCTATCCCCTTCGCGATACACAATGCGCATTCGGTTATCAATTTCGCCGGGGCGGAAGATGGACACCACGGGCTTTTCGGTGGAAGCCAGCGCGCCGGCAATCTGGCCATCGTCCTTCTTCTGATAGGTGGCGGCCAGCGCCTGGGCCTGCGGCACCAGGGGGCTTTCCGGGAAATCCTTGTAGAATTTCTCCACCGAGGAGCGGGCCGTGAGCGGCGGCTGGGTTCGAATCACCAGCAGCGTTTTCAGGTAGGCCACCCGGTCGTTGAGGTCACTTTTGGGGTATTGCTGCTCGGTGCGCGCCAGTACGGTCGTGGCCTTGCGGAACTCCTGGTTCTTGTAATACGTGAAGGCCGAATCGACGCGACTGGCCACGGCGTTGTGCAGGGCCAGCTCGTGCTCGCGGTACAGCGGGTCGGCAATCAGCTTGGCGTAGAGTGACTTCGGGAACTCGCGCTGCAGCGCCGCCGCGTATTGGGCAGTTTTGGCCGCGTCGGGCTTGTCTTTGTAGTAGAGGTATAGCAGGTAGTAGGCATCGGGGGCATGTTCACCGCGCACGTAGCGGGTCACCTGCTTCTCGTAGGTTTCGAAGCCCTTTTCACGCTCCTTCAGCTGCTCTTTGTAGATGCCGCCCAACTCGTACAGCGCGCATTCTATCTGCGTATCGGAAGCCGCCAGCTGGGTGGGCGTGGTGGGAATATCCTTGCGGTACTGCGCTACCAGGGCATCCTTGGCTGCGTTGGGGTTGGCGGCGGCGGCGGCCACGGCCGCCGAGTCGGACCGGCCGCCATTCACCAGCGTGCTGCCGTTGCCGGTGATGGAGATGGGCGCACCACCATTGGCGATGTTGTTGGTCGAGCTGCTGCCCGTGCGGCTGGTGCGCCAGTTGTCCTGCAATGGTCGGTTCTGCCATTTGCGCAGAAAGTCGGCGCGGGCCGTGCCCAGCGTGGCGGGGTTGTCGAAGTACCACTGCGCACCCGAAGCCACCGCCGTCGGGTCGAATGACAGCGGGTCGGCGCTGGGTGCGCCACCGGGCAGGTTGCTGCCCAGGCCACTGCTGCTGGAACTGGTGCGGCCGGCAAACTCGGCGGCGGCCGCCTGTTTCTTTTGCTGAGCCGCCAAGCGGTCGGCGGCCACTTTCTGGGCTGCCAGCTCAGCCTCGGCGTAGGCAACGAGCTGCTGGTTCAGGGCATCGGGTGCCAGGCGGGCCAGCGCCTGCAAGCTGTCCTGCGTTTCGATAATGGTGTACTGTTTGGCAAAATCCTTCAGGATGCCGCTGCGCTCCTTGATGGCGGCGTAGGTTTTGGCTTCCTTGTTCAGGTTCTGCACCGTGCTGTCGTAGTAGGCCGCCGCGAGGCGGTACTTCTGCAGGTTTTCGTAGTATATGCGCCCAGCCAGCAAGTAGGTATAGCTTTTCTGGAGGCGGCTGGTGGTGGTGGCTTTAATAGATTGCCGCAGCAGTTTCAGCGCCTCCGGGTATTTCTTTTCGCGGTAGTTCAGCCGCGCCATCTCATAGTATATCTTGTCGCGGTAGTCCTTGTTCTTTGTGTCTTTCAGCAGGTTGACAAAGTTCTTGTTCAGCTTCACTCGGTCGGTCGCGCTCAGGTCCGATACCTGCGGCAGCATCAGCTTGGCCTGGAAATCCAGCTCGTACGGCGGGTTGCGAGCGATAATCTGGTCGAGCTGCTCGTAGGCCTTTTTATTCTCGCCGGCATCCTGGTACAGCTGCGCCAGAATGTAGCGCGTGCGCGACTGCTCGTTCTTAAACTCAATCAGCGGAATAGCCTTTTCCAGCTCCGGAATGGCCTTGGCCGGTTCCTCCGTGCGGATGTAGTAGTCGGCCCGCGTCAGAAATAGCTGGCGCGCATCCTGCGGCAGGCCCTTTTCCTTGTCCAGCAAGTCCGATACCGCTTTGGCGCTTTCCAGCTCGCCCTGCGCCACGAAGGTCCGCATCAGTCCAATCAGCGCTTCGTGCTTGGCATTGGCGTCCTTGCCGGTCGAGTTTACGTACTTAAACGTCTGGCCAGCATCGTCAAACTGCATCAGATAGAAGCGCGCCCAGCCCACCAGTATGTAGGCATCATCGGTCCAGTCCGAGCCCGGCCGGTTCTGAATCGGCATCGATGCCTTCTTGATAATATCGTTCAAATCGGCGCGGTTGGCCTTCACGCTGGCGCTGTCCAGCGTCGGGAACAGCGGCAGCGTCTGGTTGTAGTCGTTCACGCGGGCCGCGTACATCTTGTCCTCGGCCGTCTGCAGCTTCACGCGGGCCAGGAAGTAGGCGTTGTCGCGGGCGGCCACGTTGTTGAAGGCGTGAGCCACCAGGTTTTTGTCCGATGCGCAGCCCGCCGCTCCCACGCCCAGTAGGAAGGCGAGCAGCGCGGCCCAGCGATATGTCAGCGAATAATGTGTCAAAATCAAAGCAAGGGAAAGGACGGCCCGGAGCAGCCGGAACGCCCAAAGCAGCCGGAAATGTTCGACGGCTCTGCCAGATAACGAAGCCGCACGGGTAAAATTACGTTTTTCCCCGGGCAAACGTAGCCCCGCCCGCGCCGTAACTTTGCCAGCCGTCTCTCCCTCACCGCCCATGTCCACCCCGCCCGACCCGCAGCCCGCCGGCACCAACCGCCTGCAGGCCGTCATGAAATACTCCGGCCTGGCCTTCCAGATGCTGGCCATCATCGGGGGCAGTGCTTGGCTGGGCACCTGGCTCGACGGCCGTTTGCACACCCAGCCCTGGCTCACCATTGGGCTGCTGCTGCTGGGCGTGTTCCTGGCCGTGTTTCAGGTTATCCGCAGCCTCACCAAAGAATCGCTTTAAGTACGAACCCACCGTCATGCCGAGCGCAGCCGAGGCCTCTCGCGTGCAATAGCAACTCAATCGTTGAAAGATTAGTGGGGGCACGCGAGAGGCCTCGGCTACGCTCGGCATGACGTCGTATCAGCCCCAATCTATGTCTATGTCCAAGTTCCTGCGTCAGTTTCTGCTCTTCACCGCCGCGCTGGGACTGCCCATCTACGTCCTGCAACGCCTCTACGGCGCGGCCGTAGTGCACCCGCGCACTGGGCTCATTTTTGCCGTCATGGCCGCGCTCACGTACTTCGCCTACACCCTCACGGCGCGCCTTGTGGCCCGCTCGCCCGATAACCTCGGCACGGGCTACCTCATCGGCATGACGGTCCGGCTGCTGGTGTCGCTGGGCCTTGTTACTTGGCTGCTGGCCGGCGGCATTGCCCGCGAGCCGAGGGGCATCTGGACCTTCCTCGGAGCCTTCTTTATCCTGTACTTTTCGTGGGCCGGGTTTGAAATCTGGGCTACTTTGAGTAACTTGCGGCCGATTTCAGGAAAGCAAGTAACGCAATGATAGTGCGTTAGCCCGGAATTAGTCATTAATTAACTTTGAATGAAGCGTTTACTCTCGATTCTCCTCTGCTTCGTCTCCCTGTCCGTTTTTGCTAACGAACCCGCTGCCGAGGGCGAAAAAGCCGAAGGCTTCAATCCCGGTGAAATGATTTTGCACCACATCGGCGATTCGCACGAGTGGCATTGGCTGGCCACCGATACCGGCAATTTCACCACCTACCTGCCCATTATCGCCTACCGCCCCGGCAAAGGGGTTTCGATATTCTCCTCCGAGAAAATCTCGAACGGCGAAGGAGAAGCCAGCGGCAAGGAGTATGATGGCCTAAAGCTCGACCACGAAAAGCTCGTGAGCACCGATGGCAGCAAGCTCTACGACTTCTCCATCACCAAAAACGTTGCCGGCCTCATCGGCAGCGCCGTGCTGATGCTGGTGGTGTTTATCTCCGTAGCCAGCGGCTACCGCAAGAACCACGGCCATGCCCCCAAGGGCATCCAGTCGTTCTTCGAGCCCATCATCGTCTTCATCCGCGACGAAGTAGCCAAGAAAAACATCGGCCCCAAGTACGAGCGCTACATGCCGTACCTGCTCACGGTGTTCTTCTTCATCTGGTTCAACAACCTGCTCGGCCTCACGCCCGGCGCGGCCAACCTCTCCGGCAACATCGCCGTGACCATGGTCTTGGCCCTGATGACGCTGGTTATCACCCTGGCCTCGAGCAATAAGTACTACTGGGCGCACATTTTCGCCACGCCCGGCGTGCCCAAGCCCTTGCTGCCCATCATGATTATCGTGGAAGTAATTGGTATTTTCACCAAGCCCTTCTCGCTCATGATTCGTCTGTTCGCCAACATCACGGCGGGCCACATCGTGGTGCTGAGCTTTATCAGCCTGGTGTTCATCTTCAAATCGTGGGCTGTCGCTCCGGTGACGCTGGCTTTCGGCCTGTTCATCAACGTGCTCGAATTGCTGGTGGCCCTGCTCCAGGCGTTCATTTTCACTTTGCTGACTTCGATGTACATCGGCGGCGCAGTAGAGGAGCATCACGATGCCGACATGCAAATAGGCTACAGCGACGACTCGGAAGCGGCCCACGCTGCCCACTAATCTGATTTAACCGGCCGGGTGCCCGCCACCCGCCAACTGGCTGTTTCGGCCAGCCCGTGGCAATCCCCCCTCCCCGCCGCGGGACTGACGAACTTTTTCTTTTTCCCCTTTTTCTTTTTTATTATGCTTCTCTCTTTGTTTTTGCAAGCCATGGCGGCCAACTACGGTCCCGGTCTGGCAGTAATGGGTGCCGGTATCGGTGCAGGTCTGGTTGCTTTGGGCGTTGGCCTGGGTATCGGTCGCATCGGCGGCAGCGCCATGGATGCTATCGGCCGTCAGCCGGAAGCTTCGGGCAAAATCCAGACGGCAATGATTATCGCCGCCGCGCTGATTGAAGGTCTGGGCCTGTTCGCAGTCGTAGTCTGCGTACTCATCTGGACCAAACTCGTTTAGTAACGGGCCGGGCTTTGGGCCCGGAAGTAGTTGGAAGCCCGCCGCCCGCTGCTGCAACATGCAGTTGGCGCGGCGGGCTTACCTGCTCCTAATCTGCCTAATTGATTAGTTGACATTTTTAAAAAATACCCAATCAATGCTGCCCGCTTTTTTATCCCCTGAACTCGGCCTGATTTTCTGGCAACTGGTCATCTTCCTGCTGGTGTTGTTCCTGCTGGGCAAGTTTGCCTGGAAGCCGATTCTGCTCGCCCTCAAAGAGCGTGAAGACAACATCGAAGGTGCTCTGCGCATGGCCGACCAGGCCAAAATCGAAATGCAGCAGCTGAAAGCCGGCAACGAGAAGTTGCTGACCGATGCCCGCCTCGAGCGCGACCGAATGATGCAGGAAGCCGCTCAAATGGCCAACCAGTACCGCGAAACCGAAAAGGCCCGCGCCACCGCCGAAGCCAACACCATCATCCAGCAAGCCCGCGAAGCCATCCAGCAGGAGAAAAACGCAGCCCTGGCCGAGGTGAAAAATACCGCCGCCAAGCTCTCGCTCGACATTGCCGAGCGCATCCTGCGCCGTGAGCTGACCGACCCTGCCGCCCAAACGCAGCTGGTCGATTCTTACCTGAAAGACGTCAATCTTAACTAATGTCTGTCATGCTGACGAAGGAAGCATCTTATCGCGGCTGCTTTCGTCAGATTTAGCTTACCGAGCGGCGCGAACCTGATAAGATGCTTCGCCAGCTCAGCATGACAACCTCAAAATAATATGGCTGACCAACGAGTAGCGGCCCGCTACGCCAAGTCGCTCCTCGACTTGGGCAAGGAGATGGGCACCCTGAGCGCAGTGAAAGCGGACATGGACCTGCTGAGCAAGACCATGGCCCAAAGCCGCGACCTGCGCCTGCTGCTACGCAATCCGATTGTGAAGCACGACAAGAAACTGGCCATCCTGAACGCCATTTTCGGCGGTAAGGTATCGGACATGACCCTGCGCTTCTTCACTATTCTGACCAATAAAAACCGCGAGTCGGCGATTGAAGGGATTGGGCCGGAGTTTCTGGCGCAGTACAACAGCATGCAGGGCATTCAGTCGGCCGAAGTAACGTCGGCCACGGCCCTCACGCCGGCTGCCCGCGCCGAAATGCAGGCATTGGTGACCAAGCAGACCGGCCTCACCGAGGTGCAGCTCACCGAGAAAGTTGACCCCGAGCTTATCGGTGGCTTCGTGCTGCGGGTGGGCGATAATCAGATTGACGATTCCGTGCGCACCAGCCTGCGCAAGCTGCGCACGTCGCTGCAAGAAAATTCTTACCAACAAAAACTGTAGGGTGTAGGGAAGTTGGGATAGGGGACATGCTCCCGCCGTCCCCACCCCATATCCCGAATTCCCTATACCTTATTCCCCCCAAAAATGGCAGAAGTACGTCCGGACGAAGTCTCCGCAATCCTGCGGCAGCAATTGTCCAATTTCAAGTCGGAAGCCGAGCTGGAAGAAGTCGGCACCGTATTGCAGGTCGGCGACGGCGTGGCCCGCATCTACGGCCTGAGCAAAGCCCAGGCCGGCGAGCTGATTGAGTTTGAGAACGGCCTGCAGGCCCTCGTGCTCAACCTGGAAGAAGACAACGTGGGTGCCGTGATGCTGGGCGACTACTCGGAAATCCGGGAAGGCTCTACGGTGAAGCGCACCAAGAAAATCGCCTCTATCAAAGTGGGCGAGGGCATTGTGGGCCGCGTGGTGAACACGCTGGGCCAGCCCATTGACGGCCGGGGCCCCATAACGGGCGAGCTGTATGAGATGCCCCTGGAGCGCAAAGCTCCCGGCGTAATCTTCCGTCAGCCCGTAACCGAGCCGATGCAAACCGGCATCAAGTCGATTGACGCGATGATTCCGATTGGCCGTGGCCAGCGCGAGCTGATTATCGGTGACCGCCAGACCGGCAAATCGGCCGTGGCCATCGATACCATCATCAACCAGCGCGAGTTCTTCGAGGCCGGCCAGCCGGTGTATTGCATCTACGTGGCCATCGGCCAGAAGGCTTCTACGGTGGCCCAGGTAGTGCAGGCCCTCACCAAGGGCGGTGCAATGGACTACACCGTGGTGGTGGCCGCTTCGGCTTCCGACCCAGCTCCGCTGCAGTTCTACGCGCCCTTCACGGGTGCTGCTATTGGTGAGTTCTTCCGCGATACGGGTCGTCCGGCCCTGGTGGTTTACGATGACTTGTCGAAGCAGGCCGTGGCTTACCGTGAGGTGTCGCTGCTGCTCCGTCGTCCTCCGGGCCGCGAGGCATACCCCGGCGACGTGTTCTATCTGCACAGCCGTTTGCTGGAGCGGGCCGCTAAAATCAACTCTTCGGACGAGATTGCGAAGAACATGAACGACCTGCCCGAGAGCATCAAGCACCTCGTGAAAGGCGGCGGTTCGCTGACCGCCCTGCCCCTGATTGAGACGCAGGCCGGCGACGTATCCGCCTACATCCCGACCAACGTGATTTCGATTACGGACGGCCAGATTTTCCTCGAGACCAACCTGTTCAACTCGGGCGTGCGCCCGGCCATTAACGTGGGTATCTCGGTATCGCGCGTGGGTGGTAACGCCCAGATTAAGTCGATGAAGAAAGTGGCCGGTACGCTGAAGCTCGACCAGGCCCAGTTCCGCGAGTTGGAAGCCTTCGCCAAGTTCGGCTCCGACCTCGATGCCTCGACCAAGCTCACCATCGAGCGCGGCCGTCGCAACCTCGAAATTCTGAAGCAGCCCCAGTACTCGCCCGTGAAGGTGGAGGACCAGGTGGCCATCATCTACGCCGCCACCAACGGCCTCCTCGACAACGTGCCCGTGAACCGCGTGCGTGAGTTTGAGAAGGAATTTGGTCAGGTGATGAACTCCCGCTACCCCGACGTGCTGAAGGCTCTGAAAGCCGGTAAGCTCGACGATACTGCCACCAAGGCGATGCGCGAAGTAGCGAAGGACGTGTCGGCGAACTACGCGGTGAAGTAAGTTAAAAGTTAAGAGTTAGGAGTTAAGAGTTGCCACTTAGTGGTTCTTAGCTCCTAACTCATCACTCTTAACTCCTAACTCTTAACTCTACAAATGGCCAGTTTAAAAGAAGTCCGTAGCCGCATTCAGTCGGTGAGCAGCACGCAGCAGATTACCAAAGCCATGAAAATGGTGGCGGCGGCCAAGCTGCGCCGTGCCCAGGACAACATTATCCGGATGCGGCCTTATGCCCAGCGGCTGAACGCCATCCTGACCAACCTGACGCGCAATGCCGACGACGACATTGTGAGCGAATACGGCGTGGCCCGGGAGGTGCGTAAGGTGCTGGTGATTGCCATTACCTCGGACCGGGGCCTGGCGGGCGCGTTCAACTCGAACGTGTTTAAGGGCGTGAACGCAGCCATTGCTTCGCGCTACGGCAACCTGCCGGCGGCCAGCATTTCGGTGATGGCCATTGGCAAGAAGGCGCATGACTACTACGGCCGTCGCGGCCAGACGGTGGGCGACTATACTCATGTCTTCACCAAGCTGTCTTTCGAGACGGTGCGGGCGGCGGCAGAAGTGGCCATGGATGGTTTCCGCAACGGCACTTACGACGAGGTGGTGATGGTATACAACGAGTTCCGGAACGTGGCGACGCAGATTATCCGCACTCAGCAGCTGTTGCCGCTGGTGCAGGAGCCCGCGCCTGTCACGGCTACGCCGGAGTCGAATGTGGACTACCTGTTCGAGCCTTCGAAAGAGGACATCGTGCAGACGCTGATTCCGCAGTCCATCAAGATTCAGCTTTACAAGGCGGTGCTGGAAAGTAATGCTTCGGAGCACGGTGCCCGCATGACGGCCATGGACAAGGCGACCGAGAATGCCGGGGAGCTGCTCAAGGCCCTCAAGCTGACTTATAACCGGACGCGTCAGGCGGCCATCACGACCGAGATTCTCGAAATCGTGGGTGGTGCTGAAGCGCTGGCGGCGGGGTAATTTCTGGCTTCCTGCACAATTTTAAAGGTCCCCTTCCGTTGGAAGGGGACCTTTTTTTTAGGGGGAATCGGTAAACGCGCACTTCAGCACTTCAGCACTTGAGTATGGGGAAAGGAGGGCTGACGAGGACGGCGGGGCGGGCAGGGCCGGTGCCCAGACGAACAATGATTTCAGCCCGGAGCGTCTGATGCCAGGATATGATGGCGCTTATTGCCGGTGGTCCCGGCGTTATTTTATCCAACCTATCCACGCTATGATAAGCATTGTGTTATCGCCCCATGTGGGCCTGTTGGTGGCCCCGTTGCTGCTTGAGCTGCTTGGACCCGCTGCCCACGCGCAAACGCTGGCCCCGCTAACGGACGTGAGCGTGTACCCCAACCCGGCGCACATTCGGGCCACGGTGCAGGTGCCGGCGGTGCCGGGGGCCGATACGGCCACGGTGACGCTCACTGATGCGCTCGGGGCCACCGTGTTTGAGCAGCCCGTGAGCCTGACCGGTGCCGGGGGCACCGCCGAAGTGCCGCTGCTGGGCCGCGTGCCCGGCCTGTACCGGGTGCAGGTGCGGGCGGGGGAGCAGCGCGTAATGCGCACACTGAAGGTGGAGTAGGGGCGAGGCCTGCCCCCGGCCCGACCGCCCTGGGCGGTCGCGGGGCATCGGCCCGCACCCGCCCCGCCCTACATTTGCCCCCATGCTTCTACCCAGCCTGCTTACCCCGACGCGGCCACTGCCCACCTGCGCCGCCTGCGACCCACCCCCGAACAGCTGGCCGAATTCCGCGGCCACCTGGCCGAGCTGCTGCGCCACCTCGACCCCACCAAGATTGAGCGGCACGGCGAAACCCACATTCTCGACTTCCTGCGCAGCGTGACCCGGCCCGCCGAGGGCGGCAGCCGCTACGGCAACGTGAACGGCAAGCGCGACTTGGTGCTGCACCTCGGCGACACGGCCGACTCGCCGGTGGGGGTGGTGCTGGAGGTGAAGGGCCCCAAGAACCCCGGCGAGATGCTGGCCCCAGACGACCTCAACCGCAAGGCTTTCCAGCAGCTGCTGCTCTACTACCTGGAAGACCGCACCGACGAGAAGGCCGACGACTTCAAGCGCCTCATCATCACGACGGGCTACGAGTGGTACGTATTCGATGCCCTCGACTTCAACCGCCTGTTTTTCCGTGACAAGACGTTTGTGAAGGCCTTCCGCGACTGGAAGGCGGGCGCCAAGGCCGCCACCGATACCGCCTTTTTCTACCACAGCATTGCCGGCAAGCAGTTGGCCGCGCTGGCCGGCGAGCTGCGCGTGGCCTACGTGGACCTGCGCCCCGGCCTGCCCACCAAGCCCGCCGACCTGCTGGCCCTCTACCGCCTGTTTCACCCCGCCTACCTGCTGAAGGAGCCCCTGACGGGGCGACGCGACCCCAACACCCTCAACCAGGAGTTCTACAACGAGCTGCTGTACCTGGTGGGGCTGAAGGAGGACAAGCAGGGCGGCCTGCGCCGCATTGGCCGCTGCCCGGTGGGCGAGCGCCAGCCCGGCTCGCTGCTCGAAAACACGCTCAGCAAGCTGCACATCGGGCAGGGCTTGCAGAACATGCCCGCCGCCGAGCGCCCCACCTACGGCGACACCCTGGAAGCCCAGCTGGAGGAAGTGGCCCTGGCCCTGTGCCTGGTGTGGGTGAACCGCCTCCTGTTTCTGAAGCTGCTGGAGGGGCAGCTGGTGCGCTACCACGATGCCGCCGATGCCGCCCACTTCCGCTTCCTGACGCCCGTTCGCCTGGCCGACTACGACGACGTGCTGAACCTGTTTTTTGAGGTGCTGAACCGGCCGCCGGCCGAGCGCAGCCCCGAAATGCGCGCCGCCTACCCCGAAGTGCCCTACCTCAACTCCTCCCTCTTCGAGCTCAGCCCGCTCGAAAGCCAGACCTTCGACATCAGCGGGCTGCGCAATGGGCTGGGGCTGGCGCCCTACTCCGGCTCGGTGCTGCGCAAGGCGGGCGCGCCGGCCGTGCCCCCCGCCAAGGCCCACACCAGCGCCGCGCCCCAGTGGGCCGCGCTGCCCTACCTGCTGCACTTTCTCGATGCCTACGACTTTGCCACCGACCCTACCACCAGCCACGCGGCCCTGCCGGCCCCTGGTGCGGCCGGGGCGGTGCCCGGTGGGTCGGGCACCGCGCCCCACCGGGCACCGCCCCGGCCGCTGCTCTCGGCCGCCGTGCTGGGGCTGGTGTTCGAGAAGATAAACGGCTACCGCGACGGCTCGTTCTACACCCCCGGCTTCGTGACCATGTACATGGCCCGCCAGACGCTGGGCCGCGCCGTGCTGCGCCACTTCGCCCAGGCGCCTGCCTTTCCGGAGCTGGCCGGCTGCCAGGCCCTGGAGGACCTGCAGGATGCCCTGGTGCCCGCCCGCCGCGCCCGCCGCCAGGAGTACGCGGCCCACTTCAACACCCTCACCGTGCTGGACCCGGCCGTGGGCTCGGGCCACTTCCTGGTGAGTGCCCTCAATGAGCTGCTGGCCCTGAAGGGCCGCCTGGGCCTGCTGCTCGACGACGAGGGCGCCCGCCTGCCCTATACCCTGGAAGTGGAGCACGACGAGCTGCTGGTGACCGATGCCGACGGCCTGCCCGCCCCCTACCGGGTGGGCCGCTTCGAGGCCGCTACCGGGCACCGCACCGTGGGGCCCGAGCGTACCCGCCTGCAAAAGGCCCTGTTTCGGGAGAAGCGCGCCCTGATGGAGCACGCCCTGTTCGGGGTGGACCTCAACCCCAACTCCGTCCGCATCTGCCGGCTGCGCCTCTGGATTGAGCTGCTGAAACACGCCTACTACAAGCCCGAAACCGACTTCCGGGAGCTCGAAACCCTGCCCAACCTCGACCTGAACGTGAAAACCGGCAACTCGCTGCTGGCCCGCTTCGCGCTGGATGTGGACCTGACCGACGTGTTTAAGAAGGGCGGCTTCACGCTGAAAAAATACAAGGAGGCCGCCCACGAATACTTCGGCAGCCGGGGGCGCGAGGACAAGAGCAAGCTGCTGGGGTTTCTGCAGCAAATCAAGGAGCAGTTCACGGCCGTGCTGCACCTCAAGGACAAGAAGCGGGAGGCGCTGCGCAAATACCGCAACGAGCGGCTGGTGCTCGAAACCCAGGGCTCGCTCTTCGCCGGCAGCAAGAAGGAGCAGGACGCCCGGCACTTCGACATGCGCCGCCTGGAACTGCTGGCCGACAAGCTCGATGCCGAAATCCAGGCCCACGAGCAGGGCGCCATCTTCCGCGAGGCTTTCGAGTGGCGCTTCGAGTTTCCCGAGGTGCTCGACGAGGCCGGCGCCTTTCGTGGCTTCGATGTGGTGATGGGCAACCCGCCGTACATCCGGCAGGAAGCCTTTAAGGAGCTGAAGCCGCACCTGAAACAGCGCTTCGGCCACGTCTTCGCCGGCACGGCCGACCTCTACGTGTACTTCCTGCAGCTGGGGGCCGAACTGCTGGCCCCCGGCGGCGAACTGTCCTACATTGTGCCCAACAAGTGGCTGCGGGCCGGCTACGGGGCCGCGCTGCGCGGCTGGTTGGCCAGCTCCCAAACCCTATTGGAGTTCGTGGACTTCGGCGACTTGCCCGTATTCCCCGAAGCCACCACCTACCCCGCCATCGTGGCCCTGCGTCAGGATGCGCCCGCTGCGGAAAGCACCTTCCGCGCCGCTGAGATACTGAAGCTGCTCCCTGACTTTGCCGCCTCGGTTATAAGTGTCGCTCGCGCCATTCCACAATCCTCTTTGAAGGCTGATGGATGGAACTTGGCTGATGCTGACTCCCAAGATTTACTGGACAAACTACGTGCTGCGGGTAATCCATTGGGTGAGTACGCCAACGGCACAATCTACTACGGTATTAAAACAGGCTACAATGAAGCCTTTGTAGTGAGTGCTTCCACGCGGAATGCTTTGATTAAAGCTGACCCTAATTCAGCCGATATTATAAAACCCTTCTTGGCAGGTCGGGATGTGAAGAGATACCAGCAATCCAAGACAGAGAAGTATCTGTTATTCATGCGCCGGGGCATCGACCCTGAAAAGTACCCGGCAGTAATGGCTCATCTTGAGCAGTTTCGAAAGCAGCTTGAGCCGCGCCCGAAGCATCTCAGTGACAAAGCCGCTGCCGAATGGCCAGGGCGGAAACCCGGTACTTACAAATGGTATGAGGTGCAAGACAGCATCGAGTATTGGCAGGAATTTGAGAAGCCCAAAATCTGCTTTCCCGATATAGCGCCCATCTTGTCATTCACGCTTGATGTAAGCGGAGCCTGTTTAGCGAATACGGGCTACTTTCTGCCTATTGACGACTTGTTTTTATTAGGTGTCCTTAACTCTAGTTTGATAGACGTGTATTTTCGGAGTCTGTCGGCTTCGATTCGCGGCGGGTACTTGCGTTTCTTCAAGCAATACGTGGAGCAGCTCCCCATCCCCGCCGCCACGCCGGCCGAGCAGGCGGCCATTGCCGCGCTGGTGCAGCAGATTCTGGACGCCAAAGCCGCCGACCCTACCGCCGACACCACCGCGCCCGAAGCGGCCGTTGATGCCGCCGTGGCCGCCCTGTATGGGGTGGCGCTGCCGGCGGCGGGCGGCGCGCTGTAGCGCGGACTTTTAGTCCGCGAGGGGAATCAGGGGGCTCGCGGCCTACAAGTCCGCGCTCCGACTGCCCCGAAACCCGTGCCAAGCGGGTTTAATCCCCCTCCGAACGGGTTTCGGGCGGCGTGGGGCGGCCCGAAACCCGTTCGGAGGGGGTTAAATCCCCTTCCGAACGGGTTTTTGCGCGTTCGGAAGGGGATTCGGGGGGGCGGGCGGGGCAAAAAAGAAGCTCCGAACGGGTTTAAAGCCGTTCGGAGCTTGCAGGGGGCCGGGCAGCGCGGCGGAAAGGGGCGGCGGGGCGGGTTAGGCCTTGCTCGGGACGGTTTTGGCGGGGCGGCCGGGGAAGCGCTGGCGCAGGTCGTCGTAGGCGGCCTGGGCACCGGGCTGCTTCTGCTCGGCCAGGAACTTGATGTTTTTGTAAACCGGCGAGGCCTGGGCCATGCCTTCGGCCCCGGCCAGCATGGTGGTGCTGCCGAGGTCGAGGGCGAGCTGGGCGGCAAACTGTTCGAGGGGGGCCAGGTCGGCGGCTAGGCCCACGTCCTGCTTCAGCTCGTCGAAGCTGATGAAGGCGGGCACGAAGGCGGGGGAGTTGGCCGCGTAATCGAGAATTTTGGCCATGAAGCCGACGGATTTGTCGCCCATTTTCGCCAGGTTCTTGCGCTCGTCCGGCGTGAGGGCGTGCAGGTAGGGGGCGAGCACGGCGCGAGCCTGCTTGAGGTGGTCGAGGGCCTTGGCCAGCTCGGCGGGGGGAATGGCAGCGGTAATCTGATTAGACATCGGAAAGATGAGTGGTAGGTAGGAAAAAGAGAACCGGCGGCCCCAGCTGCCGGGCCCCGGGCGGGCCACGCGGCCCGCGTCGGAAAGGTGGGGATAAAATGTGGGATGTGCTGTCGTTCAACGGGGTGAGGCGCCCCGTTGCATGACTACCCGCGTCCTTTCCGGGCTTTCGGAGCTGCGGGCTGCTGCGCCAGCAGCTCCAGCAAGTGCTCGGGCGTGAAGCCCGTGAAATCCTTGATGACGGTGAGCGGGGCCTGGAAATCTTTCGCCGCCAGCGTGGTGGCCACGGCCACGCAGCGCATACCAGCGCGGTAGGCGGCCTGCTCGCCGAGCACGGCATCTTCGAACACGATGCAGTCTTCCGGCTGCACGCCCAGCCGGGCGGCGGTGCGGGAATAGGTGTCGGGGTGGGGCTTGCCCCGGGGCACGTCGTCTTTGCCGGCGACCACGTCAAAATAGCAGCGCAGGTCGAGGTGGTCGAGGATGTAGCTGAGCGTGGGGCCGCCCTAGCCGGTGCCGAGGCCGATTTTAAAGCCCTCATCGCGGGCCGCTTGCAGGAAATCAACGAGGCCGGGCAGGGCGCGGCGCTTGCTCCGGTACAGGGTGCGGTAGAGGAGCTCGCGCTGCTCGGCGTAGCTGTCGCGCTGCTTTTTGGGGATGGGGTGCCGGAACACGCGTTGGATAATAAAGCTATTTAGAAAGCGTAGAGACGCATATTTGCGTCTCTACGCTTTCTAAATAGCTTCAATATCGTCGGCGGGCATGCCGTTGAGGCGTTTGAGCAGGGGCCGGGCTTGGGTTGTGAGGCCCAGGTCGCGGAAGAGCAGCTGGAAGGCGCGGGCCTGCACAGGCGTGTTGTCGACGAGCACGCCGTCCATGTCGAAGAGGAGGGCTGGTTTCATAACCTGGCGTACGCACGGCGGGGCAAGCGCGGCGGTATCTTTGCCGGGCTTTCGCTCAATTGCCATTTCATGAAGAAACTTCTTGCCTTAGCTTTCCTGGCCTTGCCCACGCTGGCCGCCAAACCCGAAGACCCCGTGGCCCGCCCCAGGCTGGTGGTGGGCATCGTGGTCGACCAGATGCGCTACGACTACATTTACCGCTACTGGAGCAAGTACCCGGCCGGCGGCTTCCGGCGCTTGCTGGGCGAGGGCTTTAGCTACGAAAGCTGCCACTACAACTACGTGCCCACCTACACCGGCCCCGGCCACGCCAGCGTGTACACCGGCACCACGCCGGCCGTGCACGGCATCATCGGCAACAACTGGTGGGTGCGCGAGGAAGGCCGCGAAACCTACGTGACCGAGGACAAGACCGTGCAGGCCGTGGGCGGCACGGCGGCCGCCGGCCAGATGTCGCCGCGCTATATGCTCAGTACCACCATCACCGACGAGCTGCGCCTGGCCACGAATTTCCAGGCCAAAACCATTGGTGTGAGCATGAAGGACCGGGGCAGCATCCTGCCCGCCGGCCACTCGGCCACCGCCGCCTACTGGTACGACGGCACCAACGGCGCCTTCATCAGCAGCACCTTCTACCAGCCCACTTTGCCCGATTGGGTCACGAAGTTCAACGCCGCTGGCCACGCTGCCGAGTACCTGGCTAAGCCCTGGAACACGCTGCTGCCCATTACCGGCTACACCGAAAGCTCGGCCGATGACGTGCCGTGGGAAGCCGCTTTCAAGGGCGAAAGCAAGCCCGTGTTCCCGCACGATTTGCCCGTGCTCTCGGCCGGGGCCCCCGCCTCGGTGCAGCCCGTCCTCAAAAACTCGGGCGATGGCAAGAACCCCCAGCCGCCCACCCAGAACCTCGACCTCATCCGCAGCACGCCTTTCGGCAACAGCCTGACCACCGACTTCGCCCTCGAAACCCTGCGCCAGGAGCAGATGGGCCAGCGCGGCATCACCGATTTCCTGGCCCTGAGCTACAGCAGCACCGACTACGTGGGCCACCAGTTCGGCCCCAACTCCATCGAAGCTGAGGACACCTACCTGCGCCTCGACCGCGAGCTGGCCCGCCTGTTTGAGGCCCTCGACAAGCAGGTGGGCCGGGGCCAGACCCTCGTTTTCCTCACTGCCGACCACGCGGCGGCCCATGCCGTGGGCTTCTCGCAGGCCCACCGGCTGCCCGGCGGCGGCGTAGGGCCGTCCGTTATCCGCGACTCGGTGCAGCGCGCCCTCACCCGCCAGTACGGCGCCGGCCAGTGGGTGCTCAGCTACGAAAACCAGCAGGTGTACCTCAACCGCCCGCTGCTCAAAAAGAAGAATATTGACCTCGGCAAAGCCCAGCAGGACGTGGCCGCCGCCCTGCTCACCCTGCCCGGCGTCACGCAGGCTCTCACCGCCCTCGACCTGCAGCGCGCCCACTGGAGCGAGGGCCTGGGCATGTACCAGGAAAACGGTTTCTACGCCCCGCGCTCCGGCGATGTGCTCACCGTGCTGGCCCCCGGCTGGCTCGAAGCCTACGCCTATCCCGTAGTGAAAGGCACCACCCACGGCTCGGCCGGCGCCTACGATACGCATGTGCCGCTGCTGTTCTGGGGTTGGGGCGTGAAGCATGGCGAGTCATCGGCTGCGGTGCACACCATTGACATCGCGCCCACCATCGCGCAGTTTCTGCACATTCAGGAGCCCAGCGGCTGCTCGGGGGTGCCGCTGCGCGAGGTGCTGGGAAGGTAACCGTAGTTCCCGTCTGCTCGCTGCGCTCACGCGCGGACTCGCAGAGTCCACGCTACATTTTTATTAACAAACTCCCCCATCCGCTTGTAATTTTGTCCTTGGCCGTCAGATAGGCGGCTGCTTTCCCTGAATATGACCCACTTCAACCCCTGGCACGACGTGTCGCGCGGCGACGAAACTCCTACCGTCGTCCAGTCCATCATCGAAATTCCCAAAGGCAGCAAAGGCAAGTACGAGCTCGACAAGGAAAGCGGCCTGCTGAAGCTCGACCGCGTGCTGTTCTCGGCCGTGCACTACCCGGCCGCCTACGGCTTCATTCCGCAAACCTATTGCGACGACAAAGACCCGCTGGATATTCTGGTGCTCTGCTCGGTTGACATCGTGCCCATGTGCCTGGTGGAGGCCAAGGTCATCGGCGTAATGCAGATGGTGGACCAGAACGAGGAAGATGATAAAATCATCGCCGTAGCTGCCCACGACATTTCGGTGAACCACTACAACGACATCTCCGACCTGCCGCCCCACACGCTGCTCGAAATGCGCCGCTTCTTCGAGGACTACAAGGCCCTGGAGCACAACAAGCACGTTACCGTGGAGCGCTTCATGGGCAAGGAAGATGCCTACCGCATCATCAACGACAGCATCAAGCTCTACGAAGAGACGTTCGGCGACCGCAAGGCGTAATCGCCGTTTCGGAATCGCTGCGCTATCGCGCGAACTGAACGTTCGCGCGATAGCGCAACCGGACACAGGCCCCGAAATTTTCTTTCGGCCCGCCAGAACGATTCGACCGATTTCGTTCTGGCGGGCCGAAAGGAAATTTTGGGGTTCGCGTTTCAGGCCCACCCAACGGGCCCCGCCTTCTACCTTCGCTCCGTGGATGCTTCCGTTTCCGTCGCTGCCCCCGGGGCCGGCCCCCGCCTGTGGCGGCGGGTCCTCGATGCCATGCTGTTTAGCAGCGTGTGGCTGGCCGGCGCGGCGGCGGCCCAAACGGCGGCCTCGTTCCGGCGCTGGCCAGCCGCCGATGGCGGCGTGAACGGCCGGGTGGTGGCACTGGTGTTTTCCGCCACTCTCCTGGTGTATAACCTCGATGCCGTGCTGCCCTTCAAGCACCGGCAGCCGGCCGCCGGCTCGGGGCGCAAGGCCTGGCAGCAGCGGCACCGCCAGCTGCTGGCGGGGCTGGCCGGCGCGGCGGCCCTGGCGGCCGGCTACCTTTTCCTGGTCGATGGCTGGTGGCGCTACCTGCCGGCGCTGCTGCCCCTCACGCTGCTGGCGTTGGTGTACTCGTGGCCGCTGGTGCGCTGGCAGGGGCAGCGCCGGGCCCTGCGCGAAGTGCCGCTGCTAAAGGGCTTTCTGATTGCCGGCGTGTGGTCGGCCATCACGGTGGGACTGCCCGCGCTGGCCCAGCACCGCCCGCTGGCCGAGGTGCTGGGGCTGTTGGCGCAACGCTTCTGCCTGGTACTGGCCCTCACCATTGTGTTCGATATCCGCGACCTGAGCCGCGACCGGGCGGCCGGCACCCAAACTTTCCCGGTGGTGCTGGGCGTGGCCGGCGCGCGGGCCGTGGCGCTGGCCTTCCTGGCCGGGGCCATGCTGCTGGGCTTCGAGCGCGGCGTGCCGCCGCTGGGGCTGGGGCTCACGGGGCTGGCGGCGGCGGCCGTAATTCTGCTGGCCGAGGAGCGGCGCTCCGACTACTTCTACGCCCTGCTGGCCGATGGCGTGCTGCTGGTGCCCGCCGTGCTGTACCTAGTGGGGAAGTAGCACCTGCTTCAGCTTCCGCCAGGACCGCACAACGATGCACCAGCTAAAGCAGGCGCTACACCTCGGCCAGCGCCGGGCCCATGTGCCGCACAATGTCGCTGGCTACCAGCCCGGCCTGGCCGGTTTGCGCGGCGGCCCTGTCGCCGGCCCGGCCGTGGGCGTACACGCCCAGCCGCACCGCCTCGAATGCCGGCAATTGGGCGTGGGAGCGTAGGGCCAGCAGCACGCCCGTGAGCACATCGCCGCTGCCGCCGGTGGCCATGCCGGCGTTGCCGGTGCTGTTGAAGTGCAGCTCGCCGCTGGGCGTGGCCAGGCAGGTGTAGGCCCCTTTCAGCACCACCAGGCAGCGGTATCTGGTGGCGAAATCGTGCAGCAGCTCCAGCCGGTGGTAGTCGTCGCGGGTGGGCTCGGTAAGGCGCTCGAACTCCTTGGGGTGAGGGGTGAGCACCGTGTTTTCGGGCAGCAGGTTCAGCAGTTCGCGGTGGCTGCCGAGCAGGTTCAGCGCGTCGGCGTCGATGACGAGGGGGAGGGGCTGGCCGGTTTTTCCGAGTGGCTTGGCGGCCGCTTCCAGCAGTTGGCGCAGCACGGCGAGGCTGGCCGCATCCTGCCCCAGGCCCGGGCCGATGCCCACGGCCTGGTAGGGTTGCAATTCCGGTAGCTCGCTGATAAAATTGGCCTGCGCATCGGTCAGGCACATGGCCTCGGGCTGGCTGATTTGGAAAATGTCGTAGCCGCAGCCGGGAATGTGGGCCGTGAGCAGGCCCACGCCGCTGCGCAGGCACGCGCCCGCTGCCAGCACGGCCGCGCCCATCTTGCCCCGGCTGCCGGCCAGCAGCAGCGCGTGCCCAAAGGTGCCCTTGTGGCTGAATTTGGGGCGCGTTGGTAGCTGGCCAGCCACGGCGGCGGCATTGGTATAGTGCCAGGGCGTGGCGGTATTGGCGATAAACTGTGGGCTCAGGTCGATGTCCTCCACCTCCCATTCGCCCACGAATTCGGCATTCTGCGGCAGCAGGAAAGCCAGCTTGGGCAGGCCGAAGCTCACGGTGTGCCGCGCCCGCACCACGGCGCTGGCGGCCGGCTGGGGCGCATCGGCGAAAAGGCCGCTGGGAATATCCACGGCTACCACGCGGGCCCGGGCCGCATTGAGGTGGGCCACCACGGCGGCGGCCAGTCCCGCCAGCGGCCGGCTGAGGCCGGTGCCAAACAGGGCGTCGACCACTACGGTATCGGCCGAAATAGCGGGCAGGGCTTCGGCGCTGATTTCGGCCACCGGCACGGCGGCGGGCAGGCGCTGGCGGTTGTGCTGCCAGTCGGCCGAGTAGCTGTCGGCGGGCAGCAGGGCCACGCGCACGGCGTAGTTGGCCCCGTGCAGTAGGCGGGCCAGGGCCAGGCCGTCGCCCCCGTTGTTGCCGGGGCCGCAGAGCAACAGCGTATCGGCGGGCACCCGGCCGTGGCCATAGTGGTCGTAAAACCAAAACAGCAGCTCCTGGGCGGCGCGCTCCATCAGCTGCGCCGAGGTGATGCCCTGCCCGGCAATGGTGGCCTGGTCGAGCGCACGGGTTTGGGCGGCGGAAAGAATTTTCATGGGGAAGAAGGAATCCGGAAGCTACTTTTGGTTATGCAAGAAACCACTCGCGTCTTTATTGTACCCGGCCTCGGCAGCTCGGGCCCCGACCATTGGCAAACGTATTTCGAACGTACGCAGCCGGATTTTACCCGAATTGAGCAACGCGAATGGGACGTGCCCGACCGCGCCGAATGGGTCGCCCGCCTCGAAGATGCCCTCGACGGCGAAGACCTGAGCCAGGTGGTGCTGGTGGCCCACAGCCTGGGCTGCGCCACCATCGCACACTGGGCCGGCCAGTACGGCCACCGCATCAAAGGTGCGCTGCTGGTGGCCCCCAGCGACGTGGAAACCGCCCGTTACGCCGCCTTTCCCACCACCGGCTTCGCCCCGATGCCGCTGGCCCGGCTGCCTTTTCCCAGCAAAGTGGTGTTCAGCCAGAACGATGATTGGGCCACGCCCGCCCGCGCCCGGCAGTTTGCCGAGGTCTGGGGCAGCGAGCTGGTCGATATCGGCGAGGCCGGCCACATCAACACCGCCAGCGGCTACGGCGACTGGCCGGCCGGGCTGGCGCTGCTGGAGTCGTTGCTGTAAGGAACGGGGTGAAATAGCGTCTGACCAAGGCCGCTGAAAACCTCCCGGGCCCGGCCGCGTTTTATTAACTCCCTTGTTGCCGAACTCATCCGGCAAGCTAAAGCTTACCTCACAATCCCGATATGCAAACCTGGAACGACGTTATCCGCCTCGCCAACCATCCTACTCCTTCGCCGCGCCGCGTGGATAAAACGCCCGCCGAGTGGCGCGCCCTGCTCACGGCCGAGCAGTTCCACGTCACGCGTGAGCACGGCACCGAGCGCGCCTTCACCGGCGAGTACTGCGAGGCCCACGAAGCTGGCCTCTACGCCTGCGTGTGCTGCGGCACGCCGCTCTACGACTCCCGCACGAAGTTCGAATCCGGCACCGGCTGGCCTTCGTTCACGCAGCCCGTGGAGGAAAGCGCCATCCGCTACAAGAAAGACACCAGCTACGGCATGACCCGTATTGAAGTGCTTTGTAATGTGTGCGATGCCCACCAGGGTCATGCCTTTCCCGACGGCCCCGCGCCCAGCGGCCTGCGCCTGTGCATCAACTCGGCCAGCGTGAAGCTGGTGCAGCAGGAGCCCGCCCAGCAACCCGCCGCGTAGCCGCCACCTTGCGCCAATCCCGTAGCTTTAAGCCCCGGTCGAAGACACCTTCGGCCGGGGCTTTGCGTTTATAGCTCACTTCCCGCCTCAATCCCACCCGCCATGTCTTTGCTATTTAATGATTTTGCCTCTTGGGGCGCGCACTGCGCCGAAACCGGCGAACTTCTCTACCAGCCCGTCCTCGCCTACGAAATCGAGCAGAAGGGCCGCACCGAAGAAGAAATCTGGACCGGCCTGCAACGGGCCTACGACGTGATGCGCGACGCCGTGAAGGAAGGCTTGACCGGCGACATGACCTCGCGCTCGGGCATGATAAACAACGGGGCCAAGAAGATTGCCGCCTCGCCCGTCACCGTGCTCTCGCCCGAATTCAAGCAGCTTATCACCCGTGCTTTGGGGGCCAAGGAGGTAAACTCCTGCATGGGCCGCGTGGTGGCCGCGCCCACCGCCGGGGCCTCGGGCATTTTGCCCGGCGTGCTCGTTACCATCCAGGATTTGCACAAGCTGAGTGACCGCCAGATTCTGGAGGGTCTGCTCGTAGCGGCCGGTATTGCCCTCATCATCGAGCAGAATGCCTCGCTGGCCGGGGCCGTGGGCGGCTGCCAGGCCGAAACTGGCTCGGCAGCCGCCATGGGTAGCGGGGCCATTGTGTACTGCCTGGGCGGGCCGGTGGAGCAGGTGTTTGCCGCCGTGGCCGTCACCATCCAGTGCATGCTGGGGTTGATATGCGACCCCGTGGCCGGCCTTGTGGAAGTGCCCTGCGTGGTGCGCAACGCCTCGGCGGCGGCCATTGCCTTCTCGTCGGCCCAGATTGCCATTGCCGGCATCGACCCGGTTATTCCCGTCGACCAGTGCGTTGCGGCCCTCGGCGAAGTGGGCCAGGCCATGGAAACCCGCTACAAGGAAACCGCCCTCGGCGGCCTGGCCGCCACCAAGCGCGGCAAGGAAATCGAGAAGATGGTGCTGGTGCAGGACGTGAACATCCTGCCCGACGAGGACGCCTGAGTAACCAGAAATCAGAAACCAGAAACCACAAAAAAAACCCACTGGCATTGCCAGTGGGTTTTTTTGTATCGAGCCTAATCGTGGCTACTCGTGCACCAGGCGGCGGGTTTCCACGCCGTCGGTGTTGCGCAGGCGCAGCAGGTACACGCCCGTGGCCACACCCGTCAGGTCGAGGGTGCGGGTGGCGGTACCGGTGTTGGCCGGTAGCAGCTCGCTGAGGATAACCCGGCCCAGCGCGTCAAGCACCGTGAGCTGGGTGGCGAGGCGGTAGCCGGTCAGCTCCAGAGTTACCTGGCCCGTGGGCGTGGGGTTGGGGTACACCTGGAGGCTGGCCCCGGCAATGCCGTTGCGGGCCGCCGTGATAACCAGCGGGGTCGAGGGCAGGGAGGTGCAGCCGTTGGTGTTGGTCACCACCACGGTGTAGGAGCCGTACTGGGCGGGCAGGCCGTTCACCACATAGGTCTGGCCGGTCGCGCCCGCAATGGCCACGCCGTTGAGGAAGAACTGATTGCCGGTCGTGGCGCTGGAGGTCAGCGTCGTCGTGGTCCCGTTGTACACCACGCTGAGGGTGGGCGTGGCCGGGCGCGGGTTCACCGTGAAGGTGGCCGTGGCCGTGGCGGCGGCGCAGCCGCCGGCGGCGACCACCGTGTTGGTCACGGTGTAGGTGCCGGCCGTGGAGGTCGCCAGGGTAATCGCGCCGGTGGTGGCGTTAATCACCAGGCCGGTGGTCGAGGCGTAGGTGCCGGCCGTGGCCCCGGTGCCCAGCGTGGGCGTTACGGCCGTGGTCGAACCCGCGCAGCCCGTGGTAGTAGCGTAGCTGAACGTGGCCGTCGGAGCCGCCGTGATGGTCACCGTGGTGGTGGCCGTGGCGGTGGCGCAGCCGCCGGCAGCGGCCACTGTGTTGGTCACGGTATAGGTGCCGGGCGTGGACGAGGCCAGGGTAATCGCGCCGGTGGTGGCGTTTAGCGTCAGGCCCGTAGTCGATGAGAACGTGCCGGCCGAAGCACCCGTGCCCAGTACAACGGCCGGAGCCGTGGTGCCGCTCACGCAGTAGGTCGATGCCGTGCCGTAGCTGAACGTGGCCGTCGGAGCCGCCGTGATGGTCACCGTGGTGGTGGCCGTGGCGGTGGCGCAGCCGCCGGCAGCGGCCACCGTGTTTGTCACGGTATAGGTGCCGGGCGTGGACGAGGCCAGGGTAATCGCGCCGGTGGTGGCGTTCAGCGTCAGGCCCGTAGTCGATGAGAACGTACCGGCCGAAGCACCGGTGCCCAGTACAGCGGCCGGAGCCGTGGTGCCGCTCACGCAGTAGGTCGATGCCGTGCCGTAGCTGAACGCAGCAACTTGGCCGGCGGTGATGGTCACCGAAGCTGTGGCCGCGCTACCGCAGGCGCCGGCCACCGTGTAAGTCACGGTGTAGGTGCCCAGGGTCGAGGCGCTCAGGTTGATGGCGCCCGTGCTGGAATTCAGACTCAGGCCCGGCGTCGAGCTGAACGTGCCGCCGGCCGTGCCTGTCACCGTAGCGGTGGGGTTGGTGCCGCTGGCGCAGAACGTCGCGCCCGAGTAGGCGAACGTGGCCGTGGTGGCCGGCGTGATGGTCACCGTGGTGGTGGCCATAGCCGCCGCGCACGAGCCCGAAGCCGTAATCGAGTTGGTTACGGTGTAGGTGCCGGCCGTGGAAGTGCTGAGCATGATAACGCCGGTGGTGGCGTTAATGCTCAGGCCCGTGGTGGAAGTGAACGTGCCCGCCGAAGCGCCGGTGCCCAGCGTGGGCGCAACGGTGCTGGTGCTGCCGGCGCAATACGTGGTAGCGGCCGGGTAGGAGAACGTAGCAACCGGAGCCGCCGTGATGGTCACCGAAGCTGTGGCCGAGCTGCCGCAGGCCCCGGTCACCGTGTAAGTCACGGTGTAGGTGCCCAGGGTTGAGGCGCTCAGGTTGATGGCGCCCGTGCTGGCATTCAGGCTCAGGCCCGTGGTGGAGCTGAACGTGCCGCCGGCCGTGCCCGTCACCGTAGCGGTGGGGTTGGTGCCGCTGGCGCAGAACGTGCCCGTGGCGTAAGCAAACGCCGCCGAAGTAGCCGGAGCAATGGTTACCGAAGTCGTAGCCGAAACGGCGGCGCAGGTTCCGCTGGCGGCCACCGTGTTGGTTACGGTGTAGGTGTCGGCCGTGGACGAAGCCAGCGTGATAACGCCGGTGGTGGCATTGATGCTCAGACCCGTGGTGGAAGTGAACGTGCCCGCCGAAGCGCCGGTGCCCAGCGTGGGCGCAACGGTGCTGGTGCTGCCGGCGCAATACGTGGTAGCAGCCGGGTAGCTGAAGCTGGCTACCGGAGCCGGGCTGATGCTCAGCGTGAAGGTGGCCGTAGCAGCCGGGCAGGGCGTCGAACCCGCCGAGGTCAGCGTAATGGTCACCGAGCCGGCTGTTACGTCAGCCGCCGAGGGCGTGTAGCTGGCGGTCAGCGTAGTAGCATTGGGCGAGAAGGTGCCCGTGCCGCTGGTGGTATAGGTGCCACCCGTGGCCGAACCGCCCACCGTGCCAGCCAGCTGATAGGCCGAGGTGCCACAGGTGCTGGCCGTAGTGTTCGGGAACGAGGCCGTGGCCGGCTGGGTCACATTCACCTGAACGGCCGTGCGGGCAGCTGCGCCGACGCACTCGCTGCTCACGGCAATGTTATAGAAGAAGTAGTAGCTAGTGCTGGAGCCGCTGATGTAGCCTCCTGTAATGGTCACGGCACCGCTTGGCGACGTGTAAGGGAAGCTATTGCCGCTGTTCTCACGGTAAAGCGTGGGTGGCGTGGGCGTGCTGGCCGTTACCAGGCGGTAAGAGCCGGCGGCGGGTACTGCCAGGTTCAGCGGCAGCACAGTCGGAATCAGGGATGTAGTGCTGCCCGCTGGGACTGCAAACGGACCAGCGGTGGCAATCAGAACACCGGCGTTGTCGCGTAGCTCGACGCTTATTGAACCGGCGGTGGCCGTGGCGTTGTATACCGTGGTCGACTGGATAGTTACCGGCCCGGTAGCTGTGAACAGGAGGCCGGTGTTGCTGCCGCTGTAGCCACCGGCAGTCTGAATAGAGGTGGGCTTGCCCACGTTTTCCGAGCTGCCCGTGAAGGCTTCAGCATAGTAGGTAGTCGAAGCCGTGAGGGCCGGAGTAGTGTAGCTGCTGGCCGTAGCCAGGGCCGTGCCGCCGGCTGCCATATCGAAGAAGCGCACCAAGCTGCCCGCCGAAGCCGTAGCCGTGAGCGTAGCCGTGCTGCCCGAGCAGATGCTAACCGGCGTGTTGGTAGTAGCTACCTGTGGGTTGTTCACCGTGATGGTGCTGACGTTGCTGGTCGCAACACCAGTGTTGCAGCGCACCTGGGCGCGGTAGTAGGTAGTGGCCGAAATAACGGGCGTCGTATACACGGCACTGCTAGCGCCGGCGATGTCCGTAAACGTCACGTTATCGCCACTCTGCTGATACTGAATGCTGCCGTTGGCCGCCCCCGTAAGCGTGAGCGTAGCCGTGCCACTGATGCAGATTGCCGAAGTGGCCGGCGCCAGGGTACCGGCTACTGGGGTCGCTACCGTGCGCGTGGGCGCTGGCGTGAGCTGGTCGTTGGAAGTATTGCCGTCGCCGGTTACCGTAGCGGTAATGGCAAAGGAGTACGTGCCCACGGCAGTCATGTTCAGCGTGGTGGGCAGGGTTACTGTCTGAGCGGTGCCGCTGGCCAGCGTCCCCGTGTTGATGGTCGTGGTCAGGGTTTGGGTGGTGCCGCTGGGTGGCGTTACCACTACCGTGATGGTAGCAGGGTTCAGGCTGAAAT
Organism: Hymenobacter siberiensis; assembly: GCF_018967865.2. NCBI lineage: Bacteria > Pseudomonadati > Bacteroidota > Cytophagia > Cytophagales > Hymenobacteraceae > Hymenobacter > Hymenobacter siberiensis. The sequence goes on from NZ_JAHLZY020000001.1 coordinate 379,946, forward strand.
TCAGCGTGCCCGTGCCGGCATTGCGAATGCTGACGCTTACGGCCTCGGTGGGGCTGTAGCAGGTGCTGCTGGTAGCCGGAGCCACCAACGCCACCGGGGCCAGATCGGAGGTTAAGGGTGTAAACTCATACGCACCCATATCGGGCAGGGCGCCGCGGGTAGTGTTGCGGAAGTCTACCGTAACGCCGCTGATGGGCGTGCCGACATTATTCAGGGCCACATTGCCGGGAGTCAGGTCGTAGGGGAGGGTCGTGGTTTGCACAAATTGCGGGTCCACGCTAATGGACTGCGCCTCCAGGGAGGTGGCAGTGCGCCAGTCGGCCAGCGTAGTGGCATCCACGTTGTTGAGGCGGCCGATAACGGGCAGGCCCGTGGTGCCGGCCGTTACGTATAGGTCGTTGTAGTTGAGCGTGCTGCCCGTGTAGTTTGCACCGTAAGTGTAGCTGGTATACAGCGGCGTGGTAGCCGTGCCGCCCGTGCCGCCAATGATGCTGAAGATGTTGTTGCGCACGTCGATGTTGGTCGCTACGCTCGTCACGCTGGGGTTGCCGTTGGCGAAAGCGGCCGAGCCAGCCGTGCCCGAGGCCGCGCTCAGCTGCCCGCTCAGGTACACGGTGTTGTACACAATCTGGTCGCCGTAGCCGCCGCCCAGGTTGATGCCGACCGTGTTCCAGATCGAGCTGGCGGCAGTAGAGTTGATGTTGTAGACCAGGTTATTATTCAGGCGCACGGCACTGGGATTGGCGGCCGTCGAGAGGTTGGTTTGCTGCGAGTGAATAGCCCACACTTTGTAGGTGCTCGCGCCGGTGTAGGAAATGTTGTGGAGGGAGTTGCCGCTCACCACAGCATTTTTGGTGTCTATCAGATAGATGCCGTACACATTGTTGGCATTGGCGCCGCTCACGTTCTGCACTTCGTTGCCGGTAATGGCCGGAGCAACGGCATTCGAAACCAGCATGCCCCAGGTGCCAATGTTGGCCGTGGCGCTGGCCGTAGCCGGGCCCACCACGTTGTTGCTCACCACTAAGTTATCCATGCCGCCGGCGGACGTGGGGGCCGAGCCAAAGGCGTAGATACCGTAGTAGGTACCCTGAATGCTGTTGTTGGTCAGCGTCACATTGTCGTTGTCGGGGCCGTTGCCCACGTACAGGCCAAACGTGGCCGCAGTGTTGCTGCCGCCCACAATATTGACGTTGCGCACGGTGACGAACTGGTTGCCCGGCCCGGTAGTTGTGCTTAGCAGGCCCACCACGTAGCTGTTGGCCGTGGTGCTGCTGGTGCTCACCGTGAGGTTGCGGGTAGTGCCGCCGGCCACGTTCGAGCCGTCGACAATAATATAGCGCGAGGCCACGAAAGCCAGGCCCGACACGGTCGAGCCAATGGTGGTATTTACCCCCGTGCCCGGGCTGATGGTCAGGGTATTGGCCGCGCTGGCATCGGGGTTGTTGCCGAAGGCGATGGGGAAGGTTTCGGCCGTGCTGTAGCTGGCATCGAGCAGCACAAAGCTGACCGGGCCGCTCGGGCCATTGGCGTTGTAGGCTGCCGCCGCCGCCGTGAGGGTAGCAAACTCCTTGGCCGGAGCCGGCGACGAGCCCACGGTGCCCGTCACGTAGTACGTGCCGCTCAGCACATTCAGAATCTGATACGAGTTGGGCGTAGCCGGGGCCGTGCTGCCGGGCGGGTTAATGCCCGAGCCGCCGGTGGGGCTGGTGCCCACGTTGTTGCCGGCGCTGGCATCCTGCGCCGCTACGTAGTACTGAATGGTGGTGCCCGGAGCGGGCGTGCCCCCAATGTTGGCGTAGCTAATTGTGAAGGTGTAGGTGCTGCCCGAAACCGAGGTAGCCAGCGCGCTGAAGTACGCGCTGCTGGTGCCGCTGCGGTAGTAGATGCGCGGCGCTCCGGTGCCCGTGGCCACGCCGCTGGGGTCGGTAATGGTTACCGTGAGGGTACGGTCGCCTGTGCCGCTGGTGTTGCCCAGTGCGGTGAAGGTGATGCTCGGCGGGATTTGGTCGTTGGGGGTAAAGGTGCCCTCATCGGCCCCAATGTCGGGGGTGGTGGCGTTGCGCGTGTCGCCATCGAAGTCGGTGGTGATGCCGCTCACGGCCGCGCCGCCGCTCTCAACCTGCGTGGCCACGCTGGGGCTGATGTGCAGGAAGGTAGCCGCCGTGCCCGTGGTGCTGATAAACGGCACATCTTCGGTCACGGTGCTCTGGTCACGCGTCGCCAGAAAGGCCTTGTAGGCGGCCAGGGTTTGCTGGGCGTTGGTGGCCGTGGTGGTGCCCTCCACGTAAATCAGGTTCGTCGCCGAAGGCGTGCCGGCATACAGCGCGTTGTTGTTCGAGGTAGTGGCGTAGTTGGCCGGAGCCGTGCCCGCCGTGCCGCTCACGCGGCGCAGGGCGGCCGTGTAGGCTCCCGTGCCGATAGCCGCGCTTTTATTCACCACAATGTTGTTGCGCAGGTCCAGGGTAGCACTGGTCGAATTCAGGTAGATACCCGACGTGCCGAACGTGGCGCCCGTGCTGTTGGCATTGAGTTGAATGGTATTGTAATAGGCATTGATGGTGGTGCCGCCGCCCACGTACAGGCCCGCCACGCCCAGCAGGCTGGTGCTGGCCGGGGCCGTAATATCGCCAATCAGGTTGTTGCTGGCCGTAACGGTCGTGCCCGACACAATGAAGAGGCCATAAGCCACCCCGCCGCTGGTACCCGCCGAAATGCCATAGATTTTGTTGCGGTTCAGCGTAACTGTAGCCCCGGTTGCGGTGTAAATGCCGTAAGCAATGCCGCCGGCCGGAGTCGTCAGATTGCCAAGGGTATTCTGGCTGAAATTTTTAACCGTCGTGGATACCGGGTTGCTGTTGATACCCCCTACCGCATGGCTCGTGGAAGTAGAGGTGCCGCCTACCGTCAGGTTGGTAAAGGTGTTCTGGGTAACCGTCTCGGCCGTGGGCGAGCCCAGGTTGTAGTATCCGTAGAGAATGCCCGAAGCCGTGCCCGCGGTGATGATGCTGTTGTTATTCACCGTGTTGCCCGTCACCGTAGCCGCCGTAGTCAGCGCCTGAATACAGTAAAAGCTGCCCGACGTGGTTGCCCCACCCGTTTTGGTGTTGCCGGTGATGATGTTATTAGTCACATTAAGCGTCGTCGGCGAGCCTCCGTACACCAGTGCCACCGTGCCGCTGCCGGCAGTTGTGTTGTTGGTCACCGTGTTCGAGCCCAGGTTTACCGTCGTGCCTGCCCCGAAGTTATATACCCCATAAAAGGTGACTGAGGTCGTGGTTGCACTGCCCATGTTATTGGCAGTTACCGTATTGTTTGAGATGTTTATCGTCGCGGCCGAGGCCGTGTTGTAGATGCAGTAAATGGTGGGTGAGGTAGCCGTAGCATACGTACAGTTCGTCACGGTATTACCCGTGATGTTCACCGTATTGCCGGCGGCCGTGCTCCCCGTACCGTTCTCAATACCCGACATCTGCGATGAGGTTGCGCCGCTGGCCAGGGTAATGGTATTGTTGGTAATGTCAATGTTCGAGGAAGTGCCGGCGGGCGTGTAAATACCACGCAGCGTGCTCGTTACCGTGCTGGCTGCTACCGGGGTTGAGGCCGTGGCCGACGTGTAGTTCAGCGTACTGTTAATGGTATTGCCCGATATTTTCAGGCCGTTCTGGTAAGTGCCGCCCGCTGCGTAACTCGTAGCCGTGCCGCCAAAGTTGCCAATGGTGTTGCCGGCCGTTACCCCAATTTCGTTGTTCTGGTCGTAGTTGGCAGTGGTGGTGGATGACGAAGCCGCGAAGTAGATGCCCGTCAGCGAGTTGGTTACCACGTTGCCATATACCCGGTTGCTGGTATTGGCTCCGCTGGTAGCGGTTGCCGCCACGGCCGTCGCCGAAGCTGCCGTAGAAGATGCTCCGTAGATGCCGATAGTGCCAGTGTTGGTTTTGTTCAGCGTCACCACGCAGTTGCGAATAGTGTTGAACTGGCACCCGTCCGTGGCCGAGGGCCGGAACAGGGCGTAGCCGAATTCCATTTGGGTAGTAGCCGTGGTGTTAGCCGCGTTCTCGGCTACATCCAGGCCGTCAATGGTGACATAGTCGGAACCCGACAGGCTGATGATGGCGTCGAGGTTGGTGGTCGTGCCCACGCCGGCCGTGATTTTGGGGTTGGCCCCGGTCCCGCTTTTCTGCAGTACAATGGGGTTGGCCGCCGTGCCGGTAACCGTGATAGCGCCCGCAGTGGGGCTGGCAAACGTTTCGGAATAGCCCGCCGGCACGTTGAACGTGACGCCGCCCGCCCCCACGCCCTGCGCGTTGAGGGCCGTGATGGCAGCGGCCACGGTGGCATAGTCTGCCGGGATGGCCTTGGTACCCGTGAGCTGGGCGCGTGCCGTCGTGGCGCTCATCAGCGCCAGGAGCGTCACCGCCAGCCACCGGCCCAGCCGATTGCTTAGAAAAGGTGTGTGCATAGAGGTTTGGAAATAGGGTTTGGGGAAGAGGGTTAGGGAAAATGAAAAACAGAATGGAATAAGCCCAGTAAATGGGGGCGTAAATTAATCAATATTCCAGCTCCTGACTATTATCATTGTTCAGGGCGTAGTCCTCCTCGTTGCAGAAATTATACAAGACCCCTTCTGCGGCTGTGTCAGTCGGGTTTTTAGGCGCAAAATATATTCAAACCAAGCCTTTAGGCGGCGCATGGTCGTTCTTAAGACCCCGCCTGCGCGGGCACCGCACTACTTGCCGGAATTACTTTCCGCCGGGCGCTATGCCTTGCTTCTTACCCCCGGTGCCATGGTAAGCTGGGCCAGGAAACGAAGGGCCGTGGTGTAGCGGCTGCGCAGCTCGCAGTAGCGCCGCCAGGCATCGGCCCGGTCTTCGCAAACTTTCAGGCCGTTTTTGGTCAGCTCGTCGCAGGTGAGGTCGAAGTCGGCCCGGTTCGGCGCGTCCTCTTCGGTGAGCAATAGGCTGCTGGGCTCGGCCCTGGCCTTATTATCAAAAAAGCGGTACATCCGGTTCAGGGCCAGACAGCCGGCCTTGAAGGTAATCTGGGCCTGCCGGGGCTGGTTGCCATCCACGGCGGCAAAAAGCAGGGCGGCCGTGTCCAGAATCAACCCGCCCGCCGTGACCCAGGAGCGCCCCGGCTGCGGCGAGCGGAAAAAAGTGAGAACGGGCAGCGACGTGTGGCTTTCCTCAATCTCCACAAACCAGCGCTCCCACTCGGCCCACTGCTGGTCGTCGTTCTGCACCGAGCCATCGTGGTTAAGCCAGGCGAGCAGGCAGGCGGCCGTGGGCGGCGTGCCGGCTCGTAGCTCCAGTTGGGCCACGGTGGCCTCGCGCCGCGAAAATGCCTGGTAGATGGTGGGCAGGTAGGAGATGAGCAGCGTGAGCAGCAGCAGGCCCAGCGTGGCCTCGGAATAGCTGAGGGCCGAGATGAGCAGGTGGTGGCTATCGGTGGTGCCAAGCGTGAGCAGCGAGCTGCTGCTCAGCTTGTAGCATTGCTTCCAGGTGCCCTCGTCCAGCGCCCAGTACAGGCTGGTGTAGCCCAGGCTCACGAGGGCTTCCCAGAATACGGGCAGCGCTACCAGCGCCACCGGTGCGTAGTGGGCCATAATTTTGTCGCGCCGCTCGTACGAATTGGCCAGCCGGGCTGCCGCGTCAAAAATGGTGCGGATGCCCATGAAGGCCCACACGTTCATCCGCACCACCTCGTTGCGGGGCAGAATGAACGAGCGAATGGCCGCCGACAAGGTGGTGATGACCAATACCACGCCGCCCATTCCGGTAATGATGCGCAGCGCGAACAGGAGGTAAGGAGGCATAGTCGGTAAAAATGCCTGATACGCACAACAGCCACAAACCGCCGGACGCCGCCCAGCCAGTCTAACGCCCCGCCCGCGCCCGCCACAGCTCCCGGAATGAGGGCCCGGCAATGTGCAGGCTCTCGCGGCGCTTGCTCCAGCCCACCTGGCCCAGCAGGCGGCCCAGGCTCCAGTCTTTCAGCTTTACGGGCAGCAGGTCGAGGGCCCAGCGGTGCTGCATGCTCCACTTCCAGAGGCCGATGGCGAGCTTCTCCTCGGTGGGCGCGTAGCCTTCCGCCACGCTTTGCTGGCGGTTGAGTAATAGCAAGCTGTGCAGCGGAATGCGTACCGGGCACACCGTGGTGCAGGCGCCGCAAAGGCTGCTGGCGTAGCTCAGGTGCTTGTGCTCGGGCAGGCCGCTCAGGTGCGGGCTGATGACCGAGCCGATGGGGCCGGAATATGTGGTTTCATAGGTGTGACCGCCGATGTTCTTATACACCGGGCACACGTTCAGGCAGGCCCCGCAGCGAATGCAGCGCAGGGCGGCGCGCTTATCGGGCTGGGCCAGCAGGTTGGTGCGGCCGTTGTCGAGCAGAATCACCACCATTTCCTCTGGTCCATCCACTTCGCCGGGCTGGCGCGGGCCGAAGTACACCGTGTTGTACACCGTGACCTGCTGGCCGGTGCCGCTGGTGCTCAGCAGCGGCCAGAACAGGTCCAAATCCGTGAGCTGCGGAATGACTTTCTCAATGCCCACCACCGCGATATGCAGCTTGGGGAAGGTAGCCGACAGGCGGGCGTTGCCCTCGTTCTCGGTCACGGCCACGGCTCCTTCCTTGGCCACCAGGAAGTTGCCGCCGGTCACGCCCACCTCGGCGCTGGTGTACTTGCCGCGCAGCAGGTGGCGGGCCGTGAGCACGAGCTCCTGGGCATCGTCGGTCGATTTCGTGCCCAGGTGCTTCACAAAAATGTCGTTGATGTCGGCCTTGCTCAGGTGCATGGCGGGCGTCACGATGTGGTAGGGGCGCTCGCCGTTTAGCTGCACGATGTACTCGCCCAGGTCGGTTTCCACCGACTCAATGCCCTGGGTGCCGAGGTAGTGGTTGAGGTGGATTTCCTCGGTGGTCATGCTCTTGGCCTTCACCACCGTTTTGGTGTTGCGGGCCTTGGTGAGCTTGCCGATTTCAGCCAGCGCCTCATCGGCGTCGCGCGCCCAAACCACGCGGCCGCCCCGGGCCGTGAAAGCGGCTTCGAACTGCAGCAGGTACTCGTCGAGCTTCTCCAGCACGGTGGCTTTGAGGTAGGCGCCACGGTCGCGGGCCAGCTCGTGCTGGTCGTACAGCTTCAGGCCAGTGCTCACGGCCGCATCGTACTTGCCGATGTTGAAGCGGATTTTGCGGCGATGCTCGCGGTCGAAGGCTTTGCGCTCGGCGTCGAGTTGGAACTGGCTGGCTTTGGAGGCTTTTGCAGTTGGAGTCATAGCGGCGGCAGCTTAGGGTTTGTTCGAATCAACCACAATGCGGTGCTCGCGATTCGCCAGCTCCCAGGCCGTGTGGAAAACCAGCCGGGTCCGTTCCGCTAATTTATCGAATTCTATCTTCTCCACGTCATCCGTGGCCCGATGATAATCTGCATGCTCGCCGGTGGTGTAAAAAATGACCGGGATTTTGCGCCGCGCAAAGTTGTAGTGGTCGGAGCGGTAGTAGATGTGCTCCGGCTCGTCGGGTACGTTGAAATGGTAGTCCAGCTCCAGGTGCGTGTAGTCGCGGTTGGCCGCTTCGTTGATGGCGTGCAGCTCCGACGAGAGCTTATCCGAACCCACAATGCACACGAAATGCCGCTTGGCGCTGTGCTTGCGGTCGGTGCGGCCCACCATGTCAATGTTGAGGTCGGCGATGGTGCTGGCCAGCGGCAGCACCGGGTGGGCCGTGTAGTATTCCGAGCCAAACAAGCCTTCTTCCTCCGCCGTCATCAGCACAAACAGGATGCTGCGGCGCGGGCCGTGCCCGTCCTTTTTGGCCTGGGCAAAGGCCTCGGCCAGTGCCAGCACTGCCACCGTGCCCGAGCCGTCGTCGTCGGCCCCGTTATAAATCGTGTCGTGCTTCACGCCCAGATGGTCGTAGTGGGCCGAAACCACCAGCACCTCGTCCTTTTTGTCGCTTCCTTCCAGAAAGCCCAGCACATTCTCGGTGGTGAGCGGCTGCTGATTTTGGGGCAGATACACCGCCGCCGCCGGGCCTTCAAAGCGCGGCACTACCGGCCGGCCGGCGCGACCCAGCGCCCGCACGTAGTCAATCAGCCCGTTCAGGGTGGTGCCCGCCATGGCCAGCCCCAAATCCTGCGAAGTAAAGTACACGCCGATGCCCGGCGGGATATTCTCGGCCACCGTGTCGATGATTTCCGGGCCGGGGTCTGGCAGCGAAAACGCGGGCTCGCGCAACGACTCGCCCAGCTCGGTCGTCTGCTTCCGGAAATCGGCCGTCGGGGCAAACGTCATCAGGAAAATGCTGCGGGCGCCGTGGGCCTTGGCCAGCGCTGCCTTACGCAGGCCCGACTCCCAGTAGTCGGCCTTGCGGCCCATGGACTTCAGCAGCTTGCGGCCGCGCTCGTCCTGCGGCTCGCCCATGATGACGACCACATCGCGCCCCTTCACATCCAGCCCCGCGTAGTCCGAATACGCGCCCTGCTCCACCCCAAAGCCCGCAAATACCGGCTGCGAAGCCGTTTCGGTGAGGAAGGGCGACGGCATGGGCCCGTAGCTGAACCAGTCCTTCAGGTAGTCGTAGCGCCGGCCGTTTGCCTTAATATAGCCGCCCGGCGCATAGGTGCTGTGCGTAAGCTGGAAGTGCTGTAAATACGGGTTGTCGCTGTCCGAAACTGGCCCTTGCAGGCCAATTTCAGCCAACTGCCTCACCAGGTATTCCGCTGCCAGCTTCTGGCCCGGCTGGCCCACCTCGCGCCCCTGAAACGCATCCGAAGCCACCACCGTGAGGTGCGCGCGCAGGTCGGCGGGCTGGATGAGGGCGGCGTAGGTCTGGGAGAGTGTCGGCGCGGCGGGGGTAGGGGCCGGGCCTTTGGTTTTCAGCTTGATTTTGGTGGGGGCTGGCTGGGCGGCGGCGGGTAGCGCGCCGGCCAGTAGCAAGGCTGCCAGCGCATAAGTTTTTAGCATGGAGGAAGGCGAGAAAAGGAGAATAAAAAGAACGTCATGCCGAGTGCAGCCGAGACATCTCGTTCGTGGTAGTAACTCAATCGAATGAATTACTGCGGCACGCGAGATGCCTCGGCTACGCTCGGCATGACGTTCTACGACATGCGCAAAATCCTGGCGCTACGGCTTGTTCGAATCAACCACAATGCGACCGTCGCGGTTGGCCAACTCCCAGGCGGTGTGGAACACCAGCCGTGCCCGCTTCTCCATCTTGGCAAACTCGATTTTCTCGATTTCGTCGCTCTGCTGGTGGTAGTCGGCGTGCACGCCGTTGAAGAAAAATGCCACCGGCACCTTGTTCACCGCGAAGTTGTAGTGGTCGGAGCGGTAGTAGAAGCGGTTGGGGTCGGCGGGGTCGTCGAAGCGGTAGTCCAGGTCGATGGGGCCGTACTGCTTGTTCTGCGCCTCCAGAATCACCTTCAGCTCCGAGGCCAGTTTGTCGGAGCCGATAACGTACACGTAGTCGGGCTTGCCCTCGTGCTCCACATCGGTGCGGCCAATCATGTCCACGTTCAGGTCGAGCTCGGTGCTGGCCAGCGGGAAAATGGGATGCTTGGAATAATATTCGGAGCCAAACAGGCCCTTTTCCTCGCCCGTCACGCTCAGGAACAGCAGGCTGCGGCGGGGGCCGTGGCCTTCCTGCTTGGCCTTGGCAAATGCCTCCGCCATCGTAATAATGGCCGTCGTGCCCGAGCCGTCATCATCGGCCCCGTTAAACACCTGCCCGTCGTGCTTGCCAAGGTGGTCGTGGTGGGCCGAAATCACGATGATATCCTCCTTCTTATCGGTGCCCTCGATGAAGCCCAGCACGTTCTGCGTATCCAGCTTTTCGCGCTTGCGCTCGGCCTTCAGCTGCATCGGCACCACTTTAAACGTAGCCGCCACCGGTTGCTTGGTCGCGTTGATTTTGCTCAGGTAGGTCTGCATCGCCGCGTCCGTGGTGCCCAGTACGGCCAGCCCCACGGCCGGCGAGATGAAGAACGAAGGCGTGCGGCTCGGCTTGTCGTTGCCCACCATCACCATCGACGGCCGCGAAATGTACGGAGCCATCCGCGCCGTTAGCTTGGCGAAGTTGCTGGTAGGGTTGAAGCTCACGAAGAACACCGTGCGGGCCCCCTTCTGGGCGGCCAGCTGGGCCTTGCCCCGGTAGTCGGTGCCCCATTTCGTAGGCGCGCCGTCGGCGCTGAGCAGTGCTTTGCCACCGTCGCCGGTAGGCTCCCCCATCAGCACCAGAATGTCCTTGCCTTTCACGTCCACGTTGGCATAGTCGGAGTAGCCGGGCTGCTCAATGCCGTAGCCCACAAAAACCGGCTTCACGCTGGTTTCCTGCGCAAAGGGCGAGTCGCCGAGGCCGTAGAAATCCGTCAGCCAGGCGTAGCGCGTTTTGCCTACTTTCAGCGTCGCGCCATCGGCCCAGGTCACCTGCTCCACGTCGAAATGCTGCTGGTAGGGGTCGGTTCCGGTGGTCACGGGCCCGGTCAGGCCGGCGGCCTTAAACTGCGTGGCCACGTAGTCGGCGGCCATGTGCTGGCCTTTTTGGCCGGTTTCGCGGCCTTCGTACTCATCCGACGCCAGCACGGCGAGGTGGGTGCGCAGGCGCTCGGCGGTTACCTGGTCGGCATACTGCACGCTCCAGTCTTTCTCGGCGGGCGCGCTGGTGGTCTTGATTTTAGTAGCGGGCGCATTGGTCGCCGGCTTGATTTTTACTTTTGCCTTGCCCTGAGCGTGGGCCGGTGCAGCGCTGGCCAGCGCAAGAAAGGCCAGCAGGAGAGGGGTTTGCTTCATTGATGTTGAGTAGTGGGAATTAGGTTTTTATATGGTTCGTTATGCCGAGCGCAGCCGAGGCATCTCGCGTGCTGAAGTAATCGGAGTTGTTTAGAAAGTCACAAAAGGTGCTCAAACGGTCATGCTTCGCTGCGCGCTGCATGACCGTTCGGGGACTTTCTAAACAGCTTCATCAATACCATAGCAACGGAGCGAGCGAGATGCCTCGGCTGCCCTCGGCATGACGGGTAATTACGCTTTTACAATCAGTACGCTGGCGTAGGCGGCCACGCCCTCGCCTGTGCCCACAAAACCCAGTTTTTCGGTCGTGGTTGCTTTGATGGAAATATCCTCTTCGGCAATGCCCATCACGGCGGCCAGCACGCGCTGCATTTCCGGGATGTGTGGGTTCACCTTGGGGCGCTCCAGGCAAATGGTCGAGTCGATGTTACCCACCTCGTAGCCGCGCTCGCGCAGCAGGCGCATCACGCCGGTCAGCAGTTTCTTCGAGTCGATGCCCTTGTACTGCGGGTCGGTGTCGGGGAAGTGGAAGCCGATATCGCGCAGGTTGGCCGCGCCCAGCAGCGCATCGCAGATAACGTGGATGAGCACGTCGGCATCGGAGTGGCCCAGTGCGCCGTGGGTGTGCGGCACCTCAATGCCGCCGAGCCAGAAGGGCAGGCCTTCTTTCAATTGGTGAACGTCGTAGCCGAAGCCGGTCCGGATTTTCATAGGAACAAATGCAAGTGGGCCACCACGGCCCGGCGCAAAAGTACCCGCGCCCAGCATTTCCGCCACGCAACGAGTGCCGGCCGAGTTCACAAATAAATAATGTGATTATCGAATGCTATTAAACTAATTTTATTAGCTGTATATTACTAGTTGAATTAGTTGGATATGCGACCTGCGTCTCACTTTTTTTCGAGGGTAACTAAAGTATCCGAAGCCGGTGTGCGTCAGGCAGGGACGAAAAATGCCCGGAGTAGCAGAGAATGCCAAAAAGAAAGTGGAAACTTTGAGCACAATAAAAGTTTCCGTCGTATCTTTGCGGCGTTAGCTATGGAAATCAAAGACCGAATCCTGAACCACGCCCATCAGCTTTTCATGCGCAACGGCATCAAAAGCGTGAGCATGGACGATATCGCCGCCGACCTGGCCATGTCGAAAAAGACCCTCTACAAGTGGTTCGAAAACAAGGACCAGATTGTGGAAGCCTCCATGACCCGCCACCTCGCCGGCACCCAGAACGAGTGCACGGTGATGATAAACGCCGCCTCCTCGGCCATCGACGAGCTGTTTAAGATGCTGGCCTGGATTAAGCAGGAGTTTGGCAACGTGCACCCCAGCATTTTTTACGACCTGCGCAAGTTTCACCCCGCCACCTGGCAGCTCTGGCAGGCCCATAAAAACGAGTTTATCCTCTCCCAAATCAAGGAAAACCTGCGCCGGGGCATCGCGGAAGGCTTGTTCCAGGCCAACCTCGACATGGAAGTACTCTCGCGCCTGCGCCTGGCCCAGATTGAGCTGCAATTCGACCCGGAACTCTACCCGACCCGCGATTTTGCCAAAGAGCGCGTGTCGGTCGCGCTGCTCGAGCACTTCATGCTGGGCGTGGCCACCATCAAGGGCCACAAGCTCATCAACCAGTACCGCAACGTCACCGACGAAGAATAACCCGCTTATCCCCGCTTACCCGTTTCTTTTTTGCTGTTTTATGAACACGCTGTTTCGAACCAGATTCTTGCTGCTGGCCGCCCTGAGCGCGGCCGCGCCGCAGGCGCTGCTTGCCCAAAGCCAGCCGGCCGCCCTGCCGCAGGCCCCGCCCACCACGGGCACCATGCCGCTGAGCCTGCAACAGGCCGTGAGCTACGCCGTGCAGAACAAGTCGTCGCTGCTGGCCACCCGCCTGGGCGAGGCCACGGCGGCCGCTAAAGTGGGCGAAATCAAGAGCGCCGGCCTGCCGCAGGTGAATGTGGCTGCTACGCTGTCCGACAACTTCAAGCTGCAAAAGAGCCTGGTGAGCTTCCCGCTCTCGCAAACCGTGCTCACGCAAAGTGACCTGGCGGCAGCCCAGGGCGGGCAGCAGCAGGTGCTGGGTACCCAGCAGCTGGCCCTGCCGCCGCAGCCGTTCGCGTTCGGCCTGCAATACGCCGGCAACACCAGTGCCTCAGTGTCGCAGCTGCTGTTCGATGGCTCGTATCTAATTGGTCTGAAGGCGGCTAAGGTGTACACCGAGTTGGCCAAAAAGCAAACCCAGCAGGCCGAGATAGACGTGGTGGAGCAGGTGAGCAAGGCCTATTACAGTACGCTGGTGGCCCGCTCGCGCCTGAGCCTGCTGGCCCGCAACGTGCAGCGCCTCGACACGGTGCTCTACCAAACCCAGAAAATTTTCAAGGCCGGTTTCGCCGAGAAACTCGACGTGGACCGCCTGCGCGTGCAGCGCAACAACCTGGTGGTGGAGCAGCAGAAAGCCCAGCGCCTCACCGAGTTGAGCGTGGGCCTGCTCAAGTTTCAGATGGGCCTGCCCCAAAGCCAGAACGTGCAGCTCACCGACTCGCTCAGCGCGGCCGTGGTGGATGCCAGCGCCCTGCGCCAGCGCCTCGGCGTGGCCAGCCTGACCAACGGTGGCGGCGTGGATGGCCTCGGAGCGGTGCCCACTGCGCCGGTAGTGCCCGGCGGAGACAACACCGCCGCCCAAAACCGCCTCGACCAGCAGAATGCCCTCTCCGGGGGCCAGCCCATGGCAGCCCGGGGCGCGCTCAACTACAATAACCGCATCGAATTCTCGACCCTCGAAACCCAGCAGGCCCTAGCCGGCCTCGACCTGCGCAACCGCCAGGCCGGCGCGTATCCGCGCCTCGTGCTCACGGGTGCCTACGGTTTCACGGGCTCGGCCAAAACGGCGGGCGAGCTGTTTGCCTTTCGCGGGCCGACTTCGACCAACTCGGCGGGCTTCGCCAACCAGAACTGGTTCGGCTTCGGCAACGTGGGCCTGAGCCTGCAGGTGCCGGTGTTCGACGGTTTCCGCCGCAAGTTCCTGGTGCAGCAAAGCCGCCTGCAGCAGCAGACTATTGAGAAAGGTTTCGAAACATTGAAGCAAGGCATTGACTTACAGGACGCCCAGAGCCGCACCACGCTCATCAACGCCCTGGATGTGCTCGACAACCAGCAGGCCAACCTGACCCTGGCCACCGACGTGGCCCGCGTCACGCGCATCAAATTCAACGCCGGCGTGGGCTCCAACCTGGAGGTCATTACGGCTGAGACGGACCTGCGCTCGGCTCAGACCAACTACTACGGCGCGATTTACGATGTGCTGGTAGCCAAGGTCGACCGCGACAAAGCGACTGGCGAGCTGTTCAATCAGGCTAAAAAATAACGAGTAGGGGCGGAGCTTGCCCCCGCCTGGCGTGCGCGCCGCCTCAACGATTTCGTTCAACGCCGGGCGGGGGCAAGCCCCGCCCCTACGCTTAAAATATCCCCGCTTACCCATGCGCTTTAATTCAACTCAACCGGCCGCGCTACTTCTCGCCGGCACCCTGCTGCTCGCCTCCTGCGGTGGCGAAAGCAAAGACCCCAAAGCTCAGCTCGAAAAGCTGAAGAGCGAGCAGGCCGCTACCCAGGCCAAAATTACCGAGCTCGAAGCCAAAACCGGCGGCCCGGCCGAAGCGGCTGCCACGCCGGTTTCGGTGATGAACGCCAAGCCCGAAAGCTTCAAAAGCTACCTCGAAGTGCAGGGCCGGGTCGATTTCGACCAGAACGCCACCGTGGGCAGCCGCGCCGCCGGCTCGCTCACCAGCATCCGCGTGCAGCGCGGCGACCGCGTGGGCAAGGGCCAGGTGCTGGCCACCGTGGATGCCAGCATTCTCGATGCCAACATGGCCGAGCTGCGCACCCGCATGGACCTCGCCAAAACGATATATGAGAAGCAGAAGGGCCTGTGGGACCAGCAGATTGGCACCGAAGTGCAGTTTCTGCAAGCCCGCAACAACTACCAGGCCCTGCAGCGCAACCTTGCCACCCTCAACCAGCAGCGCGCCCTCTACAATGTGGTGGCCCCGTTCGCGGGCAGCGTGGACGAGGTGCTGCCCAAGCTGGGCGAAATCACCGCGCCCGGCGCGCCGGTGGTGCGCCTGACCAGTGGTACGGGCGGCAAAATCCTGGTCGATGTATCGGAAGCCTACGGCAACAGCATCAAGGCCGGCGACAACGCCGTGGTGACCATTCCGGACCTGGGCGGCGAGGAAATTCCCGCCACGGTGCGCGTCGTGAGCCGCAGCATCAACGCCACCAGTCGCACCTTCACGGTGGAGCTGCGCCTGAAGGAGCACACCACCGACCTGCGCCCCAACATGGTGGCCACGGTGCGCATCCAGAACTACAGTGCGGCCAATGCCATGGTTATTCCGGTCGACATCGTGCAGCACGACGAGCAGAACAGCTACGTGTACGTGGTGGCCCAGGAGGCCGGCAAAGCCGTGGCCAAGAAGCGCATCATCAAAACCGGCAACACCTACAACGGCAAAGTAGAAGTAACCAACGGCCTGACGGCCGAGGATAAAATCATCTCGGGCGGCTACCAGAACCTGAATGAAGGCCAGAAAGTGGTCGTGCAAGGGGCGTAGGGGCGGGGCTTGCCCCCGCCCGTCGTTGAACGGAATCGTTGGCTTCGCTAACGTTTGGTTGAACGACTCACCATCAGCAATGCTCATAAAATTCCGTGCAACGACGCGGGCGGGGACAAGCCCCGCCCCTACAAGCTAAAAGCCATGCAGGACATCGAAAAAGAATTCGGCCCAACCAGTTGGTCCATCAACAACAAGACCAGCATTTACATCATCACGGTGCTGCTGTGCGTGGCGGGCATTTTTGCCTACATCAAGCTCGGCAAGGAGAAATTCCCCGACATCGTGATTCCGCGCATCATCGTGGCCACGGTGTACCCCGGCACCTCGCCCACGGACATCGAAAACCTGGTGACGCGCCAGCTCGAAAAGGAGATTAAATCCGTGAACGGGGTGAAGCACATCAACTCCACCTCGAACCAGGATTACTCCATCGTGGACGTGGAATTCACCTCCGGCGTGGATGTACAGGCCGCCAAGCAGCTCATCAAGGATGCCGTGGACAAGGCCAGCACCGAGCTGCCCAACGACCTGCCGAGCGCTCCGCTGGTTAAGGAAATCAACATTTCCGAGCAGCCTATCATGTTCGTGAACCTGAGCGGTAACCTGCCCGCCGCCCAGCTCAAAAAGTACGCCGACGACTTCCAGGACAAGATTGAGGCGCTGCCCGAAATCACCCGCGTCGATATCGTGGGGGCTCTCGACCAGCAGGTGAACGTGGACGTGGACCTGAACAAGCTGCGGGCCTCGCGCCTGAGCTTCTCGGATATTTCCCGGGCCATTGGGGCCGAGAACGTGACCGTTTCGGGCGGCAGCATCGACGTGGGCGGGCAGAAGCGCGCCGTGCGCGTGGCCGGCCAGTACGTGCGGGCCGGCGACATTGCCGACATTCAGGTGAAGAACCTGAACGGCTCGCCGGTGCGCCTCGGCGACATCGCCACCGTGACGGACGGCTTCAAGGACCGCGAAAGCTATGCCCGCCTCGACGGCAAGCCCGCCATCACGTTGAACGTGGTGAAGCGCGCCGGCGAAAACCTGCTCGACGCCTCCGATAAAATCAAGGCTATTATCAAGGACTCGAAAGCCAACCTGCCCAAAGAGTTGAACGTGACCGTGACCGGCGACACCTCGAACGACACCCGCGTCACGCTGCACGACCTGCTCAACACCATCGTCATCGGCTTCCTGTTGGTGACCCTGATTCTGATGTTCTTCATGGGCACCACCAACGCGCTGTTCGTGGGCCTGAGTGTGCCGATTTCCATGTTCCTGGCCTTTCTGGTCATTCCCATCTTCGGCTTCACCCTGAACACCATCGTGCTCTTCGCCTTTCTGCTGGCCCTGGGCATCGTGGTCGATGACGCCATCGTGGTTATCGAAAATACCCACCGCCTGCTGCACGAGCACCCTAACCTGTCCACTCCGAAAGCGGCCAAATTTGCCGCCGGCGAGGTCTTTGTTCCGGTGCTGGCCGGCACCCTCACCACGGTAGCGCCGTTCGTGCCGCTCATGTTCTGGCCGGGCATCGTGGGCTCGTTCATGTTCTACCTGCCGGTCACGCTCATTATCACGCTCATGGCCTCGCTCATCGTGGCTTTCATCATGAACCCGGTGTTTGCCGTGAGCTTTATGGAGCGCGAGGAGCATTTCGAGGAGGATATGCACAGCCGGCCCAAGCTGACGCGCAATTTCCTGATTGCGATGGGCGTGCTGCTGGTCATTGCCATCATTGGCTACGTGGCGCATTCCACCTTCGTGGGCAACCTGGCCATCACGCTCATCCTGCTCTGCTTCCTCGATAAGTTCGTGTTCGTGAAGATGATTGGCTGGTTCCAGACCCGCGCCCTGCCGCGCTTCCAGAACGGCTACGCCAACCTCGTGCGCTGGGCCCTTAGCCACCCGGCCCTGGTGATGGTGGGCGTGCTGGTGCTGTTCGTCGGCTCGTTCGTGGCCGTGGGCATCCGCAAGCCACACGTCGACTTCTTCCCCAAAGGCGACCCCAAGTTCATCTACACCTACCTGAACATGCCCGTGGGCACCCGCGTGGCCGTCACGGACTCGATTACCCACGTCCTCGAAAACCGCATCTACGGCGTTATCGGCAAGAACAACCCCGATGTGGAGTCGGTGATTACCAACGTGGCCATCGGCGCCGGCGACCCTTCCGAAGCCACGGCCTCGGGCGTGTCGCAGTCGCACATGGGCAAGGTGGCCGTGGCCTTCAAGGAGCTCAGCGAACGCAAAGGCCCCAAAACCAGCACTTACATGGATAAAATCCGCGAAGTGGTGAAGGGTATTCCCGGCGCTGAAATCTCGGTCGACCAGGAAGCCAGCGGTCCGCCCCAGGCCAAGCCCATTGCCATCGAAGTAGCCGGCGACGACTACAAAGTACTGGCCGCGCTCTCGAAGAAAGTGACCCGCTACGTCGATTCGCTGCACATTGGCGGCGTGGAGGCCCTGCGCTCCAACCTGCAGGACCGCAACCCCGAAATCGCCGTCAACATCAACCGCACCCGCGCCAACCGTGAGGGCATCAGCACCGGCCAGATTGGCCTGGAAGTGCGCACGGCCATCTATGGCACCGAGGCCAGCAAATTCAAAACCGTCGACGACGAGTACCCCATCCAGGTGCGCTACGCCGAGCCTTACCGCTCCGACGTGGACGCCGTGATTAATGCCCCGCTCACCTTCCGCGACGCCACCGGGGCCGTGCGCCAGGTGCCCATCTCCTCGGTGGCCGATGTCACCTACGGCTCCACCTACGGCGGCATCAAGCGCAAAGACACCAAGCGCGTCATCACCATCTCGTCCAACGTGCTCAACGGCTATTCCGGCCCCGACGTGGCCAACGCCGTGCAAACGGCCCTCAAGTCGTTCCGCACGCCGCCCGGCTACACCATCGACATGGGCGGTGCCCAGGAAAGCCAGAAGGAAACCACCGACTTCCTACCCATGGCCGGTATCGGTGCCCTGGGCCTCATCTTCCTGATTCTGGTCACGCAGTTCAACTCGTTCAGCAAGCCGGTCATCATCCTCTCCGAGGTGCTGTTCTCCATCGCCGGCGTGTTCTGGGGCCTTGCCATCACGGGCCAGAACGTCAGCATCGTGATGACGGGCGTGGGCATTATCGCCCTGGCCGGCATCGTGGTGAAAAACGGCATTCTGCTGGTCGAATTCATGGATATGCTGCGCTCGCAGGGCATGCCGCTGCGCGAAGCCATCGTGCTGGCCGGCCGCACCCGCCTGAACCCGGTAATCCTCACGGCCACGGCCGCCACGCTGGGCCTCATCCCACTGGCCATCGGTCTGAACATCGACTTCTACGAGCTGTTCGCTTCGGGCAATCCGCACTTCTTCATCGGTGGCGAGTCGGTTACCTTCTGGGGCCCGCTGGCCTGGACCATCATTTTCGGGCTGGTGTTCGCCACGGGTATCACGCTGGTGGTGGTGCCGGTGATGTATTTGCTGAGCGAATCATTAAAAGGAAAAATAACCGGAAAAAATCCGGATGACATTGCAACCATTCAGCAGGAGGTGGACTCTGAGGAAGTACAGGCGGCTACGCCGCCTGTACTAGCCTAGCTTTTCAGGCGTCGAGTGCCCGCTGGCCGGCTGTTGTTGCAGCAGCGGCCGCCGGTGGGCACTCTCCCCGGCGCGACGCCAACGGAACGGCCGGTTACTACCTGCCCCGCTTACCATCTTTTTCCGCAACTTTATTATGTACGTATCCACCACTAGCGCCCACCACACACCTACTATCGAGCAGCAGGTATTCCGCATTATCAGCAAGCGCAAGGCCATCCGGGCCAGCCGCGTGCGCAAAACCGCCAGCCTCGCCCGCGACCTGCGCTTCGAAACCCTCGACGTTGTTGATATTATTCTGGAGCTGGAGCGCAACTTCAGCATCACCATTCCCGACGAAGTACCGCTCTACACCGTAGGCGATTTCGTTCGCTTCGTGCGCGACCACGCCGCTGCCGCTTAGCATTATTTTACCCTGCAAAAAAGCCCCCCCGCAACCTGAGTTGCGGGGGGGCTTTTTTCATTCCGGGCTTTTGCACCAGAGTCAGGTATTCCAACCCCAACCCTTATCCAAAACTGTTTGACGGCTCGCCATAGGTGAGTACGGCCGCTGTGCCTTATAGCTAAAGCTGTTGTGGCGCTTAGCGCACGTTCCCGCCGGTATTGGTGGCTGTGGTGCTGGGCTCGCGGCTGCTGTCGGTGGTGTGAGCTGCCACGCTTCTGGTACCGGCGTGCTTAGCCGATTCTTCGGCTATCTGCGCGGTGGGCGCGGCGGGGTCGTTCGAGTGCGAGGGCTGCGCGGCGGGAGCCATGGCAGCTTGCTCATCGAGGGCATCGGCCGCGTGCTTGGCTTGGTTGCTGGCCGAAGCCGTAGCCGTAGCAGCGGCGCTGGCGGCCGAGGCCGGGGTTTCTTTATCGGAAGGAGCATAGGCCCCGGCCGTGGTAACTTCGGTCGGGCGGGTCAGCTCCCACTCGTGGAACTTGTCCATCTCACCTTTCAGAGTAGTCGAGAACCAGGCTACCAGGGCCACGTCATCGAGCAGGCCCAGCACCGGAATGAAATCCGGAATCAGGTCAATTGGGCTGATGAAGTAGATGAGTACCGCCACGGCCGCCGCCACCGTGGTGCCGGGCACACCCGTATACTCTCCCGACATCGACGCCTTGATGAGCCGGAACATGGTCTGGAGGGTTTCCCATGCCTCGTGGGCCAGCGTGCCCACGTCGTTTTTCTCGCTGGCCTTTTTGTAGGCATCGGTCAGCAGCTTCTTCAGGCGCGAGGGCTGCTTGATGTAGCCCTCGGCGGTGTTCAGAAACTTCTTGAAAATGGCCGAGCCGGCGACATCGTTACTGGAAGGCGGGGTTTGTTGATTTTTAGCCACGGAGTGCGGAGGTTAAGGAAGACAGAGGGATTGAGAGACAAGCACTGCTTATCTAAGTCTGAATACTAGATTGCAGGGCCTAAGGTTATGAAAAAGGTCCGCATTGGCTCCCCCAAACAGCGGAATAATCAGCGTATTCTGACGGACTGCGGATAATAATCGGCGCACCCGAAAAGTCATTACAACGCAACGGCCTGCTTCGGTAAAGAAACAGGCCGTTGTGCTACTTGTGCTTGAAAAGGGCGTTCCGGCCTATTCAAAAACCTTTACTACGAATACATAGTCCTGCAGCTTCTTGAGCTGCTGGGGCCGCCCGGTGCCGGCCAGCTGGCCAAAGCGGGGCAGGCGGTAGGGGTTGGCGGGCTTGGCCGCTTCCAGTGAATCAACCAGCCGTACCAGGTACGACGACTTGGTAGCGAAGGCGGCGCTCTGCGCGTCGTTCTGCCGGCCGCTCACCACCCCAATCAGGTTGCCGCGCTCGTCCATCAGCGGGCCGCCCGAGTTGCCGGGGTTCACCGGAATGCTCACTTGGTAGAAAGCCGTATCGCCCTCGAAGCCCGAACGGGCGCTCAGCGAGCCTTCGCCGTACACCACGTCCTCACGCGGGTAGCCCAGCGTGAACACCCGCTCGCCCAAATCGGCCTGGCCCGATTTTACCGCGTAAGGCAGCCGGCCGAAACCGGTGAACTTCTTGTCGGTAATGCGCAAAATGGCCAGGTCGTGCTTGATGTCGGAATACACCGGCTCGGCGTGGTAGCGCTGGTGGTTGCGGCCCTCAATCAGCAGCGAGTCAGCACCCTGAATAACGTGGTAGCTGGTCACGATATAGCCTTCCGAAGTCAGGGCGAAGCCCGTTCCGCTAAATTTGCTAACCGGGGCCAGCGGTGGCGTGGCGCTGCCATCAATCCGCTTGATGGTGCTATTTAAGACCTTCTGGTTGTGCTTGAGGCTGTTAATCTCGCGGCGCATCACGTTGTAGCCATACAGCGAAGGCTGTACCTTGGAGTTGCGCCAGATATCCAGCCCCAGCAGCGTGGCAAACACGGCCATCACGGCCACCGAAGCGGCCACGCCCACGGTGGCGCGGTGCCCGCTCCAGAACTCGCGCAGCCGGCGCTCGGTGCGCGAAATACGCAGTATCGGGTGCACCGTGTGGGTGAGGCCGGTGATGGGCAGCGTAATTTCCTCAGGGGCATCGGCGGCCAGCATGGCGGCGTGGATGCTGCGCAGCTGCTGCCGGGCCTGCTGGCGCTGGCCGTAGGCGCGTAGCGTATCGGTCATCTCGCTGAAGTCGGCATAGCGCAGGGCCAGGGCCGGGTCAGCCGCCAGGCGCGCTTCGAGATTGGCGCGGGCGGGCCCGGCCAGCTCGCCGGTGGCGTAGGCTTCAAATAAGGCGTAATAGTCTGCTTCAGTCATCATGGGTAAATGCTGCCGGGCGGGGCGGCGGCGGTAAGCGGATGGGAGTTTCACCGGCTACAACCGGCGGCTAACGATATCAGATAGGCTCTTCTTTATAATGGGCGAAGAATAATTTTTTCAGGCGCACGAGGCACTTGTATTTCTGGTTTTTGGCATTGTCGGCGTTGGTGTAGCCAAACTCTGCCGTGAGGTCCTGCATCGACTTATCGAGCAGGTAGAAGCCTTCCAAAAGTGAGCGGCACGGTTCGCCGAGGTGGTCCAGGGCCTCGCTCATGGTGGCGAAACGGCGGTCCTGCTCCTCAGCGGCCAGCAGGTCTTCCTCGGCTCCCGTGTTCAGGTACGGGCCGTGCTCCTCGTCATCCAGCAAGCGCACGCCGAAGCGGCTTTTGCTGGTCAGGCGCTTGAGCCACAGGCGGCGGCACACGGCGTAGAGGTAGGTCTTAATCTGGCAGCTGAGCTCGAGGGAGCCGTCGCGTACTTTTTCATAAAACACCATCACGCCCTCCTGGTACACGTCCTGGGCATCGTCCTCGGTGCCGCTGTTTTGCAGCACGAAGTGCGACACCATGGGCCAGTGCAGCCGGTAGAGGTGGGCCAGGGCCCGCTCATCGCCGCTGCGAATGGCGGCAATCAGCGCGTCGTCGGTAGGAGTCAAAGAAGAGGAAGTTGGATTGCCCCTGCTCATTCACTTTGGGGGTTAATACAGGCAAAGGCTACAAGTAACCCGCCGAAATAATTTTTTTCCGGGCCGGGTTACCTTTCCAGAGACTGAGTATAAAGGGCGTTTTAAAGTTAACCCGTTTTCAAAATTACCTCCAAAGATGAAAAATCTGTTTAAAGCTGCTGCCCTGGGCTTCGCCCTCACCGCTGGTCTGACTTCGTGCGGCGAAAAGAAGACCGAGGAAACCACTACCGTTGAGACCCCTGCTACCGGCACCGAGACCACCACTACTACCACCACCGACAGCACCGCAATGGCTGCTCCCGCTGCTGATAGCACTGCTATGGCTCCTGCTGCTACCACCACCACGACTGTAACCGAAGAGAAGAAGTAGTTTGTTGCCGGCCCCTGGGCCAGCGCAAACCTTCGTCATTCGACACTAACAGCCCGGATTTTCCCAAGCGGAAAATACGGGCTGTTTTTTTATGCCTTGGGGTTATTTATTCCACCAGCCGCAGCAAATCGGCGGCAATGCCGGGCCAGGGCTGGTGCAGGTTGAGCGTGATGACGCGCACCGGGTGCCCGCCCAGGGTGTAGCGCACGTCCACGTCCTGCGTGGCGGCCGGATACAGCAATATGCTTTCCAGAACCTGGCCGGGGGCAGGGCGCTGGTTCTGGAGGTAGGCGTAGAGCTGGTAAAGGTGCGGGGCAATGAGGCGCTGCCGGTCGTAGCGCGGGCGCAGGGTGGCAGCGTAGTACTTGGTGTCGAGAATTATTTTGCGGTCGGGCGCTTCCAGCGTGGTATCGGTGAGCATGGTGGGCAGCAGGGCGAGGTCGGCGGCCAGCGGGGCTTCGGCCTGCCAGGCAATGGTTTCGGCAAAGACGCGGTAACGGCGCTGCTCGCGACGGAAAAAATTGCGGGTGAACTGCTCGAAGATGCGCGCCATCAGCGCTTCGTCGCGCCGGAAATCGGCGAAGCGCTTGCGGCCGGTAGCCGTGGGCTCGGGTAGGGCCGTGAGCCACACCAGCTCGCAGACGTGCACCAGAAACGCGGCCTGGCTATCCGGCCGCTGCCGCCGCAGCTCCCGAAACGTGGCGGCCGTGGGGGGAGGCAGCATAGCATTGAGCAGCCCCGTCGGAAACCGCTGGCCGACTTGGTGCAACTCGCGGCGCAGCGCCGGGGGCAAAGCTGCTGCCCGGCCCAGCGTGCCCAGCGTTTGGGCGGTGCAGGGGCGAGGCCGTGCCCAGTTCATCGAAGGCACAGATGACGCGGCCCTGGCCCAGCAGGCCCCGGCCCAGCGTGGGGGCCAGTTCCACGCGGCCCCGCAGGCTGGTAAGCTCGGCCTACTGCGTTTGAAACGTACGCGGCAGGCCGTTGCGGAGCAGGCGGCGCGTGGCGTGCAGCAGCACCTGCGCCAGCAGCCCCAGCGGCCGCTCGAAGGGTGCGGCTTCGCTGGCCAGCAGTACAGCCGGCTCAGGCAGCCGGTTCCAGGCGTAGCAGAGGAAATAGTAGAGGGTAGGGAGGGGTATCAATTGAATTGGCTGTTTTTTTAACAGAAAGGCGTGTACCAAAAATCCCTTCACTTTTTATTGCTCAATAACCAAACGCTTGCCCAATACTAACCAATAGGGAAATCCATTAGCCTCCGCGAAATGAAGCAGTAGTTGCGATGAAGAATGCTCATCGGGATTACCAATTACGGCAACGAAAGTCCGATTAGCAGGTTCAATAAGCAGATAGACGGTACACATTGAGCCTATTACTGTCAATCCCAATTCGTCTTCTCCATAGGGCAGGTCCTGGAATACCCTACGCAGGCACCGCGTACTTTTCTGCTCGATGCAGAGGCCAATGCGAGCTATTGTCTGTGAATTAGCGGCCGCATGACCTAATACATATGCTTTGCTTATGCGCCCTACAACCTGCGCTTCCAGCAGTAATTCCAAACACCTGCGATGATACTTTTTATCGGACCAAGATGCCGCGCGGGTACCTGATAGTATGTCTATTAAGTTCATTTTGCTTCAATATAGGACTTACGCACTTCAAAAGCTATGTAACCTGAAAATCAACGACTTGCATTCAAGACGCATATTTGTTATATTGCTGTTTTTCAGTTTGTTAGTGTTTCGACTGCGTAAGTCCTACAATAGTAGGTATGGCTATTGGTCTTGAACCTATTCTACGCCAGTAGCTTGCGCAACTGAGCCGCTGCCGTAGCTGGCTGCTCGCGCCAGTAATCAGCCAGTAGCGGACCGATTTCCTGCTCAAAAATCAGGCGCAGCCATTCTGAAGCCTGTCCCGGCTGGGCCGGCGGCTGGCAGAAGTAGCTGTGGCCGATTACAAAATCCGGCCCCAGCTCGGGGTCATCGGCTATGGCTTGGTTGAGGGATGCCATGCGGGTGCACAGTTGCTCGATGAGGTCGGCGGGCACCTGGCGGGCCGCCAGCTGCTGCCGTAGCGGTGGGCCAAACTGCGGCCGGGTTGGCGGTGGCCAGGCGGTAGGCCAGCCCGGCCACGGCACGGGGTGGGTAGCGGCGGTCTCGGTACACCAGCTCATACACGGTGCTGGGCGGTAGCGGGCGGCCTTCGCGGGTTATCTGGCGCAGGGCGCGCAGCACCTGCTTGCGGGTGAGCAGCGGGGCAGAATCGGAAGGGGCAACGGACATAGTGGGCAAGGTAGAACCGGAACAACAAGTGCGGGGAAGCAAAAAAAGTCCCCCGGCCGGGCCGGGAGACTTTTTTTGGAGAAACCGTAACGAAAAAATAACGTCCTAAACGTTAGGGAGCTACCGTAAACGTGCGGGTTACCGAGTTGTACGGGCCGGCAATCATGTTGCCGCTGCCGTCTATCAACTCCAGCTTCACCGTGTTTTCGCCAGCAGGCAGGCCCTCCATCTGGTAAGGCAGCCACTGGTTAAGTATAAATTCGGTGCCGTTGATGGTGGCGCGTACGCGGTTTCCGCCGGGCTCCAGCTTGGTATTCACCAGGTAAAAATCCAGCATGATGCGCTTGGCATCAACTCCCGAGTATGTGTCTTTTGGGCGGCTATAAAACAGGTTCGGAGCCTTCACATCGATGATGGGCGTGGCCGGAGCCGGGGTGTTGCCCACGTTAATCACGGTCAGGTCGTAGGCCCCGAGGTGCTTCAGACTCTCGTGGTACGAGCGCGACAGGAACGACAGCACCACGTGCTGGCCATCGGGAATAGCCTTGGTGAATTTGGTATCGTAGTGCGCCGTATAGGGCTGGTTGTCCACGATATTGTGGATGTGCTGGCCCTTCATCGAGTTGGCCATTTCGGCCATGTGGGGGCCGCCGCTCATTTTAGTGAGCTGGAAATTGGTGGTTTGGTAGTCAAATGCCACCTCACCGCTGGGCAGCGTAGCGCCGGCAACGGGGGCGCGCATCTGCATCTGAGCTTCGGGGAACTTGGGCGAATCGCTGAAGGGCGTCAGGCGGATACCGTTCGATTCCATGCTCTCGCCGCTGGCGGCAGTGCTGGTAGCACCGGGGGTATTGCTGCCGGCAGTAGCGCTAACATCGGTAGCGGGCTTGCTCGTTTCGCAGCTAGCCAGAAGTGCCAGCGTAATGGTGGTGCTGCACAGCAGCCAAAAAGGACGTTTCATAGACTCAAACCTTGAAAAAAAAGTGGTAGTGATTTATTGAATAGTATCGATGAGCGGGGTCGTTTACGATGAAGGACCGGTGCCGGGTTTTGCTTAACTTGCGCCGTTGCCCACCAAGAGTCTTACGTAGCCTCAAAGTAAACTCAATTTTATTATGCAAGACCAACTTCTTGACCATATTCCCTCGCTCGACCTCGCCGACTTCCGTTCCGGCGACGCCGAGCGTAAGGCTCGTTTTGTGCAGCAGCTCGGCGAGGCCTACCAGAACATCGGCTTTGTAGCCCTGAAAAACCATGGCCTCAACGACGAGCAAACCCGGCAGCTATACGCCGATGTGCAGGCGTTTTTCCAACTGCCCGACGAAGCCAAGCAGTGCTACGAAAATCCCGAGCTGGCCGGCCAGCGCGGCTACATCAGCAAAGGGAAGGAGCACGCCAAGGGCCGCAACACCGGCGACCTGAAGGAGTTCTACCACGTAGGTCAGGAAGTGGAGGAAGAGGACCCCATCAAAAACGAGTACCCCGACAATATCTGGCCCCAGGAAATTCCGGGCTTCCAGAAGAGCACCTTCACGGCTTACCGCACGCTGGAAAGCGCCGGCCAGGACGTGCTGCGTGCCATTGCGCTGTACCTGCACCTACCCGAAAACTACTTCGATGATAAGGTGAAGCACGGCAACAGCATCCTGCGCCCCATTCACTACTTCCCCATCGAAGACCCGGACGCGGTGCCCGCCGATGCCGTGCGCGCCGCCGAACACGGCGATATCAATCTCATTACCTTGCTGATGGGGGCCA
This sequence comes from Hymenobacter siberiensis, assembly GCF_018967865.2. Lineage (NCBI taxonomy): Bacteria > Pseudomonadati > Bacteroidota > Cytophagia > Cytophagales > Hymenobacteraceae > Hymenobacter > Hymenobacter siberiensis. The sequence goes on from NZ_JAHLZY020000001.1 coordinate 406,749, forward strand.
GCGCCGACGGCCTGCAGGTGAAGCGCCGCGACGGCAAATGGATTCCCATCACGGCCCTGCCCGACCAGATTGTGGTGAACGTGGGCGACATGCTCCAGCGCCTCACCAACGGCGTGCTGAAATCTACCATTCACCGCGTGGTGAACCCGGCCCGCGAAAAAATGAACACCTCGCGCTTCAGCATCCCGTTCTTCATGCACCCGCGCTCCGAAATGAGCCTGGCTGCCCTGGAGCACTGCGTGACCCCCGACAACCCCAAGAAGGAAGCCGACATCACGGCCGGCGAGTTTCTGAACGAGCGCCTGATTGAGCTGGGGCTGAAGAAGAAATAAGGAAGAAGTTCAGAACAATAACCAGCACGTCATGCTGAGCGAAGTCGAAGCATCTCTACTGCGCAAGTAATCCAAGTTGGGGTAACGAAGCGGAAGAGATGCTTCGACAAGCTCAGCATGACGTTCTTTTTTGTTCCGCATGACCGTTCCAACGCCACCTACTGCCCCGCACCCCGCCGCACCCGTTTCCCTCACGCCGCCCCCGCGGCGCTCGGGCAAGCGCACGCGGCGGGGGCGGGGCATTATTTTTCTGAAGGATGTGGCCGTGCTGGCCCTCACGGCCTTTGGCGGACCGCAGGCGCACCTGGCCATGTTTTTCCGGCTGTTGGTGGATAAGCGCCGCTACATCAGCACGCCCGAGCTGCTGGAATTGCAGGCGCTGTGTGCGCTGCTGCCGGGGCCCACGTCCACCCAAACCATTACCGTTATCGGCTTCCGGCTGGGTGGGCCCAATCTGGCCTACCTCACGCTGCTGGTCTGGATGGCTCCGTCCGTGACGCTGATGACGCTGGCCGCCCTCGCCCTGAGCCATCTCGACCCGGCCCGGGTGGCGGCGCTGGTGCAGTTTGTGCAGCCGGTGGCGGTGGGCTTTGTGGCGTTCTCGGCCTACAAGATTGCGGAGAAGGTCATTCATACCAAAACGGCCGTGGGGCTGATGGTGGCCGCCGCCATGATGGCCTACTTTTTCCAGCTGCCCTGGATGCTGCCGCTGCTGCTGCTGGCCGGCGGGGCCGTAACCACGGTGCGCTACCGCAAGCACGCCATTGTGCAGAAAAAAAAGCCGCTGCGCGTGGAGTGGGCCAATTTTGTGCTGTGGCTGGGTATTCTGGTGGGGGCGGCCGTGCTGGGGCACTACACGCAGCTGCTGCCGGTGCGGCTGTTCGAGAATTTTTACCGCAACGGCTCGCTGGTATTTGGGGGTGGGCAGGTGCTGGCCCCGCTGCTGTATGCCGAGTTTGTGGAGTTCAAGCACTACCTCACGGGAACGGAGTTTTTGTCGGGCCTGGGACTGGTGCAGGCCATGCCAGGTCCTAATTTTTCCATCGCGGCCTACATCGGGGCGCTGGCCATGCGGCCGGCGGGTGGCAACGGCATGCAGGTGCTGGGGGCACTGGTGGGCGCGGCGGGCATCTTTCTGCCGGGCACGTTTCTCATCTTCTTCGTGATTCGCTTCTGGGACCGGCTGCGGCAGTACCGGGTGGTGCAGGCCTCGTTGGAGGGCATCAACGCCGTGAGCGCGGGGCTGGTGTGCGCGGCCACCTTCCTGCTCTACCACCCGCTGCCCGACCGCCTGCTGGAGCTGCCGTTTCACCTCGGCCCCATCGATTCGCTGCCCCTGAACCCGCTGCTGGTGGGGGCCACGTTCCTGCTGCTGCTTTGGGAGAAGGTGCCCAGCGTGGTCATCATTGCCGTGGCGCTGCTGGCCGGCGCGCTGCTGCCTGCCTGACTCAGGCCTCCGCCCTGGCGGTTAGGTACGCCATCCGGGCATCTTCCAGCTCGGTTAGTAAAGCGGTGCGTTGCTGCAATAGTGCGGCACCAACGGCTGGCGTGCGCCGGAAAAAGCGGGCGGCGCGCAGCCGCCGCAGGCGGGCTGCCAGCGTATTCCAGTAGCTCAGGGCATAAAAACCGGTGAGGGGCAGGCTGAGCACGTACAGTGCGGTCAGCCGCCAGTCGTGAGTGAAGTAGTGCACGGCTGCTGCCTGCAGCACGTAGGCCAGCGGGAAAGTCAGCATGCCCATCACCAGCATGATGGGAGCCACAAACTCCACATCCTTGGTAGCCCGCTTAGCCACGGCCGAAGGCAGGATGTAAGGCAGGTAGTTATTAACCACGCCATACAGCCATACCGGCGCGCCAAATACCAGGTTGAGCAGGCCGGCCACGGAGCCGCGCCGCTGGCTATCCAGCGCTTCGTCGCTGAGGTTGTGGCGGCGCAGGTCGGCCAGGTAGGCGGCAAACTGCGCGCGGGCGGCGGTGAGGCGCTCGGGGAAGTGCTGCTCGGCCCAGGGCAGGGCCTGGAGTAGGGTGCGGCTCAGCAGGAAGTTGTCGTAGAGGGTGTCGGGGTCGTCGTCGGGGTTGAGGTGGTCGCCGAAGGTGCGCTCAATCTGCTGCACGAAGGTGTCCTCGGCCGCGTCGCGGGTGATGACCAGGCGGCGTTCCAGCGCCACCCGAATGGCCTCGGTGAGCTGGTCGGCGGCCTCGTCGGGGTCCTGGGCGTAGGCGGCGGCATAGTCGGCTACGACGATGGGCGGGGCCACGTTCAGCAGCACATCCGAGCGAAACTTGCTGGGGTCAAAGTAGTTAGTGGCCACCGGCACCACTTTCAGGCCCAGCTTAAACTTATGGCGGGCTTCGGCCCCCAGCGCAATGCGGGCCGCGCCGGTTTTGAGGGGCCGCAGGCGGCGCTCGCTCACGCTGGTGCCCTCCGGAAAAATCATGATGGTGCCGCCCCGGCCCAAGTAGTCGTAGCAGCGGCCGAAGGTGGCCTCGTTCTGGGCGGCGCGCTGCTCGGGCGTGACGGGGCCGCCGGTGCCCGCGTCCTGCGCCCGGTAGATGGGAATGGAGTTGCCCGACTGCATGATGGCCCGCACGATGGGATTGCTGAAAAACGTGCTTTTGGCCAGAAAGGCAATGGGCTGGCGGCGGTTCACGGCCGCCAGCAGCGGGTCCATGAGGGTGTTGGGGTGGTTGCCGGCCAGCAGCAGCGGGCCCGGCAGGTGCAGGCGTTCGGGGTGCCGCACCGCGATGCGGCGGAAAAAGACCCGCAGCGCAACCTGCACCAGCGGTTTCATCACAGTATAAAAGAGCATGGGCGGCAATACGGCGTGTGGCCCCGAAAGATAGGTGGCTGCCGCTGCGAACCATCGCAACGCCAAAGCGCCGCTTCCCATTCGAGGGAAGCGGCGCTTTGGCGTTGGGCAGCACGCGGATTACTTTTTCTTCTTCTTTTCGGCTTTGGCCTTGGCCTTGGCTTTTTCTTCTTCGCGCTTGGCTTTGTCCTTGGCTTTGCGCTCGGCTTCGGCCTCCATTTTCTTGCGCTTGCCGGGGTATTTGGCATCGAAGACCATGACTTTGGCAATGCTGTCGGCGTCGGCAATGGCCCGCCGGCTCGTTACGCGGCCGGTGAGCGAAACGTAGTCGCCCTCCGTAATTTGAGTGGTGGTGCCATTGGGCGTCGTCACGATGCCGGCCGGGGTGATGATAGTGCCGTTAACCAGCTTTTTATCAGCTGTAAGCGGGTTGCTAATGCCGAGCTCGGTGAGTACGGTACGGCCCTTCTGCATCGAAATGCCATCCTTGATTCCCTCGATGGCCGATGCGGCTACGCGCGGCTTGGGCTGCACACGGCCCGGGCGGGCCGTTTGAGCCTGCGCTGCGGCAATATTCAGAAAAGCCAACGCAAAAACACCGAAGGATAGATTCTTGATTTTCATGGAAAGGTTAAAAATGGAATAAGGAAAAGCGCAACGATAAATGCTTTCAATATGCAAATATAAGGCTTTTTCGGAAAATGCTAATTGTATTATGTTCCCGGGGAGTGCAAAATTGGCTCTGGGATGTAGGGGTTGGAAAGTCAACATTCTGTTGGCGCTTTCGTTCAGCTAGCATACCCAATTTTGATGCCGAAAACCAAGCGTCCCCGTTTCTTGGCTGCCCCATCTCACTATACGAGAGCGGGTGGGCGGTAACGTGATGCGCCGCGTAAAATTGTCAGCGGCGGAAATTGGCTGGTAAATGACGAATTTGCAGTGCGGGCCGCCGCCGGCCGCTTTCGCAGCTGCCAATGACCGACGAATAATTCCATCGCATTTCTCCCTCTTCAAGTGGATTACAAAGACTATTACAAGGCGCTGGGAGTAGATAAAACCGCTACGCCCGAGCAGATTAAAAAGGCGTACCGCAAGCTGGCCCGCCAGCACCACCCCGATGTGAACCCCAACGACAAGGGCGCGGAGCAGAAATTCAAAGAAATCAACGAAGCCAACGAAGTCCTCAGCGACTCCGAAAAGCGGAAGAAGTATGACCAGTTCGGGGCCGACTGGCAGCGCTACCAGCAGCAGCCCGGCGGCGGCGCGGGCCGTGGCGGCCAGCCCGGCGGCGGCTTCGACTGGAGCCAGTACACCCAGGGCCAGGGCGGCCAGGGTGGGGGCGGCAATCCGTTTGGCGAAGGCGAGGATTTCTCGGATTTCTTCGGCTCGCTCTTCGGCAACATGGGCGGCGGCGGTGGGCGGCGGGCCGGCGGCACCCGCCCTGGCGCGGGGGGCGACTACCAGGCCGAGTTGGAAATGAGCCTGGAGGAAGCCTACCACGGCGGCCCGCGCACCATCACGGTGAATGGCAAAAACCTGCGCCTAACCATCGCGCCGGGCGTAGCCGACGGCCAGACCATCCGCCTGCGCGACCAGGGCGGGCCCGGCCGCAACGGCGGCCCCAACGGCGCGCTGCTCATCACCTTCCGCATCCGGCCCGATGCCCGCTACGCCCGCACCGGCGACGACCTCACCCAGGACGTGCCCGTGAGCATGTACAAGGCCCTGCTGGGCGGCGAGCAAACGGTGGAAACCCTCAGCGGCTCCGTCAAAATCAAGCTCAAGCCCGAAACGGCCAACGGCACCCGCCTGCGCCTGCGTGGCAAGGGCTTTCCGGTGTATAAAAAGGACGGCGAGTTTGGCGACCTCTACCTGCGCCTCACCCTGACCTTGCCCCAAAACCTCACCGAACCAGAAAAAGAGTTGATTCAACAGTTGGCCGACTTGCGCGCTGCCGAGTAGGAACCTGAAGCCCAACCCATCGTCTTATTCATCATGGAAGCAACCTTCATCACGCTCACTTTCCAGGAATGCTCGGTGCGCTACGGCCTGGCCCCGGCCGACTTGCGCGACTTCCTGCAAGCCGGCCTGCTCCGCGCCGCGCCCGCGCCCGAAACCGTCATCGTAGACGAGCCCGACGACCTGCCGCGCCTCGCCCGCCTGCACCACGAGCTGGGCCTGGCCCCCGAGGCGCTCGACATCATTTTGGCCATGCGCCAGCGGCTGGTACACCTGCAAGCCAGCCTGGCCCGCGAAACCGCCCGGGCGCGGCAGCTAGAGGATTTCCTGCTGGGCGGTGGGGAGGTTTTGACTATTGAGGGCTAAAAGAAGCCTGCGTCAGTAAGAAAATGCAAAGGACAAGGATGGCGCACTTGCTACTGATAGACAACTTAGTGTAACATCTCTTACCGGATAAGTCTCGGAAAAGTGGTAGGTTTTCGCTGCCGTCTGGGGCACGGCCGGCGTGGTACTTTGGCGGGGGGGCAGACTCTATTCTGGAGTTCACGAAACTCATCCATTCTGCCAGTTTCTTAAACTTTGAATCGTAGACGAGTTTCTTAAACTCTTTCATCCCCGCAATGGCCTCCTAGCATCTGGTGCTGGGCAACTGTTAGGCGTTCAAAAATAGGAGGGTTCAACACCCTCGGAACGGGCGGAGGAACCGGTTTTAGCTACGCAGTGCGAAATTTCACATAGCAAAAACAATGTATTTACTACATTTGCTTTACCGCTCCTCCTCTACCAATTTGACAATCATGTCTTTAAAGCGCCTATCGACTGGAAAATTTCTCGCAGGGAAAGTTGTTGTGACGCTCTTGGTTTGTCACGGCACGACCTTTGGGCAAGCCCCGGATTCGGTGGCTCGGAAAGGGCGCTGGTACGCTGGCATCGGTGCTGCTTACCACAGCTACTACTCCATCAACCAGCCCCATTCCCGGATATACCCAGCCTATGTCTCGGGTGGCTATTTCATTACCTCTCGAGTCGCCCTGCAAGCGGATGTTCAGTATGGGCAGCGAACGGAGGAAAGCAGCGGGGGCGAAAGCGTGATTAATGGCGAGGCCTTCACCTTTCGAAATCTGGAGGTCACCACCAGCACGGCGCTCACTTTGCTGGCTCGTTTCAGCCACCGCCCACAGCGGCCCCTGCAGTTGGAATGGTTGCTTGGGGTGGCTTGGGTGCGCGGCCAAGTGTCGACGACGATAACACGAACCTCTGCGACCCGCAGCGAAAGCTTTTACTACCCAGACATCAGCGCCACAGAACCCCATGTAGTTGGCGGCCTTGGTTTGCGCTATCAGTTGGGGCCTCGCTTGGCACTGGGCACCGAGGTGCTTATCAGCAAAAACCTCCGCATTCCGCCTTATGGACTCTTGGGCTTAATCCCGGGGGGTGGCGCGAAAGTTGGCCTCTCTTATTTGTTCGGCCCAACCAAGCCATAGTTAGCCTGCTCGCCGAGAAGATTGTGGCGAAGACTGAATCGCTGGCACGCGGAATAAGGGTGTTGGCGGGTGCCACATGTTTATGAAAACGGTGGTTATAGTAAGGCGTAATCTCTTTTACATACTGCAAACCACCATTCATAGTATGTAAAAGCGGAATTGCAATTGCGTTTCGAATACGCCCTCATGCGAACCTGATTTACAGCGTCGCTTATGCCACGGCCAGCGCCAGCAGCAGCCCCGCCAGCGTTGCGGCCATCTTGGGCCAGTTGAGGCGATGCTCGGGGCTGGTTTCAAACAGGATGGTGGTCGAAACGTGCAGGAAATTGCCTGCCACCAGGCCCAGCAGCGCCGCGTACCAGCCGCTGCTCAGCAGCTGCGCCAGCACCACGTAGTTGCTGAAAATGATGCCGATTGGCGAGGCCAGCGCGAAAATCAGCAGGCCCGGCCACACCCGCCGGAAGCTGCCCAGCCGCAGCCGCAGCAGCGTGGCCAGCGCAAAGGCCGCCGGCATGTGGTGCAGCGCCACGCCCACCACAATGGCGTAGAAATTCCGGCTGATATCGCCCACTTCCGGCGTGTGCACCAGAATGCTGCCTTCCAGAAACGAGTGCACTACCAGTGCCGCCAGCAGTAGAAAAGGCACCCGGCCCACGGCGTCGTGCCCATGGCCGGTTTCGGCGTGTACGTGCCCGTGCTCCACGCCCTGCGAGAGCACCTCCAGCAGCAGCTGCCCAAAAAAGCCCGCTAATACCCAGTAGCCCACCCGCGTGGGGTGCTCGGGCAGCAGCTGCAGCGCTTCGGGCAGAATATGCGTGACCGTGAGCGTGAACAAATACGCCCCGCTGAAGGCCAGCAGCGGCTTCAGCCACTGCCCGCTCCGCGCCACCGGCACCCAAGCCGCCGCCGCGCCCGCGCCCAGCACGGTGAGCAGCAGCAGAAAAATTGCAAACCCCATACAGAAAAAATGAGGAATGAAGAATGAGGAATGAAGAATGAAAGACCGACGGCCAAGGCGTCAATTCTTCATTCTTCATTCCTCATTCTTCATTCTGAAAAGACGCAAAGCGGCAGCTCTGCTACCGCCAGCCAGCGGGCAAAGCTGCCACCCAAACGAGAATAACCTAATGAGCCGCGCGCCTTAGCGCTGGATTTGGTGGCCGTTATCGGCCGTATCTGCCTGGCCCGATTTGCCGGCATTATTCATCTTGCCGCGCTTGCGCATGCCTTCCTCAGCGTTGGCCGACATGGCCGCCTCGGCCGCCGGATGTGCTTCGGCATTCTCTGCGGTTTCGCCTTTAGCGGCCTTGATGAGCGGCGAATCGGCGTTTTCGATGGAGGCGTTCGGCACCGATTTGTCAAAGTTTTCGGTATCGCGGGTGCCGGGGGCTACCAGGTCGACCGATACTTTTTCGTCGGGGCGCCAGTCGGAGGGCTCGCTGCTGCAGGAGGTAAGGGCCAAAGTAGCGGCGGAAACGGCCAGCAACAGGGTGGAGGTCAATTTCATCGAAGTAAAATTAGCAGGGGTTGGAATTTATACGGTAGCTGCGCCGGCCTCGGCTGGCAACAGGTTTTTGCGGCGCAACATCGATTCAAACAATCGACGGTCGTTATCGGCGTTGAAAATTTTGAAAGGCAAATGTAAAAACACCGGCACATCGAACGTGCGCGCCAGCCACAGGCGCCAGGCAGCTATGCCCTCCGGCGGCGTGCCGGGCTTGAGGTACAATACGTACGCATCAACATCGCGGCGCACGCGGCCAATCATGTCCCAGGTCAGCTGCATGGCTTTGCCTTCTTTGTCGGGGCCCACGCGCAGCAACAACTGCTTGTTGTCTATCTCAAACGCCATGCGCTCAAACAGGGGCTTGCTCTGCTCCATCTGGGTCACGCCCGTTACCTGCGCCGAGCGGAACAGCACGAACAGGATGGTGAGCACCACGGCCAGCACAATCCACCACCAGGAGTGCACAAAAATGGCCGGCAGCAGCCCCAGCGCAAACGGAATAAGGGCGTACACCCAGTCTTTTTTCCACACTTCGCCCATCACCATCTTGGTGTAGGTGTCGGTGGTGAGCTGGGTTTTCTTGGTGCGAATGGCCAGCGACGGAGCCTGCTGGGACTGGCGGAAGCCGCCGCCGCCGCCGCGTTGATTTGGTTGGTTCACGGGAGTAATGTGAAAATGTAGTGATGTGTTGAAATGTGAGAATGTATCGGCTGCAAAGAGGTGGAATGGTCTACAGTGCAGCACATTTCCACATCCGCACATTCTTCACATTCTTTTTAATATGCTTTCAGGCTCAAATCCAGGCTTTTGACGGAGTGCGTGAGGGCCCCCACCGAAATGTAGTCGACCCCGGTGCGGGCTACTTCGGCAATGGTTTTTTCGGTGATGCCGCCGCTGGCTTCCGTGGGAAAGCGGCCGGCGATGAGCTCCACGGCTTCACGCAGCTGCTCGGGGGGCATGTTGTCGAGCATAATGCGGTCGATGCTGCCCGCGTCCAGCGCCTGCTGCACTTCATCGAGCGAGCGGGTTTCGATTTCGATGGGCAGCTGCCGGCCGGTTTGCGTGAGGTAGGCGTGCGTGGCCGCAATGGCCTGCGCAATGCCGCCCGCGTAATCGACGTGGTTATCCTTGAGAATAATCATGTCGAACAGGCCGTAGCGGTGGTTCACGCCGCCGCCAATCAGCACGGCCCACTTTTCGCAGAGGCGGAAATTGGGCGTGGTCTTGCGCGTGTCGAGCAGCCGGGCATGAGTGCCGACCAGCAGCGTATTGAGGTGCGCGGTGTAGGTGGCAATGCCGCTCATACGCTGCATGCAGTTGAGCACCAGGCGCTCGGCGGTGAGGATGCTGCGGGCCGGGCCTTCCACGGTGAAGGCGATGTCGCCGTGCTTCACCAGGTCGCCGTCGGCGAGTAGGGGCGTCATCGTCAGCGAGGTATCTACTTCCGCAAAAATGAGCGGGGCTAGGGCCATGCCGGCCAGCATGCCTTCGCCCTTCACCAGTAAGTGGGCGCGGTTGCGCGCGGCGGCCGGAATGGAAGCCAGGGCCGAATGGTCACCGTCGCCCACATCCTCGGCCAAAGCCGTGCGGATGAAGGTGGTCAGCGCCTCGGGCGTGAGATAGGAATAGGGAGCAGAGATAGTTTGCACGGCGCAAAGGTACGGCCCTTGCGGCGGTGGCGAAAGCCCACAAAAAAGCCCCAACCTGTGGGGGTTGGGGCTCAGCTTATTCTTTCGTGAAATCCAGCGTGTCAATCACCGGTGCGCCGCGCGAGGGCTTGAGCTTCACAAAGACGCGGTAGGTACCGTTGCGGCCCGCATAGCGGCCAATGGCGTACTGAATGTGCTCCTGGCTTTCGCCCTGATGAATAAACTCGAAGCTGCTGGGAGCATTTTTGCCGAAAAAATCTTTGATGACAATTTCGGCCTGCGTAGCGTTGTACCCCTGCTTGTCGCCATCGAAACCAATTTCAACGGTAGCGGCAAAATATTGCGACAGCTCGCGGGAAGACCCGTTGCGCAACGCTGACCGAACGGCTCCGAGGTTATCGGCCTGCGCGTGAGCCGCCACAGAGCCGAGCAGGAACAGCCATCCGATGAATAGAGTCCTAATTAAATAGCGTTTCATTATAAGGGTAATAAGTGCGTCATACGCGAAAAGAGTTAAGCGAAAATGGTGCCAGTAAGTGTTAAAAGGGGAGAAGCAGGCCGGCAAACGGCTGAAAAGAACCCGGATTTAAAGCGGGCACGAAGGTAGAAAATTTCAACCAGAGGCGCGGGGCCGCCGTATCTTTGCAGCATGAGTAAGCAGGTATTATTGGTAATTCTGGATGGATGGGGTATTGCCCCGAATACGGCAGTTTCGGCAGTAGATGCGGCTAGTACGCCGTTCTTTCACGAGCTGTTGCAACGCTTCCCGCACAGTACGCTGCAAGCCTCGGGCGAAGCCGTGGGCCTGCCCGAGGGGCAGATGGGCAACTCCGAAGTGGGCCATATGAACATCGGGGCCGGCCGCGTGGTGAACCAGGAGCTGGTACGCATCGGTAAGTCCATCCGGGAGCGCAAGCTGGGCCAGATGCCCGCGCTGGTAAAAGCCTTTGAGTATGCCATTGCCAATGATAAGCCCCTGCACCTGATTGGTTTGCTTTCTGATGGCGGCGTGCATTCGCACATCGACCATGTGAAGGCGCTCTGCACCGTTGCCCACGAGGCGGGTGTACGGCGCGTGTTCGTGCATGCCTTCACCGATGGCCGCGACACCGACCCCAAGAGTGGTGTGCGCTTCGTGAATGAGCTGGAAGAGTCGATAGTGCGCAGCGGGGCCAAAATCGCCTCGGTGGTGGGCCGCTACTACGCCATGGACCGCGACCGCCGCTGGGAGCGCGTGAAGGTGGCCTACGACTTGCTGGTGAACGGCATCGGCACGCCCTCGCAAAACTTGATTCAAACCATTCAGGAGCAGTACAAGGACGGCGTGACGGATGAGTTCCTGAAGCCCATCGTGAAGACCGGGGCCGATGGCCAGCCGCTGGCCACCATTGAGGACGGCGACGTGGTGCTGTGCTTCAACTTCCGCACCGACCGGGGCCGCGAAATCACGGAAGTGCTGACACAGCAGGATATGAACGCCTTCCAGATGCAGCGCCTCAACCTGCATTATCTCACCCTCACCAACTACGACGACACCTTTGTGGGCGTGACGCCCATTTTTGAGAAGGACAACCTGAACAACACGCTGGGTGAAGTGCTGGCTGCGCACGGCAAAACCCAGATTCGCATTGCCGAAACTGAGAAGTATCCGCACGTCACGTTCTTTTTCTCGGGTGGCCGGGAGAATGAATTTGCCGGCGAAACGCGAATCCTGCGGGCCTCGCCCAAAGTGGCGACCTACGACCTGCAGCCCGAGATGAGCGCCGCCGAGCTGCGCGACGCCCTGATACCGGAGCTGCAGGCCAAGTCGGCCGATTTCGTGGTGCTGAACTTCGCCAACCCCGACATGGTGGGCCACACCGGCGTGTTCGAGGCCGTGGTGAAAGCCGTGGAAACGACCGATGCCTGCGCCCGCGCCGTGGTAGAAGCGGCCCTGGAGGCCGGCTACGCCAGCATCATCATTGCCGACCACGGCAATGCCGAGTTCATGCGCAACGCCGACGGCTCGCCCAACACCGCCCACACCACCAACCTGGTGCCCTGCATTCTGGCCGACAGCGACTACCACGGCACCCTGGCCGATGGCAAGCTCGGCGACCTGGCTCCCACCATTCTGGAGCTGATGGGCGTGCCCAAGCCGGCCGAGATGACGGGCCTGAGCATGCTGCGGCCCAACACTCCTGCGAATGCGTAAGCGCGGCCTGGTAATAGGCGGGTGGGCTACGGGCGTAGTGCTGCTGGCCGGCTGTGGCGATGCCGGCCCGGCCGCGCCCGCTGCCCGCCAGCCGCTGTACTTCGATGTGAAAGGCCTGCTCACGCAGCAGGTAGCGCAGCTGGAGAAGCGCCATGCGGCCGTGACCAAGCACGTAAGCCTGCGCGGCAACGCGCCCGAAACTGTGCGCGTGCCCGCCGTGAAATGGAATGACGAGCTCCAGATTTTCTTCCAGGCTGATATCAACAAAGCCGCCCTGCGCGGGGCCTATGCCGTCGACTCGGTGGCGCTTCCCGATGGACGCCTGCGCCGCACCTACACGCGCCGGCCGGGCCAGCCCAACGCGCCCGTGGCCAGCCTGACAGTGGTGCAGCAAGGCGCGGTACCGCAGGAAATCGCGGCTACCATTATCCAGAACAACCCGCTATTTTCGGCGCAAAAGCAGCTGCGCGTGCAGCTGGAAAACGGCCAGCTGCGCACCTACAAAGTGGTGGGAACCCAGAAGCTGGTGCTGTTCGACACGCTGCACTATTCGGCGGCCGGGCGGGTGGAGTAGTTTCCAGGGTGGTGCATCGGGCCGGATAGTAGCGCGAACTCTGTAGTTCGCGTTTTCGTGCCATTCGAACGGCTTTTAGCGGCGCGGGGACGCGAACTACAAAGTTCGCGCTACGGCTAGAATAACCTGATTCAACGGCGCTTACTTGTGCTCGTAGGCCCCCAGGCTGGGGAATGTCAGGTTGCGCGGCAGGTTGATGAGGTCGCGAGGGGGCGTGGTAGAGCCAATGGCTTTGGCGCGGCGGGGCGCGGTAGCCGGCGAGGTGGCTTGCAGGGTGTAATCGGGCCGGCTGCTGCTGAGCGACGTGCGGACAAACAGCGGGTCGATGTTGACGATATTGAAGCGGGTGGGAAAGGCCAGACCGGGGGTGCCGGTAGCGTCCGAAGCAGCGCCGTACTCCTTGGTACGCAGCAGCGAATTCAGGATGCTGAACGTAAACGTGGGGTCGCCGTTGTTCTGCAAATACAACTCATCCTCAAAAGAGCCCCACACGATGGAATTGCGAATGGTGACACTAGTTGGCAGTTTTGGCGGGGATTTCAGGGCGTCGTCTACGTTGGTGAACGTGAGGGAGGACGTTTCGCGCCGAAAGGCCGGCGTGTAGTTGGCAATGGTGCAGAAGTTCAAATCGTAGGAGCCGCCGATGCCCACCATCGCATATTCGCCGCAGTTGGTGAAGAGGCAGTTGGTGGCCGCCACATCGCCGGAATAGCTGATGACGCCGCCGCCGGTACCGGGGTTTGCATTGGCAAATGACACATTCGACCCCGAGATATTGCGAAAAACGGTGTTATTCAGGGCCAGGGTGGGGTGGGGCGTCAGGCCGTCGCGGTTATAGAGCAGCGCGCCGAAAGTGGCGTTCTTGATTTCGGTATAGCGAATGCTGTTGTTGCGGCTGGTGCTGCTGAAAATAATGCCGCCCCACTGGCTGGGAATGTCGCCGTAGAACGGCTCCAGCCGGTCGCCCTGGAAGCGCACGATGTTGGCGTTGGTAGCCTTCACGGTATCGGTCGCGCCGGAGCCGGGCACGAAGTCGTCGTTCACCCGCAGCGTGCCGTTCACCTGCAGATAGGAGCCGGCGTGGGCGTAAATGCGGGCACCTTTGGGAATAGTCAGCGTGACTCCCTGGCCCACCAGCACCCCGAATGAAACGGGAGCTTGGCCCGGCGTCAGCACCCGGTTGGCATTGATGATGACGTGGGGCTTGTCGGTGCGCCAGGTAGTGCTGGTGGTGACATAATCGGCGCGGTGGAAATAGGCATTTTGCCCGAAGGCCACCACCTTCACGTTCTGCTCGTTGCCGTTGGTGCGGAAATTCACTTGGTCTTCCAGCAGAAAGGGCTTGTCCTTGCCGTTGTCGCCGAGCACGGCGCGCACCAGCACCAGCAGGCTGTCGTTGCCCCGGATGGTAATGCCGCTGATGGTGGCGCCGGCATCGCCATTGATAATCAGCGAGTACGTGGAACCCAGCCTGCCGGCCAGGCTCACGTCGGTTTTCACCGCGCCGCTGTTGCGGTTGTACACCCACAGGCGCTTCGTCACCGTCTGGATGGTGGTGAATACCGTGTCAAACTTCACCGTGTCGGTGGCAAATGCCAGGCTACCGGATGTTTGCACCAAGTCTTCCTTCGGCTCGCAGCCGGGTAGGAAGGTGAGCAGGCAGCTCAGGACCAGAAACAGCGGGAAGAGGTGGCGCATAGAAGGCGTTGGGCGGTCAACTCCCCTCCTTACCAAGGAGGGGACGCGGCCGCGAAGCGGGCGCTGGGGTGGTTGGGGGCGTTGAACGCTGGGCGTTGGGAAATGAGTATGTTTAAGGAAGTGCGAGTGTGAAGGACGGTATTGTTCAACATCAGTCGTTCAACGCCCCCAATCACCCCCGTCTTTGCTTCGCAAAAACTCCCCTCCTTGGTAAGGAGGGGAGTTGGTCGTTGGGGCAGTTCCCGCTCCTCACTTCCTGCTTCCACTTATTTCGTCACGCCTTCCTGCAGGCGCTCGGCGCTTTCGGCAATGCGGAGCTGCTCTACGAAGTCGTCGACGTTGCCTTCCATCACGCTGGCCAGGTTATACACCGTGTAGCCGATGCGGTGGTCGGTGACGCGGCCCTGGGGGTAGTTGTAGGTGCGGATTTTATCGGAACGGTCGCCACCGCCAATCATGCTTTTGCGCACTAAGCCGTCGGCTTCGTTCTTCTTGGCTAGCTCCATGTCGTACACGCGGGAGCGGAGTACGGCAAGGGCTTTATCGAAGTTTTTGAGTTGCGATTTCTGGTCCTGGCACTGGGCCACGAGGCCGGAGGGCAAATGGGTGAGGCGCACGGCCGAGTACGTGGTGTTTACGGACTGGCCGCCGGGGCCGCTGGAGCAGAAATAGTCCTTGCGGATATCGCCCATGTTCAGCTCGATGTCGAACTCTTCGACTTCGGGAATAACCACGATGGAGGCCACGCTGGTGTGAATACGGCCCTGGGTTTCGGTGGCCGGCACGCGCTGCACGCGGTGCACGCCACTTTCAAACTTGAGCTTGCCGTACACATCCTCGCCGCGCACGGCCACGATGATTTCCTTGTAGCCGCCGGCGGTGCCTTCCATGGCGTCGATGAGCTCCATTTTCCAGTTCTGCTTTTCGGCGAAGCGCATGTACATGCGCTGCAAATCGCCGGCAAACAGGGCGGCTTCGTCGCCGCCCGCGCCGGCCCGGATTTCCATGATGACGTCCTTGGAGTCATTCGGGTCCTTGGGCAGCAGCAGGTCTTTGATGAGCACTTCGAGGCGCTCCTGCTCGGGCATCAGCTCATCGAGCTCAGCCTTGGCCATTTCGCGGAAGTCCTGGTCTTTTTCGGTGGCCACGACTTCGCGGGCATTTTCGATGTTGCTGAGCACCTGCTGGTAGTTGCGGTACTGCGTCACAATCTTGCCCAGGTCCTTGTATTCCTTGTTCAGGGATTTGTAGCGCTTCAGGTCCGACATCACGTCGGGCTGCATCAGCTCATCGTTGACGTTTTCGTAGCGCTGGTTGATGGCTTCTAGTTTATCGAGCATCGGGTGTTCGGGAAATAATCAGATAGTGTGCAAAGATACGGATTCTAAACACCGCTATTCAGCACGTTGGTTCGCGGGATTTGACGGGAGAAGCCCATCGGCGGGCCGGTACCCCGAATAAACCGCAGAATGGATGCGGGAAATGGCCGTGCCGCGCCCTACATTGCGCCTGTCTGTTTGGGTGTGGCCGGGGCCGGGCAATGGAGTAGCAAGGCTATTCCGGCCCGGTTCTTACCCTACCAAACAGTTTTTTTACGCCCTTGGGCGTTTCCGCTCAAGCTTTCAAACTCTTCTGGTTTCGCACTTCCCACCCAAGCGGCACCGCAACTTCACTAACCAGAAACTGCAATGCAAGTGTTGAAATTTGGAGGCACGTCGGTGGCCTCCGCCGAGAATATCCGCAAGTCGCTGGCCATTGTAGCCACGGCTGCTGAGCGCGGGCCAGTTGTAATGGTCGTGTCGGCGCTGGGTGGGACCACCGATGCGCTGATTAACGTAGGGCGAACCGCTGCGACTGGCGGCAGTCTGCGAGACATCGACGTTAATAAGATGCTAACCGATATACTGCAGCGGCATGGAGACGCAGCGTATCAGCTATTGCCTGATACGCCAATGGAAGAAATTGGCGATTTAAGTAATCAATTCGTTGAGATAATCAATATTTACAAAGGCATTTCTGCTCTTGGTGAACTATCTAAACGCACCCTTGACCGGCTGATGAGCTACGGCGAGCTGCTGTCGTCGCAACTGATTGCCGCGACTGCGCAGGCGCAAGGTCTGGATGCCGTATGGGCCGATGCCCGGCAGCTCATTCGCACCAATTCCCACTTCGGAATGGCCGAAGTGGATATGGCCACGACTCAAAAGCAAGTGGCTGATTTCAAGTCCCAAAACCCGGCGAAAATCTGGGTCGTGCCCGGCTTCATCGCCGCCGATGCCCACGGCACCACTACCACGCTGGGCCGCGGCGGCTCCGACTACACGGCGGCGATTCTGGCCGCCGCGCTGGATGCGGAAAAGCTCGAAATCTGGACCGACGTGAGCGGCATGATGACCGCCGACCCGCGCCTCGTGCGCAGCGCCCGGCCCATTGCGCACATTTCGTATCAGGAGGCTATGGAGCTATCGCACTTTGGGGCGAAGGTGCTTTATCCGCCTACTATTCAGCCCGTCATGCAGCGCGGAATTCCGCTCTGGATTAAAAACACTTTCGCGCCCGACGATTACGGCACGCTGGTGGAAGTGGAGCCGCCACGCACGCCGGCCGTGGTGCAGGGTATTTCCAGCATCGGCAACCTGACTCTGCTGAACCTGGAAGGCAGCGGCATGGTGGGCATCCCCGGCTTCTCGAAGCGGCTGTTTGAGGCGCTGGCCCGGGAGCGCATCAACGTGATTCTCATTACCCAAAGCTCTTCCGAGCATTCTATTTGCGTGGGCGTGAACACGCCGGATGCCGCGCCGGCCCAGGTGGCCGTGGATGAGGAGTTTGCCACGGAAATCGCGGCCGGCCGCATCGAGCCGCTGCGGCCCGAGCGGGACCTCGCCATTGTGGCGCTGGTGGGCGAGAATATGAAAAATCACCCCGGCATCAGCGGCAAGCTGTTTGGGGCACTGGGGCAGAATGGGGTGAACATCCGGGCCATTGCGCAGGGCGCTTCGGAGAAGAATATTTCGACCGTAATTCGGGCTGCTGATGTGCGCAAGGCCATCAACGTGCTGCACGAAGCCTTTTTTGAGTCTACCAAGAAGCAGGTGAACTTGTTTATTCTCGGGCCGGGCAACGTGGGCAGCAAATTGCTGGAGCAGCTGGCGCGGCAACAGGCACACCTACTCGAAAAGCTGGGCTTGCAGGTGCGCGTGGTGGCCATTGCCAACAGCCGCCACTGCCTGGTGGATGAAAACGGCCTCGACCTCACGGCCTGGCCCGAAGAGCTGGCCCAGGCCCCGGCCCAGACGCTGGCCGAGTTTACCCAGCTTATCATTGCCCGCAACCTGCGCAACTCCATCTTCGTGGATGTGACAGCCAACCCGGCCGCCGCCGGCATCTACGCCGATTTGCTGGCCAAGAGCGTGGCCATCGT
Source organism: Hymenobacter siberiensis (assembly GCF_018967865.2). Taxonomy (NCBI): domain Bacteria; kingdom Pseudomonadati; phylum Bacteroidota; class Cytophagia; order Cytophagales; family Hymenobacteraceae; genus Hymenobacter; species Hymenobacter siberiensis. Next base: position 424,377 of record NZ_JAHLZY020000001.1, read on the forward strand.
GGCTTGTAATAAAGTGGCCGCCTCGTCGGACTACGCGCACTACGCCCGCCTCAAAATCCTGTCGAAGGAGTTCAACGCCAGCTACTTGTTTGAAACCAACGTGGGCGCGGCCCTGCCCATTATCGGCACGTTGAACGACCTCACGCGCAGCGGCGACGTGGTGCGGCGCATGGAGGCCGTGCTTTCGGGCACGCTCAACTTTGTGTTCAATAACTACGACGGTACCCGGCCCTTTGCCGACGTGGTGCGCCAGGCCCAGACCGAAGGCTACACTGAGCCCGACCCGCGCCTTGACCTGAGCGGCTCGGACGTAGCCCGCAAAATCCTCATCCTCGCCCGGGAGGCCGGCCAGGTAATGGAAATGGCGGATATTGAAATCGAAACTTTCCTGCCGCCGGCCTGTCTCGAAGGCGACGTGGAAGCTTTCTATACCCAGATGGCGGCGCACGAAAGCCACTTCAAGGCGCTGTATGAGGCGGCTTCGGCGGCCGGCAAGCGCCTGAAATTCGTGGCCCGCTACGCCGATGGCCACGCCGCCGTGGGCCTCCAGCAGGTAGCGCCCGGGCATGATTTATACGACCTGCGCGGCAAGGACAACGTGGTGCTGTTTTACACCGACCGCTACGTCGACCAGCCGCTGGTGGTGAAGGGCGCCGGGGCGGGAGCGGAGGTCACGGCCTCGGGGGTGTTTGCAGACATTATCCGCGCCGCAAGGCTTTGATTTAATTAACAGTTAACAGTTAACAATTAACAATTGGGTGATGAAGGGTGCCGGGCATTCCTAATTCTTAATTGTTAATTCAACATAATGCCTGATTCCGTTCTCGTTCATTCCCCTGCCACGCTCTCCAACCTTGGCTGTGGTTTCGATGTATTTGGCCTGTCGTTGGCCGCGCCCTACGATACCATTCGCCTCACGCGCAGCGCCACGCCGGGCGTCCGCATCCAGCATCTCGACCCCTATAACCTGCCCACCGACCCGCTGCACAACGTGGCCGGTGTGGCCCTACTGGCGCTGCTAAAAGAAGTGCCGGAAGCTGTGGGCTTCGACATGGAAATCACCAAAGGCATCAAGCCGGGCAGCGGCGTGGGCAGCAGCGCCGCCAGCGCCGCCGGCGCGGTGGTGGCTGCTAATGCCCTGCTGGGCAACCGCTTTACAAAAATGCAGCTCGTGGATTTTGCGATGGAAGGGGAGGCCGTAGCCTCCGGAGCACGCCACGCCGATAACATCGCGCCGGCCATTTTCGGCGGCTTCACGGTGGTGCGGGCCTTGGAGCCGGCCATTGATATTATTGCCTTGCCCGCGCCGCCACTGTGGGTGGCCGTGGTGCATCCGCAGATTGAGCTGAAAACCAGCGACTCGCGCAAGGTGCTGCCGGCCACCGTGCCGCTGGGCCTGGCCGTGCGCCAGTGGGCCAACGTGGCCGGACTGGTAGCCGGCTTTATGATGGCGGATTACGACCTTATCGGCCGCTCGCTCGACGACTACATTGTGGAGCCGGCGCGGCTGCCGCTCATTCCCGGCCTGGCCGAGGCGCGGGCGCGGGCGCTGGCGTTGGGGGCCATTGGCGGTGGCATCTCGGGCTCGGGGCCGTCGATTTTTATGCTGAACCGGACGGAGGCAACGGCGCAGGCCGTGGGCACGGCCATGGGCAGCGTATTCACGGAACTGAAAATTGAATGCAACGTGTACGTGGGGCCGGTGGGCACCACGGGGGCGCGGGTGGTGGGGTAGTCGTTCGCCCATTCGCCTCACCCCCTGCCCCCATCTCCGATGGAGAGGGGATACCGGAAATACTCTCCACGACTTATGCCGTAACGTCGTCTTCACGAATCGGTTCTCCCTCTCCATCGGAGAGGGGGGCAGGGGGTGAGGCGAATGGGCGAACGACGCTTTTGCATTTATAAAGCCTGAAAATGAAATACTACAGCCTCCGCCACCAGTCGCCGCTGGTTGATTTTCGCACGGCCACCATCACCGGGCAGGCTCCGGATGGCGGCCTGTATTTCCCCGAAAGCATCCCGAAATTCTCTGCGGATTTCCGGCGCGAATTGCGCAGCCTGAGCAAGGCTACCGTGGCATTCAATGTGATGCGGCCTTACGTGGGCAGCACCATTGCCGAGGCCGACTTGCAGCGCATCTGCGCCGAGGCGGTGGACTTTGACTTTCCGCTGGTGCCGGTGGTGGCGGGCGTGTCGGCGCTGGAGCTGTTTCATGGGCCTACTTTGGCGTTTAAGGACGTGGGGGCGCGGTTTATGAGTCGCTGCCTGGGCTACTTCGCCCAGCACGGCGACACGCCGCCCGTGACCGTGCTGGTAGCCACTTCCGGCGATACCGGCGGGGCCGTGGCCAGCGGCTTTCTGGGCGTGCCGGGCGTGGAAGTGGTGATACTCTACCCCAAAGGCAAGGTGAGCCCCGTACAGGAGCAGCAGCTCACCACCCTGGGCCAGAATATTACGGCGCTGGAAGTGAGCGGTACGTTCGACGACTGCCAGGCGCTGGTGAAACAGGCGTTTCTGGACCCCGAGCTGGCGCAAAAACGCTTCCTAACCTCGGCCAACAGCATCAACGTGGCGCGGTGGCTGCCGCAGCAGCTCTACTACTGCTTTGCCATGCAGCAGTGGTCAGCCGGGGCACCCGCGCCGGTAGTGGCGGTGCCGAGCGGCAACTTTGGCAACCTGTGCGCGGGGCTGCTTGCCCAGGCCTCGGGGCTGGGATTGGGGCACTTCATCGCGGCCTGCAACGCCAACGAGCCGGTGCCCGCCTACCTGCGCACGGGCACCTACGAGCCCCGGCCGGCCGTGCCCACCTTTTCCAACGCCATGGACGTGGGCAACCCCAGCAACTTCGTACGTATTCTGGAGCTGTTTGATAACGACCTGAATAAGCTGCGCGCCGCCCTCGGTGCCGATACCGTGAGCGACGCCGATACGGTGGCCGCCATCCGGCAGGTGTGGGAGCGAGACGAGTATCTGCTCGACCCGCACGGTGCGGTGGCCTACACGGCGCTGCGCCGCTACCAGGCCCAACACGCGGGCGCGGCGGGCCTGATTCTGGCCACGGCGCACCCCGTGAAGTTCCCCGACGTGGTAGAGCCCATCCTCGGCCGCGCCATCGAGCTGCCGGCCGTAGTGCAGGTCTTGCAGGGGCGGGCTAAACGAAGTGTGCCGCTGGCGGTTAACTACGAAGAGTTGAAAGCCTACCTGATGTAGCCCGGCGATGGCCCTGGCCATTGGTGCGGCGGTTCAGACTTTTGTGTAAAATCAGTTCTAATGCCCGTGTTCGTGAAATCCCTGTTGTCCAAAATTGCCTTGTCGGCGCTGGTGTTCGCCGCCGCTGCCGCCTGCCGCCCCGACCAGGTGGAGCACCTCAAAGACAGCAAGCGCATCGGCATCGAGGCCGAAAACTGGGAGGTGAAGCGCATCATGCCCAAGGACCTGCTGCACGCCACCCGCTGGGCCGGCGATTCCCTCACGGCCACCGCCGACTCGCTGCTGCGCCGCACCCTGGCCCGCGAGCTGGCCGCCGGGGGCGTGGCCCGCGCCATGGCTTTTTGCAAACCCGAAACTTACCGCGCCGTCGACTCCCTGGCCGGCGTGCTCAAGGCCACGGCCCACCGCGTGAGCGAGCGGCCCCGCAACCCCGCCAGCCAGGCCCCGCTGCTGGCCGAGGAAATGCGGCCCGATACGGTGCGGACCATCAAGCGGCTGTCGCAGGAAGTATTCTTTTACCAGCGGCCCATTGTGCTGAATAACCAGCTGTGCCTGCGCTGCCACGGCGAAGTAGGGAAGGATATTGCGGCGGCTGATTATGCCCTCATCAAGCAGAAATTCCCGCAGGACCAGGCCACCGGGTATAAGATGGGCCAGCCCATGGCGGCCTGGCAGCTCAGCCTGCAACGCAACGGCGTGGCCGAGTTCTGGACGATGAAAACCCGCAAGAAATGGAAGGAGCACAAGATGCCCAAGCTGTTTTGAGTGGTCAGCAAATGGATTTCGCCTTGCCCCTATACCTAACTGAACCTGGCAAGGGCAGGGCGCTTCAGTACCTGTCGCTGCTTTGGCTTGCGGTATGCTACTATGGCACCTTTCTGCTATTGGGCAATGCCGTGGCGGCGGGTTTCGCTTTTCTGAGCTGGCTGGCTATTTTCTTATGGATAAAGAAACGCTGGCCTTCCCCGAGGATGGTGGCGGAAGGTGCGCTGTCTAGTAAAAGCCACGAGCTGCAGCTACTCATACACGACAAGCAGCAGGTTTTCCAAATCGATGAAACGTTGCAGATAACCATCACCTATCAGGGCTTTCGGGGTGAGCAGCTGGCTCCGCGAATCTGGGCAAGTGGTTTCGATAATTTTATCCAGTTCAATGACGGCGAAACCTACCGCTTCGAGATGCCGACGGAGCAGGCGCAGGAAAATTTGCGTGGGGAGCTGCGGCGCTGGTATCTGCTGAAAGTAAGATTGAAAGAGCACCGGCGCGATGGACCAACTTTTTTGTTGCACCGTGACTTAAGCTACGAGCAGATTCAAGCGTATAAGCAGGAATTTGGCGTCAGCCTGTACGGCTGATGGACGCGCTGTTTTCACAATATTCCTCACATGAGTAGCTCTCAACTTCCCATCATCATCATTGGCGCGGGCATGGCCGGGCTGGCCTGCGCCACCTGGCTGCACCGCGCCGGCCACGCCGTGCTCGTGCTTGAAGCGGCCGATGCCGTGGGCGGCCGTGTGCGGACCGACATCACGCCCGACGGCTTCCGGCTCGACCGGGGCTTTCAGGTGATGCTCACCAACTACCCCGAGGCCCGGCGCATCTTCGACTACGGCGCGCTGAACCTGAAAAGCTTCCGCTCCGGGGCCGTTATTCGGCTGGCCGACGGGCGGCAAACCACCCTGCAAAACCCGCTGCAAGCTCCACTGGCAGCGTTTTCGGCGCTCACTTCGCCCATTGGGACGCTGTCCGATAAGCTGCGCATCCTCAGCCTGGTGCGGCACGTGCTGAAATACACGCCCGAGGAGCTGCTGGCCCGCCCGGCCACTGATACGCTCAGCTTCCTGCAGCGCTACGGCTGGAGCGAGCAGATGATAAACTCGTTTTTCAAGCCGTTTTTCGGCGGTGTTTTCCTCGATAGGCAGCTCACCACTTCCAGCAATTTCTTCGAGTTTGTATTCCAACAGTTTGTGACCGGCGAGGCGGCCGTGCCCGCTCTGGGCATGCAGCAGCTACCCGAGCAGCTGGCGGCCCACCTGCCCGCCGGCACGGTGCGCCTCAACGCGTCGGTGGCCGGCGTGGTCGATGGCACGCAAGTGCGCCTCACCACCGGCCAGGTATTGCACGGCTCGGCCGTAGTGCTGGCCACCGACGGCCTGAGCTCCCTGCGCCTGCTGGCCGGCCGCAGCGGCAACCCCGACGACAGCCTTACGGCCCAGAAACTCGGCTTTCCCACGGCCGCCCGCCTCACCACCTGCACCTACTTTGCTACGCCCGGTGGCCACTCGCCGGGCCGCAACGACAAACTGCTGCGCCTGAACGCCGGCACCAGTGCCCTGGCTCACAACGTGGCCTTCCCCGCCGATGTGAGCGGCGCTTACGCCCCCGCCGGCCGCGCCCTGATATCGGTGAGCACCCACGGCGAGCGCAGCCTCAGCGAGGAAGAGCTGACTGCCCGTCTGCGCGAGGAGCTGGCCGCCTGGTTTGGGCCGGCCGCCCGCCAGTGGGAGCACCTGCGCAGCTACCGCATCCCCACGGCGCTGCCGGTGTACCTGCCCGGCCAGCCCGTAGAACAGCCCCTGAAACTGGCCGAAACCCTCTACCGCTGCGGCGACTGGACTTCCTATCCCTCACTGAACGCGGCGCTGGCCACCGGCCGTGAAGTGGCCGAGATGATTATTAAAAGCTGATTTGTCAGGTTTATAATCCAACGAAAAAGGCCCGTTTCTGCTGAAGAAACGGGCCTTTTGGCGTTCAGGAATAAAAGCTACACTTGCGGGTTGGCGGGAGCCAGGGCATCGTAGCCCAGGGTTTCGGCGGACTCGGCTTCGGCGGGCAGGCGGATGTCGTCGGCATCGTGCACGCGCAGGGTCAGCAGACCCGCCATTATCATGGACGCGCCGCCGAGCACCAGCGTGAAGATGGGCTGGTCGTGAAACACATGCTTCGTCAGCGGCCCCAGAATTAGGCCGGCCACGCCCTGCGGAATCACGATGAAGAAGTTGAACACGCCCATGTAGTAGCCCATTTTGTTGGACGGCAGCGCGCCCGCCAGCATGGCGTAGGGCACGCTCAGGATGCTGGCCCAGGCAATGCCCACGCCCACCATCGAAATCAGGATGTAGTGGTAATCCTGGATGAAGTAAATCGAAATCAGTCCCACGCCGCCCATCACCAGGGCCAGCATGTGGGTGAAGCGGCGGCTGGTGGCGCGGGCCACCACGGGCAGCAGCAGCGCCACCACCGCCGACAGGCCGTTATACACCGAGAAGCACACGCCCACCCAGTCGCCGCCCTTGTTGTAGAGCGCCGAGGCGGTATCCGTAGTATGGAAAATGTGGCTGGTAACGGCCTGGGTGGTGTAAATCCACATCGAGAACAGTGCGAACCACGAGAAGAACTGCACCACGGCCAGCTGGCGCATGGTTTTGGGCATGTGGAAAATGCCATCGAACGACTCTTTAAGTCCGTTGGCGAAGCCGGCGGTGCGGGCCTTCTCAGCCTCGAACTCGGCCAGGTTTTCAGGCGGGTATTCCTTGGTGCGGATGATGGTCCAGAGCACGGCCAGGAAGAACACCAGGCCGCCCACATAGAAGGCGTATTTCAGCGAAAGCGAGATGTGGCCGGGCTCGGGCGTGTTGGAAACGCCGAACCAGTTGGCAAACATCCACGGCAGCGACGAGCCCACGATGGCCCCCACGCCGATGAAAAACGTTTGGGCGCCGAAGCCGGTGGTGCGCTGCTGCGAGGGCAGCAAGTCGCCGACCAGCGCCCGGAAGGGCTCCATCGAAATGTTGATGCTCGAATCGAGAATCCAGAGCATGCCGGCGGCCATCCACAGGGCCGTCACGTTGGGCATCACGATGAGCGCCAGCGAGGCCAGCAGCGCTCCCACGAAGAAGTACGGCCGGCGGCGGCCCCAGCGCGGGCTCCAGGTGCGGTCCGAGAGGTAGCCGATGACGGGCTGCACCAGCAGACCCGTGATAGGCGCGGCCAGCCAGAGGAAGGCAATTTCGTCGGTTTTGGCCCCCATTGTTTCAAAAATCCGGCTCATGTTGCTGTTTTGCAGCGCAAAGCCGAACTGAATGCCGAGGAAGCCGAAGCTCATGTTCCAGATTTGCCAGAAGCTAAGCCGGGGTTTTTCGCGGGTACTGGCGGTGGCGACGGCGGTGGGAGCAGCCATGTGGAGGAGAGGGAGAGGTGTGGGAGATGCGCCCTGAAAATGAGCGCAGTACGGACGTTGAAATTAATAATTTGCCCGAATAAATGGGCATCGTTACCGAGACTTTATCTCGAAAATATGCGCTGATAGCGGGGCCAGCGTCACGTTGAGGGCGTTGCGGGGCTCGCCCTCGGCGAGGAGGTCGGTGTAAGTATAGAATTTCTTGGTGCTCAAGCCCATGGCCGTCATGGCATCGGCCGGGATGGTGAGGACGGGCTTGTAGGTTTTATCGGCGCTGAAATTGACGACGATGAGTAGCCGCTGCTTGTCGGTGTAGCGCAGATAGGTGTAGAGATGGCGCTGGTTGTACTCCTTGCCCAGGTTGTTGGCGTCCTGCAGCTCGTAGAAGCGGCCTTTGCGGATGGCCTCACTGGTGCTGGTCACCGTCAGGAGGCGGCGGTAATAGTCGCGCAGGCTTTTTTGCTCGGGGCTGAGCTTGCCGCCATCGAACTTGCCCTGGTTCAGCCATTTCTGGTGCTCGGGCACGCCCCAGTAGTCGAAGATGCTGGTGCGGCCGTCTTCGCTGCTGAAGCCTTCGGAGCCATGGCCGGGCTCGCCCACTTCCTGCCCGAAATACAGCATCACCGGGCCGCTGGCCAGGGTGGCCGTCACGGCCATGGCCGGAATGGCGCGGCGCGGGTCGGTGGCAAAATCCTTGCTGGCGATGCGCTGCTCGTCGTGGTTTTCGAGGAAGCGCAGCATGTGCGAGGAGAAGCCGTTGCTTTCCTCTTTCCATACTTTGGTGATGTCCTCGGTGGTGCCTTCCTGACGCATCAGCTTGCGCAGGTCGTCGTACAGGCCCACTTTATCATAGAGGAAGTCGAAATGGCCCTTCTCCAGGTAGGTGCGGTATTCCTTGGGGTTGTAGGCTTCGCCGATGAATACCAGGCCGGGCTTCACCTTTTTCAGCTCGGGAATAACCCAGGCCCAGAACTCGACGGGCACCATCTCCACCATGTCGCAGCGGAAGCCGTCCACGTTCTTGCCGGTCCAGAATACGAGAATGTCGCGCATCTTCTTCCAGGTATCCGGCACGGCCTCGAAGTGCGTTTGGCGGCCATTGACGTAGTCCACGCCGTAGTTCAGCTTCACGGTTTCGAACCAGTCGTTCACACTCGGCGCATTCGTGAATACGTCGTTGCCGGTGGCCTTGGCGGGCATTTCGAAGTACTTGCCGTCCTCGCGGGGGCCTTTCAGCGGGCCGAGCGGGTTGTAGTTGGCGGGCACCACGAAGGCCTTGCCGGGCAGGTAGTAAAAGTTGTTGTTGGGCACGAAGGCCTTGGTTTTGTCATCGGTCGCGCCTAGGTCAACCACGCTCAGCGGCTTGGCATCCGACTTATAGGAGCGGGCCACATGGTTGGGGATGAAGTCCATGAGGACCTTCAGGCCGTGGTCGTGGGTGCGCTTGATGAGGGCTTCGTACTCCGACATGCGGTTTTTCACCGTCACGGCCAGGTCCGGGGCCACGTCGTAGTAGTCCTTGATGGCGTAGGGCGAGCCGGCGCGGCCTTTTACCACGTCGGCATCGTCGGCCGGGATGCCGGCGCTGGTGTAGTCCGTCATGGTGGCGTGCTCAATCACGCCGGTGTACCACACATGGCTTACCCCCAATGCTTTGATTTCGTCGAGGGCCTTGTCGGTGATGTCGTTGAACTTGCCGCAGCCGTTCTCGCCGATGGTGCCGTAGGGCTTGTTCAGGGCCACCTTGTTGCCGAACAGGCGCGTCATCAATTGGTAAATGACGAGCTTATTATCCTTCGGGACTTCGGCGGTGGTGTTGGGGTCGGTGGCTTGGGGATGTTTCTTATTCACGGGCGGGTGAGGCAACGAGAAAGCAGCCAAAGAGAGGAGGCCGCCGGCCAGCAACAGTTTTTTCATGATGCGGCAAGATAAGGGAGTTTTGAGTGTTGATGGTTGAATGTTAAGTGTATGATATCCTGCAAAACAAGAGCTAACTCAACATTCAACCCTTAACATTCAACATTTCAACCGGCTACCATTCCTGCGTGAGCGGGTGCAGCATCAGCTCATCCACTACCACGTGGGCGGGGGCTTGCAGCACGTAGCACACGGCCTGGGCAATATCGGCGGGGCGGAGGTGGGTTTGCGCAGCCTCGGCACTGCCGGGCGTGGTGTCGTTGAAGTAAGTATCGACCAGCCCGGGGTAAATGGTGCTCACCTTGATGCCGTGCGGGCGCACTTCCTTGCGCAGGCTGGCCAGCACGGCATCCTGGGCAAACTTGCTGGCCCCGTAAGCCGTGCCGTGGGCGAAGGTGCGCCGGGCCACATCGGACGTAATGCCCACGATGTGGCCCTTTTTCTGGGCCTTGAAATGCGGCACGGCGGCTTTGCAGAGCAGGAATGTGCCCTTCACGTTGGTGTCGAAAATGCGGTCCCACTCGGCGGCTTCGAAATTTTCAAGCTCGTTGAAGGAGCCCACGCCGGCGTTGCAGATAAGGATATCCAGCCGGCCATAGTGGCGCAGGGTTTCCGCGATGATGTGCCGGGCATCCTTTTCGTCCGACACGTCGGCTACGAGGCACAGGCCCTGGGTTTGCTGGCCCAGCTCCCGGAGCTCGGCTTCGTTGCGGGCTACGGCTACTACTTTGGCGCCTTGCAGGGCCAGCAGCAGGGCAATGGCTTTGCCGATGCCCCGGCTGGCGCCGGTGACGATGGCAACTTGGTTGGTGAGGTCGGTCATGGTTTGTTTCTCGCAGAGGTCCGCAGAGGTTTACGCGGAGGTCCGCAGAGTTTCTTCTAGGCCGTTCACGATGCGCAGAATGCCTTCTTTGACGTGTACGACGTTTAAGTTGATGAGCAAGCCGAGCTTGCATTTGGAGAGTTTAAGGTAGGTGAGTAGTTGCTCTTTGTGTACATCCAAAATGCTGTCTACCGATTTCAATTCGACAATAACCTTGCGGTTGACCAGCATATCGATGCGGTAGCCGATATCAAGCTGCTGCCCCGCATATATCATTGGCAGGCCTACCTGTGTTTGCACTGCGAAACCCGCGCGCCGCAGTTCATACAGCATGGCGTCTTCGTAAGAAGATTCCAGTAAGCCCGGACCCAAAGCGGTATGCACTGCGAATGCAGCCTTACGCACATTGAAGGAAATATCGTTTTCACTCATAAGCTCAGCGAACCTCCGCGTAAACCTTTGCGGACCTCCGCGAGAAAGATACAAAAGCCTATTTCCGTAGCTCCACCACCCAAGCCGTGTGCGCCGGCACCGTCAGCTTGGTCAGGTCGCTGATGACAGCCCCGCTCACTACCTCAACCCCCGAAGAGAAGCCCTCAAAACGCTCCGCAAACCGCGTCCCGTCCACCTTCTTCTCGTCCTTCGTGTTGTTGGCAATCACCATCACGCACTCCTTGTCCGAATACCGGAAGTACGTGTACACCCCATCCTGCGGGATAAACTGCATCAATTTGCCCGAACTCAAAACCGGGTGCGCTTTCCGGTAATTCGCCAGCTTGCTCACGTAGTCGAACGCCTCGCCGGCCTGGCCCGGCCGTGCCGAAAAATAGTCGGTTTTGTCCCCCGCAAACCCGCCGGGGAAGTCCTCGCGCACCTTGCCGTCGGGGTTCGAGAAGTTCTTCATCAGCACCTCGGTGCCGTAGTAGAGCTGGGGCGTGCCGCGCAGGGTCAGCAGCCAGGCAATGCCGGTTTTGAACTTACCGAAATCCTCGCCAATCACTGAATAGAAGCGGCTCATGTCGTGGTTGTCGAGAAAGGGCACGTTGCGGGTGGCATCCACGTACAGCCAATCGCCCTGCAAGGCGTGGTAAAGCTTGCTGAGGTCGCCGTTTTCGGTTTTCAGCGCGTCCGAAATCGCGAAGCAAATCTGGAAATCCAGCAGGCCGGGCATATTCGATTTAAAGCCGTTCACCGGCGGCAGAATGTTCTGGGCGAAGAAGGCCTGCTCGGCCTCGGTGCCCTCCCAGGCCTCGCCAAACTGGGCCAGCTTGGGGTATTCGTCGGCAATGGCTTTGCCCCAGGCCATTAGGAAGTTTGGCTCGGAATAGGGGTATGTATCAATGCGATACCCATCGATACCCGTCGATTCCACCCACCACAGAAAGTTCTGGATGATGTAGGTGGCCACCAGCGGGTTGCCCTGGTTCACGTCGGGCATGGTGGTATCAAACCAGCCGTCGTTGAACAGCGTGTAGTCGCGCTTCGAGCCGTAGGGGTCGTTCAGGGCGAAGGCGTTGTAGTTGCTGCGCGTGAAGGTGGGGAAGGCGTGGAACCAGTCGGCCGCCGGCTTGTCGAGAAACAAGTGGTGGTAGCTGCCCCAATGGTTGAGTACGATGTCCTGCACCACCTTCAGGCCGTCGGCGTGGGCAGCTTTCACAAATTGCTGGTACTCGGCGTTGGTGCCGTAGCGTGGGTCAATCTGGTAGCAGTCCGTCACGGCATAGCCGTGGTAGCTGGCCTTGGGCATGTCGTTTTCGATGACCGGCGTGGGCCAGATGGCCGTGGCCCCCAGCTTTTTGAAATAGTCGAAGTGGTTCTGGATGCCGCGCAGGTCGCCGCCGTGGCGGGCGTACATCGAGTCGCGGGCAATGTGGTTCACGCGGGTGCCCTTCACCACGTCATTCTTCGGGTCGCCGTTCGAGAACCGGTCGGGCATCAGCATGTAGATGAAGTCGGCCTGCGTGAGGCCCTGCGTGCGCTGCGGGTCGGTGTTGCGGGCGCGCAGCTCGTAGGTGTAGGGGCGGTAGGTGTTGCCGCTTTTCAGCCCCAGCTTCAGCAGGCCGGGCTTGGTAGCGGGGGCTATAATTAGATTAATGATGAGGTAATTAGCACTCTCCAGCTTTTGCTGGCTCTCAATGGTCACGCCTGGATAGGCGGCCAGAATAGCCATTGTGTTCCCAATGCCGGGCGCGTTCACCAGCAGCTGCAGCTTTGGGTTCTTCATGCCCACCCACCAGTAAGTGGGGTCGATGCGGACGGCCGGGGCGGCTTTGGCAGTAGCGTTGGGCCCGGCTGCCGGGCTGGCCGGGCCAGCCGTGGCGGATGATGAAAAGGGCAGCAGCAGCACCGCCGCAGCCAGTAAAAAGGGTGGGAATTTCATGGTAAAAAGAGCGCAAAAACAACCGTAGGACCAAAAGTACGGCATTCCCGGAAGGGCGCTGATGCGCAACCGTTTCCACTTTTGGAATATATTTTTCGCCCATAGCAAGCCCACGAAAAAGCCCGCCCCCGAATCCGGGAGCGGGCTTTCACCATTCAATGCAGCGATAAAGCTTACTGCTGCTGGGCGAGCCAGAGCGAGGCGTTCAGGTGCAGCTTGGCGTGGCTGGCCAGTTCGGTCCAGCCGGGGTACACGGTGTTGCCGGGGCTGCCGGTGCCATCGTCGGCCGGCGACGAGTCGGTGATGCACACCACGCGGCCCGTGCCGTAGGTGCTGCTCAGGCACATGATGTTGGTGTTGCCCTGGCTGGCGGTAGTCTGCCAAACCAGCGGCGTGGCCTGCGAGCCCGTGGTTTTGGTCATCGTCGCACCGTTCGAGAACTTGAGCTGCGTCACGGCACCCTGCGAACCGTTCAGGATGGTGTTAGTGCTGCTGGCCAGTATGTTGCTGGTGGTTTCTGAAATGTTGGTGAGGGCGATGCTATAGCCGAAGGGGTCGGCCTGTACCGAATTGTTGGTCATCAAATCGTTCCAGATGGCCGGCGAATCGTAGCCGTCGTTGTTGCGGTCCGAAACGGTATGGTCGGAAATCATGAACAGACCACCGCCGTTTTTCACGAAGTTGATGATGGCCGTTTTCTCCGTAGCCGTGAACAGCGTGTTCGGCTCATCCACCACGAATACGTTGTAGTTAGCCAAATCCTGGGGGTTCGAAGCATTGCCGTAGGTGATGGCCGTGCCCGAAGGCAGGTTCTCCACCGAGTTACCCAGCTTCACGAGGGCTACGCCCCACGAGGAAAGGGCGGCCGTCCAGTAGGTTTCCGGCGTGCTGGCCGTGATGCCCGACGCGGCTGGCGTGGGGTAGCGCGGCACCACGCCGGCATCTACATCCAGCACCCAGTCGGCGTTGCCGGCCGTTTCGGCATGGCTGGCATCGAACAGGAATTTCTTGCTGCCGGTAGGCGGCGGCGTGCCGCCGCTGTAGCTTTCCACGGTAATGTTATCAAAGTTCAGGCGGTTGGTGCTGCCGTCGGTTTTGCGCACCTGCAGGCGCACGGTGCCGGCCAGGTTCACGGCGAAGGAGGCCGTGCTCAGGCTGGCGCTGCTGCTGGTGATGGTGCTGCCCACTTTGGCGTAGCTGCTGCCGCTGTTGCCGCTGGCCCATAGCTCCCAGGTGCCGCTGGCATCGGTGCCATAGAGGGCGTGGCCCACCGTAACCACGCCCGCGCCGCCGGTCAGGTCGAAGTTCATACTCAGCATGCCGCTATTGCGCACGCGGGCCGACCAGGTGCCGGTGTGGGCATCGGATGTCGTATTGCCGATGAGGGCATCATTCAGCGTCCACGAGCCCGAGCCCAACGTGACGCTGCCCGTGGTATAAGCCGTTTTGGTGCCCGTCTCAAAGCCTTCGGGGAAGCCCGGTGCCGACACGTTTTGCAACGCGGTGGCCGCCGCCGGGGCCTCCGGGGTAAGCTCCGATTTTGAACAGCCGGCAAACAAGATAGCGCCCAGCAAGGGGGCCACCATGTAGCGAACAGAAAGTGACAGACGCATGGGGTGCAATGGGTTAAATGTTGGTAACAAAGCCCCAAAGCTAGAGTGGTCAACAGGGGTAATTGCAATAAGATATGTTAAAAGATTGTGGCCTTTTTTGAAGTATCATCAATTAAACGGCTTTTCATGCGGTCGATTTTAATAATATCAGAAAAAATATTGTTATAATTTAAAAATTCATTATTAATTCATCTTCGAGATTGGGTATGTGAATGGGCTGAGTTGTTGGCAAGACGAAAGCAGGGCTGAGAAACTGCGATACTGGTACTTTGTGCCGGCCGCGAAGAAAATTTGCTAGTAAAGCGCTGGCTGATATTACCTTGAAAGTGTAGGCGTTGGGCCAAATGCTAACGTTTGCGTAAGTCGGGCCTCAATATCAGGGGGTTGCGATTTTTCCGGAATGCTTCGGACCTTGCGCTTTCAATGGAAGCAGCCTTTGGGGTTGCGCTCCTTTTTCTCAACCCGAAATTTCCATTTTGGCGTGGGCCCCGGCCCACGCCTTACCCCTCAATAAATGGCTTTCACTTTTAAACCCTACACGCCCGCCGCCAAGTACAAGACGGCTGCCGCGTATTTCTCGATGGAGTTCGCCGTCGACCAGGCCCTCAAAACCTACTCCGGTGGCCTCGGCTTCCTGGCCGGCTCGCACATGCGCTCGGGTTTCGAGCTGAAGCAGAATCTGTTGGGCATCAGCATTCTGTGGACGTTCGGCTACTACGACCAGGACCGCGACGCCGAGCAGAGCATGCGCGCCGAGTTCCGCCACAAGCACTACTCCTTTCTGGAGGATACGGGCATCATCTTCCCCATCACCATCCACGGCGCCGATGTGCAGGTGAAGGCCCTGTACCTGGCCCCGGAGGTGTTTGGCACGGTGCCGATGTTCTTCCTGACCACCGACATTCCCGAGAACGACTACCTCTCGCGCACCATCTCGCACCACCTCTACGACCCGGACTCGGCGGCCCGCGTGGCTCAGAGCATTCTGTTGGGCGTGGGCGGCGGCAAGCTGCTCGATGAGCTCGGCCGCAAAACCGACGTGTACCACCTCAACGAGGGTCATGGCCTGCCGCTGGCCTTCTACCTCTACGAAAAGCACGGCCGCGACCTGGCCGAGGTGCAGAAGCGCCTCGTGTTCACGACGCACACCCCCGAGCTGGCCGGCAACGAGGAGCGCCCGATGAAGCTGCTCACCGACATGACCTTTTTCGGCAGCGTGCCCGAAGAGGAAGTCCGCCGCGTGGCCCGCATCGGCCACGGCGATACGCTCAACTACACCCTCACCGCGTTGCGCTTTGCCCGTAAGGCCAACGCTGTGAGCAAGGTACACGGCACCGTGGCCAACGAAATGTGGGGCCACTACGAGGGCATCTGCCCCATCATCCCCATCACAAACAGCCAGAATGGCAGCTACTGGCGCGACCCGCAGCTGGCCGCCGCCCTCAAAAGCAAGGACGACGCCGCCCTGCTGGCCCGCAAGCAGGAGCTGAAAAAGGACCTGTTTAAAATCGTGGCCGACCAGACCGGCAACGTGTTCGACCCCAACGTCATCACCATCGTGTGGGCCCGCCGCTTTGCCGCCTACAAGCGCGCCGACCTTATTCTGCGTCACTTCGAGCGCTTCGTGGAGCTGGCCAACAATGCCAAGCACCCCATTCAGATGATTTGGGCCGGCAAGCCCTACCCGAAGGACTTCGGCGCAGTGGCTTTGTTCAATGAAATTGTCAAGCGCACGGCCGGTCGGAAGAACTGCGCCGTACTGACGGGCTACGAGTTGGGTCTGTCGGCTGCCCTCAAAAAGGGTTCCGACATTTGGCTGAACACGCCCCGCTTCCCGCGCGAAGCCAGCGGCACCAGCGGCATGACCGCCGCCATGAACGCCAGCGTGAACCTGAGCATTGCCGATGGCTGGATTCCCGAATTCTGCCGCGACGGCGAAAACGGCTTCCTCATTCCGATTGTGGACGTGACCCTGCCCGATAACGTGAAGGACGATTCCGAGGCCACTGCCTTGCTCGACGTGCTTGAAAATAGAGTATTACCCCTGTACTACGACCAGCCCGAAAACTTCCTGAAAGTGGTGAAAACCGCCATGAAGGACGTGGAGCCCGAGTTTGAATCCGGCCGCATGGCCCGGGAGTACTACGAGCTGCTGTATAAGGCCTAACCACGGATTAGCACGGATTTCAGCGGATTCCACGGATTTTGTGGACGACTAAAAACAATGAAAAAGGCTTGCTATCGGCAGGCCTTTTTCGCTGAATGGAGAATTGAAAGCAAGGATGACCAGACGACGGCAACTAATCGTCTACAAAATCCGTGAAATCCGCTAAAATTCGTGCTAATTCGTGGTTCTATGTGTGGTCGCTATACCTTCATCGCCCCCGCGCCCGCTGCTGAAAAGCGCTTCGACGCCAAGTTCACCGAGCCCGCGCCTACTACCTACAATGCCGCGCCCTCGCAGCGGCTGCCCATCATCACCAATGCCGCTCCCGGCCAGATTCAGCTGCTGAGCTGGGGGCTGGTGCCCAGTTGGAGCAAAGACCCAAGCGCCGGCTCCAAGCCCATCAATGCCCGGGCCGAGACGCTGGCCGAAAAGCCCAGTTTCCGGCAGCTGCTGGGGCGGCGGCGCTGCCTGGTGCTGGCAGACAGCTTTTTTGAATGGCAGGCCACGCCCGCCGGCAAGGTGCCGCATCGCATTCTGCTGCGCAACGAGCAGCCCTTCGCCTTCGCCGGCCTGTGGGATGAGTGGCTGGACCGCACCACCGGCGAGCTGCACCCCACCTTCACCATCATTGCCATCGAGTCCAACGCGCTGATGGCCAGTATCTACAACCGCATGCCCGTCATCCTGCCCACCCGCGCCGCCGAGCACGCCTGGCTCGATGATGGCCTGGGGCTGGCAGCGCACCAGCAGCTCCTGCTGCCCTACGACGCGGCCGCCATGCAGGAATACGTTATCAGCAAACGGGTAAACTCACCGGCGAATAATGACCCGGAAGTGCTGGCAGCTGCTTGAGCGAGCAACTTGAGGCATAAGAGGACCGTCATGCCTCGGCTGCGCTCGGCATGACGGTCCTTTGAGAGGTGTTCTTTTATAGCTGCCACTGCGTTACTTTGCCCGCATGAACTGGCGCAACCCCTGGCTTTTACCGATTCTCATTCTCGTACTGGCCTCGGCCGTGCAGCTGGACCTGCCGTGGTGGAGCCTGGCCGTGGTAGCGTTTGTGGTGGGGCTGGCTATTGCGCCCACGGGTCGGGTGGCCTTTTGGGCGGGCTTTAGCGGGGGCGGCCTGAGTTGGGTATTGCCGGCCGCCTGGCTGGCCTACCAAAACGACGGCTTGCTGGCGCACCGCGTGGCGCAGCTGCTGCCGCTGGGCGGCTCCCCGGTGGTGATGGTGTTGGTGGCGGGTATCGTGGCGGGGCTGGTAGGTGGGCTGGCGGCTTTGGCTGGCTGCTGGCTGCGCGAGGCCTTTCGCTCGCCTTCAGCCGCGTAGCGCCCCGGCTACTATTTCACCTGTTGCATCACCCACTCGCCCACGGTTTCGAGCGCGTTGGTAGCGGCCGTGGGGCGCACGGCGGTGCCGGCTGCCAAAGCTTGCTCACTGATGGGAGTCTGAAACTCGTGGTTCAGCCCATCCAGCTTCTGCGCATTCACGCGCTTATTGGCTTTAAGACCTTTTTCCAGGGCCGGCAGGTTGGCGGCCAGGGGCACCTGCGTGTCGGCGGTGCCGTGCAGGAGCAGGGTGGGGCAGGCCACTTTGGCCAGCTCCGCCTGCGGGTTGAACGTGAGGAAGGCGCGATACCACGGGCTGGTGAGCTGGCCGGCCCGGACCTGCGCCGCCGCCGGGCTCATCACCGGATAAATCTGCTTCAGCATATTGGCCACGATGGCCTGCGCCTGGGCATTGTCGGCCGTCTGGCGAATGATTTCGAGCAGCGCGTACTGGCGCTTATACAGTGCATCGTTGCGTTTGCGGGCTTCGGTGGTCAGGCGCAGCTGCTCCTGGGCAATGTGGAGCTGGGTTTGGGCGGGATTGGCCCCGGTGGCCAGCAGCTTTTTGGCTTCGTGCCGGGCCGCGGTCATTGCCCGCGCTACGTGGGTAGCCCAGGCAATTTGGGCGGTATCGGGCTCGCCGGGCTGGTTTACCAGCGAGGTTTGCCGGGCCAGCAGCTCCTGCCCATTCACGCCGGCCGCCCCCAATGCCACCAGGAAAGCCGGCGCGGCGGCCCCCGCTCCGGCCAGCAAAGCCACGTTGGCCCCTTCGCCGTGTCCCAGCAGGCCCACGCGCAGCGGGTCGATGCCTGGCCGGGCCCGCAGGTAGGCCATGGCCGATTGGGCATCGGCCACCAATTGGGTGCCCGAGGTAGCGGCGGCCACTCCCACTGAGTGGCCGGTGCCCCGGTCATCGAGGCGCAGCACGGCCACGCCCTGCCGGGTTAGGTAGTCGGCCAAGGCATTCAGCAGGCTATAGTCATCCGTAGCGGGGGCGGGAGAATGCATGTCGGGCAGCAGCACGATGGCCGGAAACGGACCCGCGCCCCAGGGAGTGCGGAGGGTGCCGCCCAGGTCTATTTCGGGCGCGGGGCTGCTGGGGCTACTCACATGTATCTGCTCGGTTTTGTAAGCGGGCGCTTCGCGGGTTTCAACGGGAGCTGCCTGAACCTGGGCTGGATTCAGCAGGCATACCATTAACAGGACAATGAACGAAGGCAGTAAGTACTTGCTGGTCAATGTATTGATTAAATATGTTTTGCAGAATCAGGTAGCGTAACAGCACTTTTATGAATGCTTGCAAGTCAAAAATACAATTAAATATTATTTAATAAACTATTTAAAAATTGATTTATAAATAAAAAATAGTTGCAAAGTTTTATTGGCAGGTATTGCCTATCTCCGGGCATTGCCCTGGCTTTGCACCAATGGACGTAAAAAAGCCGCCCTCCAGGCTTGCTGCAATAGCAAGTGGAAGGCGGTGTAGTGTCCTGATAAATAGCCGGATTGATTGCCAGCTATACGATTTTGCTGTACCAGGCCAGGATTTCGAGGCCGGCGGCATCGGTTTCGGCTTCCACTACTTCGGTAATGACGTACTGAATTTCATCATCGGACCAGTCTTCGTCTTCGGCGGCGGGCACCCATAGGTCGAGGGCGGCGTAGCGGTTGGTGGCGGGCGGGAGCGTCCAGGTTACTTTTTTGCGAATATTCATGGCAGGGAGGCCGGTGGGGTGGGGGGTGAACGATTGAGAAGTGAAAAAGGGCCGGCGGCCTAATGATTGTCGGCGGCTTCGCGGATGACGGTAACCTGCACCGGCACTACCCCGGCCTGGATGATATCGAGCTGCACGGCGGCGCGGCGCGATACATCCACGATGTAGCCTTTGGTGTGCGGGCCGCGGTCGGTCACGGTCACGTCGACGGAGCGGCCGTTGCGGGTGTTGGTGACGCGGATGAGCGTGCCGAAGGGCAGCGTGTTGTGGGCGGCGGTCATTTGGCCGGGGCGGTAGGTACTGCCGCTGGCGGTGGGTCGGCCGTTAAACTTGTCGGCGTAGTAAGAGCCCAGGCCCGACTGGGTAGTGCCCCGTGCGCCTTTGGTGCCCTTGCTCACGCTGTGGCTGCTGCCGCAGGAAGCCAGCACCAGGACTAGCAGAACTAAAAGGGGTAACACCCCGAGGTGCATAATTTTGGCTTGTCTATTCAACTTCATCCAACCTTTATTTTCGGTGATAACCTTTCGGCCATAATTCTCTCATAACCCCTTTTTTCAAACAATCCCATGAACAAATCCCTCAAAATCGTAGCTGCCCTCGCTTTTGCCACCTGCTGCTTCAATGCCAGTGCTCAAGGTACTAAGCCGATGGCCAAGGATGGCAAAATGGAATCCAAATCGGAAGAGAAAATGGAGACCAAGAAGATGGAGATGAAAGAGAACAAGATGGAAGCCAAAGGTGGCAAGATGCACAGCGGCAAAATGCACAGCGGCAAGATGACCAAGGGCAAAATGTAGTTTTTGCAACTTGCGGGCCAGCCGCCCGGTCCACATTCCTTGCGGAATGATGGGCCGGGCGGCTTTTTTATTTGGCTTTGCCAGCGCGGGCCGGCTGCGACGGCCCGATGGCCGGAATGCGCAAGGCCTGCAATGACTCAAAATTGCCCTTAAAAACGTTGAAATCGACCACGCCACGAATGCCGGGCACGTAGGCTTCGTCGGAATGCTGCCAGATTATCCACTTGCTGGGGGGAAGGGTGGGGCGCTCCACCTCGTAGTGGGCCAGCCAGAGTGGGTAGTCGTCGAAGTGCCCGGCGAGGTGGCGCTTGTAGAAGCTGTGGTTGGAATAGAGGATGGGCCGCACGCCGTAGTGCGCCTCGATGAGGCGCAGCCAGCGGGCCACCTCGCGCCGCAGCACGGCCACGTCGTGGAAATTGGCGGCTTCCACGTCGAGCACGGGCGGCAGGTCGCCGGGGGCGAGGGGGACTATTTTGGCGAATAAGTCGGCCTGCAGCTTGCCGTCGCGGTTGGGCAGGAAGTAGTGGTAGGCCCCACAGAGCACCCCGGCTTTGCGGGCCTCGCGCCAGTTGCGGGTAAAGCGCGGGTCGCGCAGCGTAGCGCCCTCGCTGGCCTTGATGAAGGCAAACCGTACCCGGTTGCGGGCCACCTCGGGCCAGTCGATGCGGCCCTGGTACGACGAAACGTCGATGCCGTGCACGGAGTAGCCGGCCAGCAGCGGCGTTTTTTCGCGGCCGGTGAGGCCATTTTTGGTAAATGTGGCCCAGGCCCGGCGGGCGTAGCGGTTCAGCTGCACCTGGTGACGCAGGTAGTAGGCGCCGCCCAACAGCAGGGCCAGCAAAACGGCAGCCAGCAGGCCGCGCCGCCACGGCCGCCGACGGGCGGCGGGTGGGGCAACAGGAGCGGTGCTGGACAGTGGCGGCATAGGCAGGGACTCCAAAAATAACGCCGCGCCGGGCGCCATCGTGCGCCGGGCCCCGGCTTTTCGCGAACTTTGTGCTTTCAGCCCCCTAAATTCGCCTATGTCTTTCCTCCGCGCCGCCGATGCCCGCGACGAAACCGGCCACCTCATCAGCGAGCTGCACGGCGTGAAGCTGGCGCAGATTCTGGAGTACCTCGTGGCCGCCTACGGGTGGCCCGAGCTCGATGAGCGCCTGCGCATGAACTGCTTCGCCGATAACCCCAGCATCAAGTCCAGCCTCACGTTTTTGCGCCGCACGCCCTGGGCCCGTGCCAAGGTCGAGGAGCTGTACATCAAGGCCCGCATCGCGGAAGTGCAGGGCCGCCCCCGCCCGTAAGCATCATGGCCGATGTCTCCGAAAAATCGTCCGGGCCGGCGCTGCTGGCGGGCCTGGGGCTCTTCATCGCCTTCGAAACCGTGGCCTTCTATGGCCTGCAGTTCCTCACCTCGGGCCTGGGCGAAGCCAACCAGAACCAGCCTGAGAATACCATTGTGAGCAATTGGGTGAAGACGATGGTGTTTTTTGTGGCGCACCTCACCCTGGTCATCGCGGCCATGCTGGTGCTCAGTAACCGCCTGCCGCGCCGCTACCGCAGCCAGATGATGGGCTGGTTTTACTTGGCCGTGCTGATGAGCTTCGTGCTGATTATCCCCTTGTTCGGGACCACGGATTAGCACGGATTTTAGCAAATTTCACGGATTTTGTAGTCGGCCATCAATCCATTGAACACGAAAAAGGCTCGCCATGTGGCGAGCCTTTTTTCATTGGTCTTTGTGCCTGCAATCGACCACAAAATCCGTGAAATCCGCTAAAATCCGTGCTAATCCGTGGTCCAAAGCAAAACCACCGCTGTGGGCGGTGGCTCAAGAGTTAAAACCCGGAAATTTGGTTGTTTTCGGCCGGTCGGTCCCGGCAATATCAGTGGACTGCGGTGCCGGTCGGTCCCGGCGTTATAAAAAGCGGTGGCGAGGAGCGGCCATGGAGCCGGCGGCCAATCATTGGCCGCCGGCTCTCGCTGGCGGTTGGCTCTACTCGTTGCGCTTGATGTCGATTTCGCGCTGCCGGCCATCCGGATTCAGGAACGGAATACGGACCCGCAGCTCCTGGCCTTCGTGAATGGCGTCGATGCGGCCCACGTCGAGGTTGGCGGGCAGGTCCAGGGTCTGCACGAACAGTGGGGCGGCCAGCTTATCGTCGGGCTCGTGGCGGTACTCGCCAAATACGGTGAGCTTCTGCTGGTTGAGCACTACGCGAAAGCTGTCGGCGGTTACGGTGGGCATGGCCACGCGCACAATCACGCCTTTCGGGTGCTGGTCTACGCGGAGCTGCGGCTGGGCCACCCCACCACCAATGGTGTTGAGCAGGTCAAGCTGAGGGGCAATGCTATGGATGAATTTCGAGCTGATAAGTTTCATGGCAAGGGGCCGGCTTTAGAGCGGCTTCGGTCTTGCTATTACAAATGATGTACCAATCTGAATCAGGGCTTATCTGTGCTGAATATCAGTCACATTGGCGGTGTTTTCAGGGAACCTTTTTGATTTCCGCCAAGCTGGCTGGAAGTAGGGTTCTTGTCTGAATTTCCGGACGAAATGGCGCAATTATGCTACCTGCCCGGTAGTTGGCGGCTTAAAACCTACTTGTCAGACCAAAGTGAATTTTGGAGGATTTTAGCTCAAATACCTGATTGTTAGCCCGGCCTACCGAGTACACGAATTGGAACAAACCCGCCGCCGTGCGAAAGCTCAGGCCCGCACCCACGCCGGTGGGCTGGTCATTGAACCGGTCATTGTCGATATCGTGGCGCAGGTAGGCCTGGTCGGCAAACAGAAACGCGTAGGAATCCGGTCCGATGAACTGCCGGAACTCGGCCGTAGCCACGGCATAGGAACTGGTGTAAAACTGGTTCTCATTAAAGCCGCGCAACGAATTCAGCCCGCCCAGCCGGAACAGGTCGTTGACAAAAAGGCGCGAATTGAGCAGGCCCTCGCCCCGCAGGCGCAGTAGCAGCACGCCCGCCCGCTTCACGGGGAAGTAACGCTCGGCGCGCAGCCCGAACGAGTACTGTGTGGAGCTAAGCGGGATGCCCGCGTACAGCTCGGGCCGCAGCTGGGCGTTTTTGGTGATGGTTTTGGTGCCCAATGCCGACTGCACATTCAGCAGGCTGCCCCGGTGCGGAAAAAACAGGTCGTCGAGGTTAGCCCAGGCGTAGGACAAGCCGTAGGAATTGTACTGCGAATCGAGGTTGGCGGGCAGTACGGTGGTGTCTTTCAGCGCATCAACAAACGAGGCCCGCTGCTCGGCAAAGAAGCTGATGCGGCCCGCCCGCGCCGTGGGGTAGGTAACCTGCACGCGGGGCCGGGTGGTGGTGAACGCCTCGTTTTGCTTGTAGAGGTTGAACGTGGCCGATACTTCGAGCGGCGTGCCGAAGAAATTGGGGTGCACGTACTGGGCATCGAGAAGCTGTGAAATAGCGTCGGTTTTGCGCCATTGCAGGCCCAACTGCTTGCCGCCGCCCTTGATGTTGCGTAGGTTGATGGTGACGTCGCCGGTGAACTGCACGCCCGTCTGGCTGGCGTTGGCGTTCGGCAAAATGCCCACAATGGCGTCGAACTGGTTGCTGGGCCGGTCGTCGAGCAGCAGGTACACCCGCGCCCGGCCCAGGGCAAAGCGCACTTCGGGCTCGGCGCGCAGCTTTAGGTAGGGCAGCTGGCGCAGCAGCTGGGCGGCGGCGGCCACGCGCTGCTGGCTGAAGGGCTGGCCGGGAAAAATCTGGAGGTATTTGGTCAGGAAGCGCTTCTTGGTCTTGCTGTTGCCCACAATCTGGAGCGAGTCGAACACCACCACGCGGCCCCGCTTCAGCACCACGCGGCCCGAAATGTCGTGTCCGTTCAGGTGAATGGAATCGAGGCCGACCGTGGCAAAGGGGAAGCCCTGGTTTTCGGCTTCGGTCAGGATACGCTCCTGCAGCTTCACCCAGTCTTCGGGCACGAAGGGCGTGCCTCGGAAAAACTTCTCGCGGTAGCCGGCGCGGGTCAGCAGGCCATCGCCGAGGTTGCCGTTGCGCAGGTAGGCCCAGCGGAACTGCTCGCCCACGTACAGGCGCACCCGCACGGTATCGCGGCTCCAGTGCAGCTCATCGGCCGAGGCCGTGAGGTAGGCATCGCCCTGCAGGCCCAGCACCAGCTCGCGCACTGCGCGCAGCACACTGAGGGAATCGGGCACGCTGGCCCGCACCTTGTAGCGGCGCAGCACCGGCCGGTCGGCGGCTTCGGCCTCCAGCATCAGCAGGCGCGGGTGGGCCAGCACCCGGCGCGTGGCGGCGGCCGAGGCCGGCGTGGCGCGGGGCGGCAGGGTAGGGGTGGCCAGGCCGGGCTGGTTGGGCACGTTGGGGTCGAGGCTGGGCGTTTGGGCGTGGGCGGCCGGGCTGGTCAGGCCAGCCAGCAGCAGCGTCAGTACCCAAAAGCGCAGTAGAACCCTCATCATTCGGAAGCACAACGCGAAAGCCAGCGTTTAATTTCCCGAAGGTAGCCCCCCGGATAAAGTTGCGCTCTGTCGTGCGGTCAGGCGGTATCTTTGTGGTCTGGGCGGGCATCTCTGCATACAAATCGGGTTCACTGTTATACTCGTCACGAAGTAGCTTGCGAAAAGCGAAGTAGGGTGCGGGGCCTGCCCCCGCCCGTCGTTCGCACTGTTTCAACGATACCGTTCAACGACGGGCGGGGGCAGGCCCCGCACCCTACTTCGAGACGAGTATAACTGCTCATTGTTAACTGAAAACATGGCCGGTCTCTATCTCCACATCCCCTTCTGCAAGCAGGCCTGCCACTACTGCGACTTCCACTTCAGCACTTCGCTGGGGCTGAAAAGCCGTCTGGTCGAGGCCATCGTGCGGGAAATTGAGCTGCGGCGCGACTATCTCGGCGCGGGCGTGGCGTTAGAAACCATCTACTTCGGCGGCGGCACGCCTTCCCTGCTCACGGCCGATGAGCTGGCGCAGATTTTTGCGGCCATTCACCACCACTTTGCGGTCTCGCCGCAGGCCGAAATTACCCTCGAAGCCAATCCCGACGACCTCAGCGCCGCCAAGCTGCGCGAGCTGAGCCAGGCCGGTATCAACCGGCTCAGCATCGGCCTGCAAAGCTTCTACGAGCCGCACCTGCGGATGATGAACCGCGCCCACACCGCCGAGGAATCCACCACCGCCGTGCGCCGCGCTCAGGATGCGGGCTTCGAGAATATCTCCATCGACCTGATATACGGGGTGCCCGCGCCCGGCCATCACATCTGGGAAGCCGATTTGGCCAATGCCTTTGCGCTGGGGGTGCCGCACGTTTCGGCCTATGCGCTCACCATTGAGCCGGGCACGGCCTTTGGGCATCGGTTGCAGAAGGGCACTTTCAAGCCCGCGCCCGATGAGTTTGTGGCCACGCAGTTTGAAATGCTGCTGGCCGCCATGCGCGGCCACGGCTACACACAGTACGAAATCAGTAATTTCTGCCAGCCCGGCCGCGAGAGCCGCCACAATGCCAACTACTGGCGCGGGGTTCCCTACCTCGGCCTGGGCCCCAGCGCCCACAGCTACGACGGCCAGAACCGCCAGTTCACCCTCGCCAACAACCCGCAGTACGTGGCCGCCGTGCTCGAGCGCGGCGAAGTGCCCGTG
The DNA here is from genome assembly GCF_018967865.2 of Hymenobacter siberiensis. NCBI lineage: Bacteria > Pseudomonadati > Bacteroidota > Cytophagia > Cytophagales > Hymenobacteraceae > Hymenobacter > Hymenobacter siberiensis. Next base: position 450,136 of record NZ_JAHLZY020000001.1, read on the forward strand.
ACCCTCGACCAGCTCACCGCCACCGACCGCGCCAACGAGTACCTGCTCACCACCCTGCGCACCGCCCGGGGCTGCGACCTGGCCCACCTGCGCACCCACCACGGCCTCGACCTGCCCGCCACCCGCGCCACCTACCTCGCCGAGCTGCAAGCCAGCGGCTGGGCCACTATCCAAAACGAAGTGCTTACCTTGACCGATGCGGGCAAACTGCTGGCTGACCACATCACGCTGGAGCTGTTTCAGACCACGACCACCGATTAAGTGGATTTCAATGGATGAAACAGATTTTCCGGGGTTCCGTCCGACATGACCTGATGGCTTCGCTTTACATTTGCGCCGAACCACAAAAAACCTGTTTCATCCGTTGAAATCCACTCAATCTGTGGTCAAATCCATTTAATCTGTGGTCAAACTACTGAGCGACAGCATTGCCGACGACGCCGACTTCTTCGTGGAGCAGATTCACGTCGTGGCCATCGTCTTCGATAATACCGACGATGTGACCGTGTGGGCCACCACGTTTTTCGACAACGACACCCATTTCTTCCACCTCGCGCTGCCCTTCAAAGCCCTCGATACCCTTCTCAGCCTCGCTCACACCCGCGCCGAAGCCCTCCAGGAAGAAGTAGCCGACGCCCTGGCCACCGCCAACTGGCCCGCCCTGCTCGAATACAATTCCGACGACCAGCCGCCCGTGCCCCTGCCCAGCGTGGCCCTGAAGCTGTCCGTGACCTACCCCGCCACTGAGGATGGCGAGCTGGACGACGACGACCCCGACGACCCACAGCCGCACAACATCTTCTACCTCGAAGGCGTGTTCGTGCGTCTCGATACCTAGCGCCCGCCGTGGCCGCGCCCGTTTTTTACCTCATTCCCGGTCTTGGGGCCGATGAGCGGGTGTTCCAGTTGCTGCGTCTGCAAGGCGAAGTACACGTCTTGCGCTGGCTGCCGCCGCAAGGCCCGGCCGAATTGCTCCCCGCCTACGCGGCCCGTTTGGCGGCTGCGGTGCCCGAGGGGCAGGCTTGCTGGCTGGTCGGCGTTTCGTTTGGCGGCGTGCTGGCCCTGGAAGTAGCTCAGCTGCGGCCCCTGGCGCGAGTGGTATTGGTTTCCAGCTTCACGGGGCCCGCGGAGCTGCCCTGGTTGGGGCGGCTGGCCCGTGCCACCGGACTGCACCACCTGGTGCCGCCGCAGCTCCTGCCCCGGCTGCCGCGCGTGGCCCAATGGTTTTTCGGGGTGAAAAATGGCCGCGACTACGAATTGCTGCGCCAGATTCTGCGCGATACCGACCGGCCTTTCACGCGGTGGGCCATTGTGCGGCTGTTGCAGTGGCCGGGGCGGCCCACCCCGCCGGCCATCCGCATCCACGGCACCACCGACCGGCTACTGCCCAACGGAGCCGCGCACAGCCAGTACCAGCTGCCGGGCGGACACCTCATCATCATCAGCCGCGCTGCCGAAATCAGTCAGATTCTGAACGGGCTGGCGGCTGCTACCGAAACGTCATGCTGAGCAAGTAGAATCATATTAATCAATTGGTTGCAAGTGATTTATAGTAGTTTTAACAGGTGATTCTCGCTCTGTGTACCTCCGCGTTTTTCCTCTGCGAGAAATTTCCAATCGAATTCCCTTCAACCCGCCAGCCAAATGTTCCCCACCTTTCCCTTTGCCGGCCGCTCCTATACCTACGACCCCGCCGCGCCCCTCGACATCTCTCTACCCTTAAAACCCTGCGAGGACCAGGTGAATTGCTTCTGGGCCGAGCCTGTGCAGTTCGATACCATTCGGGTGGGCAGCTTTGTGGGCAGCGTGGCGCTGGGCGGCAGCACCAACTACCAGCGCATCCACGTCACGCCGCACGGCAACGGCACGCACACCGAGTGCTACGGCCACATCTCGCCCGACCCCGCCATCACGCTCAACCAGTGCCTGCGCCGCTTCCTGTTCGTGGCCCGGCTCGTGAGCGTAGCCCCGGTGCCCCAGCCCAACGGCGACCTGGTCGTCATGCTTGCCGACGTGCAGGCCGCCCTCAGGGCCCAGCCCGACCGCACCATTGCCGAGGCACTCGTCCTCCGCACCCTGCCCAACGACGCGGCCAAGCGCCAGCGCCACTACTCCGGCACCAATCCCACATACACCGAGCCCGCTCTGGCCGAGTGGCTGGCCGAAAACAACGTCCGGCACTTCCTCCTCGACCTCCCCAGCGTAGACCGCGAAGAAGACGCCGGCCAGCTCCTGGCCCACCACGCCTTCTGGCAGTATCCCGCCCAGCCCCGCCGCGAAGCCACCATCACTGAGCTCATCTTCGTGCCCGATGAAGTCGAAGACGGCCTCTACCTGCTCAACATCCAAATCACCAGCCTGGAGCTGGACGCCAGCCCCAGCAAGCCGGTATTATACCCGCTCATACCTGTTCAGTAAGCTGCCACAGCGGCATCCGCAGCTGCCCATAGCCCAGAAGACATTCCTTCCGTTGCTGCCGGCCTGCTTTCAGATGGAATTCATGCGCTTCGGCATGCCGATTAATGCTGCTCAGCCAGCGGTAGTTGGACAATCACAGATTAAGCCCGATATTGCTTAACCGCTGAAAATTAAGGTTAAAGCCATTGCGGTTAAACTGCTTTCTGCACTTGTCAGGCGAATTCTCCGCATATCCATGTTGGCAGCCCGTATTTTAAGGACGTTGGTATTGAGCGCCATCCTGCCCGCCGGTTTCACCGGTGCGGTTCATGCCCAAACGGCCCTCGCTCAGTCGGTGCCGGCGCTGCCGGCCGCGCTTACGCAGCCTAAGCTGGCCCTCAAAGCCGGGATGCGGCTCACGCATCTTTTCTGCCTGCCCGGTAGCAGCGGTACCTGGCAGATAGTGCTGCCCTCATCCTTTGGCATCGAATACCGGTTGAAGCCCCATCTCAGCCTCTACGCGCTGGCCGAAGCCGACATATCGGCCGGCCGTGCCCCACGGGGCCGCCGTGGGGCCACCGCCCTGCCCACGCCTACCACCGATGTGAGCGTGGGTACCCGCTACTACTTCAACGAAGCCAGCAGCGCCACTCCCTGGGGCAACTACCTGGCCCTGGAAGGCAGCGCCGAGCTTTCCCAGCTGGCCGTGCGCGGGCGGGGCCGCAAAGCCCGGCCTACTGCCCGCTTCACGCCCGGCGTGTTCGTGCTTTGCGGTACGCAGCACCGGGGGCCAGGCCGCCGCCTGCTCTACGATTTGAACGCCGGTCTGGGCATTCAGGCTCCGCCGGCTTACACCGCCGATGCCACCGTGCGCCCGCCGTGGGACGTGGCCGCCCAGCTCAACCTGCGCGTGTACCTCGTGAACCAGCCGCACAGTCCCCGCCAAGGCCGGCGGTAGGCTTCGGTGCTGCCACTCTTACAACTACTCCAACGCAGAAAAGGCTGCCCCGAAAGAGGCAGCCTTTTCTAGTAAGAAGGGACAGGCAATTAAGCCGGAACCGATACTACTTCGCGGGGAATAACCGTTACGAACGAACGGTCTTTACGGCCCTTGCGGAACTGCACTTCACCGTCAACGAGGGCGAACAGCGTGTGGTCCTTGCCCATGCCAACGTTGGCACCGGGGTGGTGGGCCGTGCCGCGCTGACGCACGATGATGTTGCCAGCTACGAGAGCCTGACCACCGAAAATTTTCACGCCGAGACGTTTGGAATGCGATTCGCGGCCGTTGTTGGACGAGCCGACACCTTTCTTGTGAGCCATCTTGAGTTATAAGTTAAAAGTTAGGAGTTAAGAGTTGGCTGTTAGGATGCGAATTAGCTTGCTGCCAACTCTTAACTCCTAACTTTTAACTCATAACTGACCTTAGCCGATGCTGTTAATCATTACTTTCGTGAACGACTGGCGGTGGCCGTTCATCTTCTGGTAGCCTTTGCGGCGCTTCTTCTTGAAGACCAGAACTTTGTCGCCTTTTACATGGGCGAGGATAGTGCCGGTTACGGCTACGCTTAGCTCGGGAGCACCAACGGTAATGGTGCCGTTGTCATCGGTCAGCAGGGCGTTGCCCAGCGTTACGACGTCGCCAACGTTGCCGGCCAGTTTGTGAGCGTAAACGAATTTGTTGGCCTCAACCTTGGTCTGCTGGCCAGCTATGTTAACAATTGCGTACATCAGCTTTCGCGGGTTTTTCTGAAATGGGAAGGCAAAAGTACGACTTTGATTCGGGAAATGCAAACCCTAAGTTCTTAATCATCATTGGCTGGCTGGGGTCAGCCGTCCCAAAAGGGCCTCCGCGTGAACGGAGCGCAGATTAAGCTAAGATTAAAAAATGAGGTAAATCGGCCCGTAAATTGGCTGGTTTGGGGACAAGTAGGTTTATCCACAGTGATAATGTGGATAAGTGGCAGCGAAATGACTGATTTTGAAGAACATTTCCCTGCTCAGCTCAGCTAAGAAACCCGGCAAAAACCATTGCAAATGACCTGAAAAAAATGTGGGCTTAGCTAAAAAAGAGTGAATAAAAAAGCTAATCGGGTGGGCAATTGGCCTGGCTTGCGGGCTTATATTTGGTGTTGGAAGGCTGGCTGCATTTCTGGTGTTTGAGTCAAACATCTGCCCGAACAAGCGGGTTAGCCTGCCGACTTCCACGCCGAAAACCGCTAACAATACCCTGAAATATTATGGAGCCGCTCCTCGCCGAAAACCCCAACCGATTCGTGCTTTTCCCCATCCAGAACGATGAGGTGTGGCAGTTTTACAAGAAGTCGCAGGCCTCGTTCTGGACGGCCGAAGAAATCGACCTGAGCCAGGACCAGAAAGACTGGAACAACCTGAACGACAACGAGCGCCACTTCATTAAGCACGTGCTGGCCTTCTTCGCGGCCTCCGATGGCATCGTGAACGAAAACCTGGCCGTGAATTTCATGCAGGAGGTGCAGATGCCCGAGGCGCGCTGCTTCTACGGCTTCCAGATTATGATGGAAAACATTCACAGCGAGACGTATTCGCTGCTGATTGATACCTACATCAAAGACCCCAAGGAGAAAGACTACCTCTTCAACGCCCTCGAAACGGTGCCCGCCGTGCAGAAAAAAGGCGAGTGGGCCCTGAAATGGATTAACTCCGAGAACTTTGCCGAGCGCCTCATCGCCTTCGCGGCCGTGGAAGGCATTTTCTTCTCAGGCTCGTTCTGCTCTATTTTCTGGCTGAAAAAGCGTGGCCTGATGCCCGGCCTCACGTTCTCGAACGAGCTGATTTCGCGCGATGAGGGCCTGCATTGCGACTTCGCCTGCCTGCTCTACAGTTACCTGCAGAACAAGCTGAGCGAGGAGCGGGTGCAAGCCATCATCGCCGACGCCGTGCGCATCGAGCAAGAGTTTGTGACCGATGCCCTGCCCGTGAGCCTCATCGGGATGAACGCCAAGACCATGGCCCAATACATCGAGTTTGTGGCCGACCGCCTGCTGGTGTCGTTGGGCTGCGCCAAAATCTACAATGTCACTAACCCCTTCGACTTCATGGAAATGATTTCGGTGCAGGGCAAGACGAACTTCTTCGAGAAGCGCGTGGCCGAGTACCAGAAAGCCGGCGTGATGAGCGAGCGCAACGACAACGTATTCTCGCTCGACGAGGATTTCTAAGCCCCGATGCAACGGCTGGGGAGTGGTGGCGGTCAGGTAGCAAATGCTGCTAGCGAAACCTACACTGCTCTTGCCATGCTAACCCGCCGGTTCTTTGTTTCGCTTTTGCTGTTGGTCGGCTTGGCCGCCTGCAACAAATCAGCCTCCTCGCCTTGCGGCGAGGGCTACCAGAATGCCACCGTGATACGGGGGCGCAACGGTTGCGACCAGAATGGCTTTTTGCTTCAGTTGGCCGGAAATGCTACGCTGCCACCTGACTCGCTACCGGCAGGGTTCCAACAGGCTGGGCTAAGTGTCTGCCTCAAGTACACGACCTACGAGGACCTGCGCATGTGCGCCTGTTGTGGCGGTACGCGGTTGAGAATACGGCAGATACAACGCTAATAATTGACCAGTTGGTAATTACCGCAACGCGGTTGCCCGAAATCAGAAAGATTTCGGGCAACCGCGTTGCGGTAAATGGTGGGTTGGGATGAGTAACGGCCTGTTCCTCTCTGCTGCGGGCGGTCATGCAGCATAAGCTTGCCAAGTCAGTCGACTTGAGCGCGATACTGACGTGTCAGCCAAGGCTAGTCGGTGCTGCCAACCGGCAAATCAGCCAAATAGAATACTTGCTATTATCCTTTTTGACGCTCGATTACTTGAAAAAGCGGCCGGGCGGGCCCGTTTGGCGGTATGTGGAAAACTTCCCCATTTTTTCCTTGTCCTTCGGAAACACAAGCGGTAATTTCCGGGGTTGAATACCGGCGGGCCGCCACAGCTCGCTGCCTCCCGCTCTGCCCTTTCACTACTGAATGAACGACTTGCCGCCGGACTGGTTCCGCGCCGGCTACTTTCTATACGCAAAAACCCACACCAAAACACTACTGGTATGCTAGTAATTAAACGCGACGGTCGTCGCGAATCCGTGAAGTTTGATAAAGTCACGGCCCGGATTGAGAAACTGTGCTACGGTTTGAACATGGATTTCGTGTCGCCGATTGTCGTGGCCATGAAGGTAATTGACGGCATCTACGACGGTGTGACCACCGTGGAGCTCGACAACCTGGCCGCCGAGACAGCCGCCTCGCTCACCACCAAGCACCCGGACTACGCTATTCTGGCGGCCCGCATCGCGGTGAGCAACCTGCACAAGGTGACGAGTAAGTCCTTCTCTTCGACCATGAAGCGGCTGTACACTTATGAAGACCCTAAGAACGGCGACAATGCTTCGCTGCTGGCCACCGACGTGTGGGAGATAATTCATAAGAATGCCCATACCCTGGACTCGGCCATTATTTACGACCGCGACTACAACTACGACTTCTTCGGCTTTAAGACGCTGGAGCGCTCCTACCTGCTGCGCCTGGAGGGTAAGGTGGTGGAGCGGCCCCAGCACATGCTGATGCGCGTGTCGGTGGGCATCCACAAGGATGACATTGAGTCGGTACTGAAGACCTACAATCTGCTGAGCGAGCGGTGGTTCACCCACGCTACGCCCACGCTGTTCAACGCGGGTACGCCGAAGCCGCAGATGTCGAGCTGCTTCCTGCTCACGATGAAGGACGACTCCATCGACGGCATTTATGACACCTTGAAGAACTGCGCGCTGATTTCGCAGTCGGCGGGCGGCATTGGCTTGTCGGTGAGCAACGTGCGGGCCACGGGCTCCTACATCAAGGGGACCAATGGGCAGTCGAACGGGCTGGTGCCGATGTTGAAGGTATTCAACGACACGGCCCGCTACGTGGACCAGGGCGGCGGGAAGCGCAAGGGCGCGTTCGCCATTTACCTGGAGCCCTGGCACGCCGATATTTTCGAATTCCTGGACCTGAAGAAGAACCACGGTAAGGAGGAAATGCGCGCCCGCGACCTGTTTTACGCCATGTGGACGCCTGACCTGTTCATGAAGCGCGTGGAGGAAAACGGCGACTGGACGCTGATGTGCCCCCACGAGTGCCCCGGCATGGACACCACCTGGGGCCCCGAGTTCGAGAAGCTGTACCTGAAGTACGAGCGCGAAGGCCGGGGTCGCAAGACCATCAAGGCGCAGGAGCTGTGGTTCGCCATTCTGGAAAGCCAGACCGAGACGGGCACGCCCTACATGCTGTTTAAGGACGCGGCCAACGGCAAATCGAACCAGCAGAACCTGGGCACGATTAAGAGCTCGAACCTGTGCACCGAGATTATTGAGTACACCGACAAGGACGAAATCGCGGTGTGCAATCTGGCCTCGCTGGCGCTGCCCCGCTACCTCGTGACCGATGCGCAGGGCAACATCACCTTCGACCACGACAAGCTGTACGAGGTGACCTACCAGGCCACGCTGAACCTGAACAAGGTGATTGACGTGAACTACTATCCGGTGCCCGAAACCGCGAAGTCGAACTTCCGCCACCGGCCCATCGGGCTGGGCGTGCAGGGCCTGGCCGATACGTTCATTGCCCTACGCATGCCTTTCGAGAGCGACGAAGCCTCGGGCCTGAACAAGGATATCTTCGAAACCATCTACTTCGCGGCCATGACGGCCTCGAAGGACCTCGCCATCAAGGACGGCTACTACGAAACCTTCCCCGGCTCGCCCCTGAGCCAGGGCAAGTTCCAGTTCGACCTCTGGAACGTGGTGCCCGACTCGGGCCGCTGGGACTGGGAAAGCCTGCGCGCCGAAGTGGTGAAGCACGGAGCCCGCAACTCGCTGCTGGTGGCGCCCATGCCCACGGCCAGCACCGCCCAGATTCTGGGCAACAACGAGTCGTTTGAGCCCTACACGAGCAACATTTACGTGCGCCGCGTGCTCAGCGGCGAGTTTATGGTGGTGAACAAGCACCTGCTGAAAGACCTGGTGGCCCTGGGCCTCTGGAACGACGGCATGAAGCAGGAAATCATCGCGGCCAACGGCTCGGTGCAGGGCATTGCCCGCATCCCGCAGCACATCAAAGACCTGTACAAGACGGTGTGGGAGATTTCGCAGCGCCGCATCATCGACCAGGCCGCCGACCGTGGGGCCTACATCTGCCAGAGCCAAAGCCTGAACCTGCACGTGCAAAACGTGAACTTCGGCAAGCTCACCAGCATGCACTTCCACAGCTGGAAGCGCGGCCTGAAAACCGGCATGTACTACCTGCGCACCAAAGCCGCCGCCGACGCCATCAAGTTCACGGTGGAAAAGCAAGCCGCCGAAACCCTGGAGCCTCTGGCCCTGATTGAGCAGAACCAAAGCGACATGAGCTGCTCACTGGATAACCCGGAGGACTGCGAGGCTTGCGGGTCGTAAGCTGATTCGGTATATTCTTTAATTCGAAAAAGGAGGACGTTAAGGCCTCCTTTTTTGCTTTTTCTACCTAATGGAATATCGAATTTACTGCGACGAATCAGTCAAGGATGGCAAGTTCTTTTCGAACTTTTACGGAGGAGTTTTAGTACGCTCACGCGACCTGCGACGTGTGGAGAAAGCGATAAATGCAGTCTGCGGGGAGCATCATTTCAACAACGAAATCAAATGGCAGAAGGTCACCGCAAACTATCTAAACAAGTACATTGCGCTGATGGATACCTTTTTCGACCTGATGGACGCCGGCTTTTTGAAGGTGCGAATCATGTTCACCCAAAATGCAAACCGCCCGCTCAACTTGTCGGATGAGCAGTTACAGAATGAATATTTCATCCTGTATTACCATTTCTTCCAGCATGCCTTTGGCTTGCCTTATAGCAATGATTCTGGCCGTCCGGTATATGTGAGGGCGTATTTTGACTATTTGCCCGACACCTTGCCCAAGCGGCAGGCGTTCAAGGAATACATCAAAGGATTGCAAACGAAGCCGGAGTTTAGGCTAGCACATATCAAGTTCAGGAAAGACGACATCACTGAAATTGATTCCAAAGCTCACCGCTTGCTTCAGTTATTGGATGTAGTGCTTGGCAGTATGGCTTTTCGCCTTAACGATAAGCATCTCGAAAAGCCAGATGGTGCCCGGTACCGTGGGAAAAGGACTATCGCAAAGGAGAAGCTATACAAGCACATCAACGCGCGAATCCAGCGACTGCTTCCCGCTTTCAATATTGGCTGTTCTACCGGCTTGCGTGGCGGCGGTTTGGAGAACCGCTGGCTCCACGCTTATAGACATTGGCTTTTTGTGCCCAATGCTAAGGAGGTAGATACCACGAAGTATAAGAAATAGAAAAAGCTCCGTTCTCCCTACATTAACTTCCCAAGTGGAACTTGGGCGTTCGGGAGCTACAGAGCTTTTCTACAGAGCAAAGGTGGGAAGATTCCGTTGGAATTCCACAAAGTATTTTGTAAAAACGCAAATAGTCCTCGCAGAGTTTCCAATTATTTGCCATTTGCTCAGTGTTGTAAACCTAAAAAGGACGGCCATCGGGCCGTCCTTTTCTAATATAGCCCAATAGGGGCCTAAGCCACCACAGACACCTTGTCCTTACTGGCAACTCCCTGATTCAAATCCTCTGCACTATTGATAGTAGTGTTAGTTGTTTGTTCCATTTTGACCTCCTTTTTAAATGTTGTGTCTGCGTTTATTGTCAAGTTCAAGTTTATCCAGCAAATGCTTGCGTTAAAGAGCAGGATTAGTAAGTATGAACCAATCTTGCTCTTGGTTGTCGTTGAAAATTTTGGTGCAGAGGAGGGGGATATGCTGTTCTTGGGTTTGGCGTCTGGGTACCAACGGGGTGGTCAAATCCAATAACTCTTCAAAGATAGTAACCTAAGCTTCCTCAGCCGCCTTCGCGCCGGGGGTGGCGGGGGTGGCGGGGGTGGCGCTGGGGGCCGGGGGGCCGGGCGTACCTTAGCTGCATGGAAACGCCTCGCTCCACCGCCCACCCGCGCATTACCATCGACCCGACCATCTGCCACGGGCAGCCCACGGTGCGCGGCCTGCGCTACCCCGTGCAAAACGTGCTCGAATACCTGGCCTCCGGCATGACGGAAGCCGAAATCCTGGCCGACTACCCCGATTTGGAGGCCGAGGACCTGCGCGCCTGCCAGGCCTACGCGGCCGACATGCTGCAAGTGCGGTCCATCTTCCGGCTGGCGTCGTGAGCCCCGCCGAGCCGCTGCGGTTTCTGGTCGATGCGCAGCTGCCGAAGCGGTTGGCCGATTTTCTGGCCTTCCACACCGGCTGCGACTGCCTGCACACGCTCGACCTGCCGGCAGCCAACCAGACACAGGACGGCAGTATCACCCGGCTCTCGATGGCGGAGCAGCGCATCGTCATCACCAAAGACGCCGACTTTGTGAACAGCTTCCTGCTCCACGGCCAGCCCTACAAGCTGCTACTCGTTTCGACGGGCAACATCAGTACGAACGATTTATTGGCGCTTTTCCGGGAGTTTCTGCCGCAGCTCACGAAGCTGTTTGCGCATCACTCATACCTGGAATTGTCGCGCACGCTGCTGGTGACGCACCGATAAACAGAAACTTCAAGCTTCCCCAGCCGCTTTCGCCCCGGGGGTGGCTGGGGAGGCCCCACGAGGTATTCGGGTGCCTGACTGGCTTACGGGACTGCCCCGCGAGGTATTCGGGTGCCCGACTGGTTTACGGGGCGGCCCCACGAGGCAAACGGGCACCCAACTGGCTTACGGGGCGGCCCCGGAGTACGGTCGGGCACCCGTTTGGGCTACGGGGCGGGCGGCGGGTAGGAAATGGGCGGGAATTGCGATACATTGGCGGTTGAATCCCTTTCATTTTCAACCTTTTTACCCCATTTTCATGTCGCCTACCACACCCGGCGCTTCGGCTGCTACTGTCGCTACCCCAGCCAAGCCCAACAAGAAAGAACGGCTGCCCACCAGCCAGCTGGCCCTCGCCACGCTGGGCACCGCCGCCGCCAAAGCCTGGCTCGCCGCCGAGCTGCCCGCGCTGCTCTTCGTGAGCAAGGCCGCCTTTAGCAGCCAGGCCGCCGCCTACGCCGCCAGCCTGAACACCGCCGACGAGGCCGGCGACGGCCGCAGCCCGCAGGCCAACCGCCTGAAAACGCTCGACAAGCTCATCACCAAAAACCTGGGCTTCGTGAAAGGCTACCTCGCCGAAGACCACGACGAGGACGGCGGCGAGGCCTACTACGCCGAGTTCGGCATCGTGCGCGAGGGCAAGAACTTCCGCCTGCCCACCGCCCGCACCGCCCGCGCCCTGGCCCTGGGCAAGCTGGTGGCCGCCCTCACGGCCCACAAGTACGACAAGAAGAAATTCGGCACGGCCGTCTGGCAGCCCATCGCCACCGAATACGCCCAGCTGGCCAAAGAAAGCGGCGAGCTGCGCGGCGCGGCCTCGGCCGCCGTGGGCCAGAAAAACGCTCTCGAAGCGCCCCTGCGCGTGGCCCTGGGCTCGCTGGTGGGCAGCATCAAGGCCAACTACCCCGACGAGGATGCCCAGCGCGGCGTGCTGCGGGCCTTCGGCTTCCAGAAGGAGGTGTACTAGCGCCCGGTTCGAGATAGAGTCGGCCAGCTGCTCCCGGTACCGGGGGCGGCTGGTTTGGTTTGGGGGGTAGCAGACTATTTTTACGTCATCTTCCACGGTATACTTCCCTCCTCCATGAAAGCATTTGTGGAAGCTGTTTAGAAAGTCCCCGAACGGTCATGCTGCGCGCAGCGCAGCATGACCGTTCGGGGACTTTTTGTGACTTGCTAAACAACTTCCACTTTTATGCCGCGCCACAAGCGCAGTTTTACTGCCTTGGCCAGCTGCTTTACCTACGCTGCCCGTACACCGGGGCATGATTATTCGTGAGAAAGACAATTGGTTTCGCCTGCTCCTGGCCTGGCACGGCTCGGTGCTGCCCCAGATACTGCCGCGCCTGCTGGTGCTGTTGGGGCTTTCTGTGGCGGTAGTGGCCGCCCACGTAGAGCTGCCCTACTACAAAGTGCCGCTAAGTGCCGCGCCCTTCACGCTGTTCGGTTTCACGCTGGCCATCTTTCTGGGCTTTTACAACAATGCCAGCTACGACCGTTTCTGGGAGGGCCGCAAGCAGTGGGGGGCACTGCTGAACACCACCCGCTCGCTGGCCCGGCAGGCCCTCACGCTGAGCGGGCAGCCGGCGGGCGCGGCAGGGCCCCGGGCATTCGTGCGGCTGCTCATCGCCTTCACCTACGCGCTCAAGCACCAGCTCCGGCGCACCGAGGCCGGCCCCGACCTGGCCCGCCTGCTGCCCGCGCCCCTGGCCGAAGCCACGCGGGCGGCCACCTTCCAGCCCGTGCAGCTACTGCTGGCCATGAGCCGCTGGGTGCAGCAGGGCCGCGAAGCCGGCCAGCTCGATACCACCATCCAGCTGGCCTTCGACCACCATTTCAACCAGCTCGCCGATATTCTGGGGGCCTGCGAGCGGCTGGCCAACACGCCCATTCCGTATACCTACAGCGTGCTGCTGCACCGCACGGTGTACCTCTACTGCTTCCTGCTGCCATTTGGGCTGGTGGACAGCACCGGCTGGATTACGCCGCTCATCGTGGCCTTTGTGGGCTACACGTTTATGGCGCTGGATGCCATTATGCGCGAAATCGAGGAGCCTTTTGGGTTGGAAGACAACGATTTGGCCCTGAATGCCATGAGCCACACCATTGAAGCCTCCCTGCTGGAAATGGTGGGCGAGCCCATGCCGCCGGCCCCGGCGCGCTCCCACCGCTACGTGTTCGATTAAGCCGCTGCCGGCCCGCGCACGGCCGCCGCTTCATCATCAAAAGAGCGATACGTGGGCGGCAGACCCTGCACGTCGGACGATACCAGCTAGTGCGCAGAACGCCGGCGGGGGCCATCAGCACCTCGCCCGCATTGTGCGCAAAGTACAGGCTGGGCAAAGGGGAAATCATTGCGCCAAAGGTTCCGGGCATTAGCATCGGGCTGCCGCCATTGGCCGGGCCGGGGCCGCTACTCCTTCATCACCCGCTGGATTTTCTGATAGCCCAGCCCGCGTAGCGTCACTACATAAATGCCCGGTGCGAGGTGGGCCGTGTAGCCGTTGAGCTGGCCGCCCAGCATGGCCGGTGTGCCGTGCAGCGAGAGCAGGCGGATGCCGCCCTGGGGCAGGGCAAAATCCAGGGTGAGCGTGCCGGCGCTGGCGGGCACGCCGTCCAGGCTGAACGGCTGCGGCCCGGCGGCCGGCCCGGGGTACACAAACAGGCGGTTGGCCGCACGGCCGGCCGTCGCGTTGCGAATGCCCGCGAAATTCACCCCAATCAGCACCGGGTCGTGGTCGGAAGAGCGGAAGGGCGAGGTGAGGTCGGTGGCTTCGCCGGCCTGGTCGTATTCGAGCACGCTGGGCTCGGCCGAGTTGATGTGCCACTTCTGCACATCCACGAAGCCCACCAGGTTGGGCGTCACCACGGCATGGTCGAGCGAGCCAGTGAGGCCCTTGAACACATACGATGCGCTGGTGGGCGGCGTGGCCGGCACCAGCCCGGCGGCCCGCATAATGTCGATGGGGTCTTCCTCGTAGTTGGCGTTGTAGTCGCCGGCGCTCACGATGCGCGCGGCCCCGGCCGGCATCACGGTTTTGTTGATGAACTCGACCAGGGCCACGGCCTGGTCCTTGCGGCGGGCATTGGAGCCGCCCTGGCCGTCGTGCTGGTCGGCATTGGCCCCGCTGCCGCTGCTCTTGCTCTTGAAGTGGTTCACGATAAAGCCCACGGTATCGGGCCGTTCCTTGCGCCGGGTGATGAACACCTGCGCCAGCGGCGGCCGCTCGAACACGCCCGGCACGGTGGCCACCATGGGCGGCCCCAGTGGCCTCACCACGGCCGGCTTGTAGATGATGGCGCAATGAATAAGGTCGGTATTGTTGGTCTGGCGCTCGGCGTTGCCGTCGTTCACGAAGATGTAGGTGCCCGCGCCCACGGCCTTGTTCAGGCCATCTACCAGGTCCTGAATGGCGGCCGTGGAACCGTTGCCGTCGTTCTCAATCTCGGTGAGGCCCACGATGTCGGCGTTCATTTGGGCGAGGGCGAGGATGATTTTGGCGCGCTGGCGCTGGAAGTCGGCGGCCGTTTTGGCCCCGCGCGGCGTGGGGAAGCCGCCGCCCGCCCCGTCGCCATTAAAGTAGTTGAGCACGTTGAAGCTGGCCAGCTTCAAATCGAGCGGGCCGAAGGCGGGCGGCGTCAGCGGCCGGACTACGCTAATGACGGGGGTCTCGGCCCCGGCCAGCGGCTGCAGGCGCCATTGTCCGTAGCCATAGCCCAGAATGCCGCCCATGTCGCTCAGCGTGCTGCCGATTCGCACGGTGCGGAAGCGGGCATCGAGGTAGGGTGTGGGGGAGGGGTTGGTGGCCGAGCTGCCATCGTCCAGTACCAGGCTGCGGCGGTCGTTGGCGGCCTGGTAGGCATTCACGGCGGCCAGGTTGCTGGTGCCGCTGCTGCTGGTGCCGGTGGCGGGGTTGTCGTTGGGGTCGATGAACTGCGTGGCCTGGTAGGTCAGGCCTTCGGCCGATACCGTGAGCTCGCCGCGCTGCTGCAGGCTGTAGTTGTCGGTGACGGTGAGGGGCGCGGTGAATTTCACCCGCATGCCTTCGTAGCGCTCCGCCTTGTCGGCCGCAAACTCGCTGTTGACGAGGCGCACAAAATCGGGCAGCGCATTGCCCGAAGAAATGACCGTGAAGGCTGCCTCCATCAGCACGGCCTGGCCGAAGGAGGGGGCGGCATCGTCTTCGTGCACCGTGCCGGTTACGCGCACTTTGTCGCCCACCTTCACGTTGGGGTCGGCCTGCACCACGAACAGCGCGTCGGAAGTAGCGGGGTTGCCATCGGCGGTGGCGTTATCGTCCTGAATGTAGAAGCCGGCCGGTTTCAGGCTGGCGTAAATGCCCGTCACAATCGCCTCCACGGTGTAGGTGCCGGCCCTGGCCGCCGCGCCCGTGCCCTGAATGGAGCCAATGGAAGTAGCGCTAGCCGTGCGGGTTGCCAGCAGGATAGCCGTGTAGAGTAAGATTTTGAAGTACATAGCGCGGGATGAAAAGTGCAGGGGCGTGGGTAGTAAAGATATCCGGAAGGGCTGAACTTTGTTAATTATTCAATTTGGGCTTAATAAAATAGCGTTCCGGCCTTTTCCTGGCCCGCCCACGCCTAAAAATGCTGCCCCCGGGCCGCCCACCGGCCATTTGCGCCGTATAATGCAGCCTATGATTCCGCTCATCACCCACACCCCGCACCTCCAGATTCTTGCCGCCAGCCGCGCGCTGCTCACGGCCGCGCTCCACAAGCCCCAGTATTTCCCCCTGCTCCTGGGCGCGGCCCTGCCCACCGACTGGCCCCCCGCCCAGCACGACCGCCCCACGCAGGAGCATGTGCTGGAGCAGCTCACGGCCGGCGGGCGCGATGCCGCTGGCTGGTACGGCTGGTACGCCCTGCGCAAAGCCGACGACACCGCGCCCCGCACCCTGGTGGGCGCGGGCGGCTTCCTGGGCCGGCCCACGGCCGATGGCATGGCCGAAATTACCTATTCCATCGCGGCCGACTGGCGTGGGCAGGGCCTCGGCACCGAGCTGGTGGCCGGCCTGGTGCAGCAGGCCGCCGATACGGGCCTGGTGCGCCAGCTCATTGCCCACCCGCCCGCCGACAACCCCGCCGCCCAGCAGGTGTTGCTTCGCAACGGCTTCGTAGCCGCCGGTACCGATGCCGAAGGCCGCCCGCGCTTCGAGCGCGCCGTGGAAGCCGTGACCCAGGCGGCGTAGCTGGCACGGAAGCTGCCAGTGGGCGGCTGACTTGCCGCTCCCAAATCTCCGCCTGCTTTCCTTCTGATAATGGAGTTGTTTAGAAAGTCCCCGAACGGTCATGCAGAGCGCAGCGAAGCATGACCGTTCGGGGACTTTCTAAACAGCTTCGATATTTCCTCCAACGACACCAGCGGCGGCGGCTTCGACAGTGGCAACGATAATAGTGGCTCGTGGTAGGGTAGTGCGTTTTGGTGCGGGAGCTTCTGGTTTCAGGAAAGCCGAAGATTTGCCCGGCCGGCCGTAAGTTGCCACCATGTCTTTACCCCACACACCTCCCTCGGTAGTGCCGGTGCTGGAAACCAGCCGCCTGCGTTTGCGGAGCTTCCGCGCCGATGATTTTGATGCCTGGTTTGCCATGAGCCGGCAGCTGGCCTACCACCGTTATTTCACCCCCGAGCCCATGCCCGCCGAGGAAGTATGGAAGCTGGTGCTGCGCAGTGCCGGCCATTGGCTGCTAACGGGTTACGGGTTCTGGGCAGTAGAGGAAAAGGCCAGTGGCCGGTTTGTGGGGGCCGTAGGATTTCTGCACCTGAAGCGCGACCTTGAGCCGCCTCTGGGCGACACCCCGGAAATCGGCTGGGTGCTGGACCCGGCCATTCACGGCCGGGGCTATGCCTCGGAGGCGGTAGAAGCCGTACTGGCCTGGGGCGAAAGCCACTTTGGGCCTGTGCGTACCGTGTGCATCATTCACCCCGAAAACGAGCCCTCGCTGCGCCTGGCGGCCAAATTTGGCTACCGCGAATACGCCCGCGCCACCTACCACAACCAGCCCATCGTGCTGCTGGAGCGGCTCGGGGCGGCATAAGTACCCTTCTTCTATTTCCCCATTCCCGCCATGGCGCCCCGTCCCTACATCCTCGCCGAAACCACCTGGAAGACCGTTCAGGAGGCCAACTATGAAGTGGTCATATTGCCCTGGGGTGCCACCGAGGCCCACAACTACCACCTGCCCTACGCCACCGACAACATTCAGGCGGACTATGTGGCCGCCGAGGCCGCCCGCAAGGCCTGGGACCAGGGCGCGAAGGTGGTGGTGCTGCCCTGCATTCCGTTTGGGGTGAACACCGGCCAGCTCGATATCACCCTCGACATGAACCTGAACCCCAGCACCCAGTTGGCCATTTTGGGCGATATTGTGCACACGCTGGCCCGGCAGGGCATCCCGAAGCTGGTGATTTTGAACGGCCACGGCGGCAACGACTTCCGCCAGATTCTGCGCGAGCTGCAGGCCGATTTCCCCAACGTATTCCTCAGCACCCTCAACTGGTTCAAGGCCGCCGACCGCAATCAGTACTTCTCGGCCCCCGGCGACCATGCCGATGAGCTGGAAACCAGCGTGATGCTCCACCTCACGCCCGACCTGGTGAGCCCCCTGAGCGAAGCCGGCAACGGCGCGGCCCGGCAGTTCCGCATTGCGGCGCTGCGCCAGGGCTGGGCCTGGGCCCAGCGCGAGTGGAGCCAGGTTTCGGCCGATACCGGCGTGGGCAACCCCGCCGCCGCCAACGCCGAAAAAGGTGCGGCCTTCCTCGAAGCCGTGACCACCAACATTGCCCAATTCCTGGTGGAGCTGGCCGCCGCCGACCCGCAGGATTTGTATGAATAAGCGCCCGCTTTCTGCCGGCCCCCATTGCCTTTGCCGGCGCTCAATCCGCTCCCATGCCCGACCATTTCGACAGCGTAATATTTGACCTCGACGGCACCCTGTGGGATGCCTCGGTGGCCATCACCCGGGCCTTCCAGGCTGCTAAAAACAGCGTTGACTACATTGAAAATGATGTGACCCTGGCCCAGGTGCAGGCCGTGACCGGCCAGCCCTATACCGTGGTATACGAGCGCCTGTTTCCCAACCTGCCCGCCGATAAGCTCGAAGAATACCGCGCCCTCTGCGCCCGGCAGGAGCTGGCCGCCGCCGTAGAGCACGGCGGCACGCTCTATCCCGGCCTCGAAACGGCCCTTCGTTACCTGCTGAATCAGGGCTACCGGCTTTTCATCGTGAGCAACTGCCAGCTGGGCTACGTGGAGGGCTTTTTCAGGCACAGCGGGCTGGCCCGCTACTTTGAAGGCCACCAGTGCTTCGGCACCAGGCTGCTGCCAAAATCGGAGAACATCCGAGAAATCGTTGCCGAATACGACCTGCAGGCACCCGTGTACGTGGGCGACACGCCCGGCGACCTGGCCGCCAGCGCGGCGGCCGGCGTGCCGTTCATCTTCGCCACCTACGGCTTTGGCCGGCTCAGCGAGGCCGAAGCGCCGCTGCGCATCAACCAGCCCGGCGATTTGGAACGGCTGCTGTAGCGTACCCGGGGTGGCGCATTTCGGCGCGCTGCGGTACTTTGGGGCAGGAATTCCCCAGCCATTCCCCGCATCACCATTCACCCGGCCATCTGCGAAGGGCAGCCCACCGTGCGCGGGCTGCGCTACCCCGTGTGGCAAGTGCTTGATTGGCTGGCTTCCGGGTTGAGTGCTGACGAAATTCAGGCCGCTCATCCCGCACTGGAGCCGGAGGATTTCCGGGCCTGCCTGGCTTTTGCCGCTGGCCGCCTCAAGCCCCCTAGGCCGGGTAGCCGAAGCGCCGCAGGACGAAAAAACGGAGCAGTGGCTGCTGGGGCGGCAGGGCCAGTGGCTGGCCGAGCAGGAGTTTCTGAAGCAGCTCTGGGAGCGTAGTCCGGCCATTAATCCGGCGTAGCGCGGCTGCGGGCCCGGAGGGGTTGGCCGCCGCCGGTGCCAATACCCCGCCAGTCTGGGGCCGCGAAACCGCCTTAGAGCAGTTCCTTACTTAGTGTGCAGTTTTTAAACAACTCCGAAGTTAAAAGTTGAGCGTTAAAAGTTAAAAACTTGTCCTCTTAACTTTTAACGCTCAACTTTTAACTAGAGAAATATACCGTAAAACCGCATTAGCGCTGGCTTTCCAGCGTGGCTATGGGCGTGGCTACTTCCACATTGGAGGTGGCGGGGAAGGCCAGCAGGTGCGTCACGCGGGGTGCGTCGGGGCCGGAGTGCAGGCGGCGCACGGCGGCTTCCACCACTTGGTCTTCGCGGGTGAAGCGGTGGTACTGGCGCTGGTGCTCGCCCCAGGTGGCCACGTAAAAGAACTCGGAAATGCGCGTGGGGTGGGCCACATCGGCAAATACGCCGGCGCGCAAGGCCCCATCGCGCAGGCGCAGGCGCTTGAGCTGGGCGGCGGCCGCGTGGAAGGCGCCCCAATTGGCCGGCTCGACGTGGTACTCGATGGTAACCATCACGGGGCCACTGTCGGGGTCGATGGCATCCTCGTCCACGGTGTGCGGGCGGTCATCGGCGGGGTCCAGGTTCAGGCCCTCGGCCGAGCGCATGGGGAAGGGCACGGCCAGCAGGGTGCTGGCCAGCATCCAGCCGGCGGCGGTCAGCAGCGAGGTGCGGAGCGAAAGATGGTCGGCCAGCTCGCCCCAAACCAGGCTGCCCACCGATAAGCCGGCCTGAAACACCAGCATGTACACGCTGATAACCCGGGCCTGCACCCAGCGGGGCACGCTCAGCTGCACGGTGGTGCTGAAGCTGGTCATCACCAGCAGCCAGGCAATGCCCGACACGAACATCACCGCGTATAGAATAAAAATCTGATTGACCAGCGCCAGCGCCACGTTAGTGCCCACGAAAGCCAGCACGCCCAGTAGCACCCGCTGGTTGAAATTGAGCCGCGAGCCGGCCCGGCCCATCAGCAAGGCCCCCGTTACGGCCCCCGCGCCCAGCCACGAGAGCATCACGCCGTAGTGTCCCGAGCTGAGGTGCAGCCGCCGCGCCACCACCACCGACACCAGGCCCCACATGGCCGCCGCCCCAAACGAAAACGCAAACGTGCGTGCCAACACCCCATAAATGGCCGGCGAATACTGCACGTAGCGCATGCCGGCCCGCAGTGCCCCAATAAAGTTCTCGGCCGGCCCACTGGTTACGGTGGGCTGGCGCTTCCAGAAATATACCACCGCCCAGGTGCCCAGAAACGACACCCCGTTCAGCAAAAACACCCAGCCCGACGAATAATACGCGATAATGGCCCCGCCAATGGCCGGCCCAATGGCCCGCGCAATGTTGTTGCTCACCCCGTTCAGGGTGATGACCGACCCCAGCGCCGGGCGCGGCACCAGCTCCGTGGCAATGGCCTGCCAGATGGGCGCATTGAGCGCCGCGCCCATGCCCAGCAAAAACGTGAAGCCCAGCACTCCATAGGCCGAAATGCCGTTATTCAACGTGAGCACGCCCAGCCCCGTGGCCACCATCGCCATAAAGCCCTGCGTGAGGAGCAGCAGCCGGCGGCGGTCCACCAAATCGGCCATCACGCCGGCCGGCATGCTCAGCAGAAAGGCCGGCAGCGAGGTGGCCGTCTGCATCAGGGCCACCAGTAGGGCCGAGGTGGTGAGGGTGGTCACAAACCACACGCCGGCCACGTTCTGCATCCAGGTGCCCACGTTGCTCACCAGCCCCGCAATCCAGATGGCCCGGAACAGGGCGTACATGAACGGGGTCCAGAGCGTGACTTGGGCGGGGGGAGCAGGGGACGTAGCGACGGAATCAGACATCTGGCGGCAAGGGTATTTCGCCATTGATAACAGCGAAGCAGCACAAATGACTTCCTACGGCTTTCGACGAGGAAAGGAGAAATACAGGCTGTCATGCAGAGGGCAGCGAAGCATCTTTACCGCAGTCACTCATCTTTTCAATTGAGTTGCGTTGAGCAGTAAAGATGCTTTGCTGCCCTCTGCATGACGGCCTTTTGACTTTTGTTTGCTACCGCCGTTTCTGCGACGACTCGCGTACCAGCAGCTTGGGCTTGAGCACAATGGGCTTGGGCGGGCCGGTGCGGTTGGGGCCGCTTTTCAGCATTTTTTGCAGCAGCTGCACCGCCGTTTTGCCCATTTGCTCGCAGCGCTGGTCCACGCTGCTGAGCATGGGCTCGGTGAGGGACGTGAACATCTCGTTGCTGAAACCCACGATGGCTACGTCTTCGGGCACGCGCAGGCGCTGCGCTTTCACTACTTGCAGGGCGCCCACGGCGGCCATGTCGTTGCTCGAAAATACGCCGTCCGGGCGCTGGGGCA
Organism: Hymenobacter siberiensis; assembly: GCF_018967865.2. NCBI lineage: Bacteria > Pseudomonadati > Bacteroidota > Cytophagia > Cytophagales > Hymenobacteraceae > Hymenobacter > Hymenobacter siberiensis. The sequence goes on from NZ_JAHLZY020000001.1 coordinate 471,499, forward strand.
GCTTCAGGAGCTGGCGCATGGCCTGGGCCCCGTTCTTCTGGTTCAGTTCGAAGCAGGCAATCAGGTTATCGTCCACGGGCAGGCCGTGGGCCGTGAGGGCGTCGCGGTAGCCCTGGTGGCGGTTTTTGTGGATGCTCAGGCGCAGTGGGCCGGTGAAGTGCGCGATGCGCGTGCAGCCCTGCTCGATAAGGTGCGTCACGACCTGATAAGCGCCCTGGTAGTCGTCAATCACCACGGCGCTCACGTTGCTGCCCTGGAAATCCTCCACCATGCGGTCGAAAAATACCAGCGGGATGTTCTGCTGGCGCACCGCCTCGAAGTGGCCGAAGCTCTGCGTAGTGTTGGCCAGCGAAACCAGGATGCCCTCGACCTGCGAGTTCATCAGCAGGTCGATGTTCTTCTGTTCCTGCTGGGCGTCCTCGTTCGACTGGCAAATCATCACGTTGAAGCCCAGCTTGGCGGCCTCGGTGGCGATGCCGTGCACCACCTGCGGGAAAAAGTGCCCCGTGATGTGCGGCACCAGCACGCCCAGCGTGTTGCTGCGGCCCCGGCGCAGGGCGGCGGCCAGCTGATTGGGCTGATAGTGCATCTCCTCGGCCAGCTGGCGCACGCGGGCCTTGGTGGCCTCGCTCACGTCGTCGTGGTCGGAGAGGGCGCGGGAAATAGTGGAAGGCGAGAGGCCTAGCGTTTTAGCCAGGTCGGTAATGGAAGCGCGGCGATTGGCCATCTGGTCGTTGTAGCGAAGTGAGAAAATACCCGCGCGCTGGCAAGTGCGGCCAGCGGCGACGGATTCTGGCCCGGCCGAAAACGAGGGCCGCAGGGCCCAACCGTACTGCGGCGCGGGGTGCTGACAAGTAACCGAAAGTAGGGAGCTCGTCTGGTCGTCAGGCGGTGGCTTTCGGGCAGAGATGGGAATTCGAACGCAATTTACTAGCCGAAATCGAAACCGGAAGTTTGGTCAACAGGGAAAGCCGGTTTTCTGGCTAAAAAGGGGGGCTTTTGCGAATTCTCCGGCGGTGTCTGACCCGGGCTTTACTCCACCACCAGATTGTACTTGGCTACCACGCCCAGCAGGCCGCTCAGCGTGAAATGCGCCCCGGTGATGACGTTGCTTTCGGGGTCGATGACGAAGCCGGTGGCACTGCGGAAATCCGCCTCGGCCAGCCGCGTGTTCTGGAACGTGGCCCCGGTCAGCGCGCAGCCCTGGAACACGGCCGCCGAAAGGTCGGTATCGGCAAAATCGGCTTCTTCCAGCGTGCAGCCCACGAAGCGCGTGCCCGGCATCACGCGCCCCGCAAACGAGGCGTAGCGCAGCTGGCACTGGTCGAAATGCACCCCGAACAGCATGTCGCGGCAGGCCGTGAACTGCAGGCCCAGCAGCTTGCAATCGGCAAAAGCCACGTTTTGCAGAGCCGTACCCGCCAGCTTGGCCGAGCTCAGGTTGCAGTGCTCAAAGAGGCAGTCGGTGAACCGCAGCCGGCTGAAATCGGCCCCGCTGAAATCGCAGCTCACGAAGTGGAACTCATCGAACTCGGTATGGCCCAGCAGGTGGCGGGCATCCCAGCGCTCGGCCACGTTTTCGGCGGGGAAATGGGTGGGCTTGCGGAGGACGGTGGGCTTGCGGCGGGGCTTAATGGCCATCGGAATGGGGGTTTCTATCTATCAGACAAAAAACATCGTGCGAACAAAGCAGAACGTCATGCCGAGCGGAGCCGAGGCATCTCGCGTGCAGCAGTAAACCCAAACGCCGGGGTTACTACCACAAGCGAGATGCCTCGCGGCTCCGCTCGGCATGACGTTATTCTAGCTCAACGTAAAGCTACAGTTTCACCACGCGCTGCACTTGGCTGAAACCGGTGCCGCTCAGGCGCAGTACGTAGGTGCCGGCCGCCAGCCGCGCCGTGCGCGGCCCAATTGCAGCCTGCAGTTCCTCGGCCGTGCCGTGCAGCGCGAGCAGTTGCTGGCCCAGTACCGATATCACTTCCAGCGTCATCGGCTGCGCCGCGAAGCCGCTGAGGCGGAGGTTGAACGCGCCGGGCGCGGGGTTGGGGAAAATGTCGATTTGCCCACCCGTGGTGGCCCGGCCGGTGGCCGTGACGGTGGTGCGGAAATACAGTCCGATGAGCACCGGGTCGTGGTCGGAAGAGCGGAAGGGGCTGGTGATGTCGGTGGCCGCGCCGGCTATGCTATACTCCAGAAACTCGGGCTCGCTGGCATTGATGTGCCACTTTTCCACGGCCGCGTGGCTCACCAGGTTGTCGCTGAGCACGGCGTGGTCGAGGCTGCCACTCAGGCCGTTGAATAGGTAGGAGGCGCTGCTGGCGGGGCTGGGCAGCACGAAGCCGGCGGCCCGCATAATGTCCATCGGGTCTTCCTCGTAGTTGGCGTTGTAGTCGCCCACGCTCACCACGTAGCGCGTGCCGGCGGGCTTCACCACGGTGTTGATGAATTGCACCAGGCCCGTGGCCTGGCTCTTGCGGCGCGGGTTGGAGGCACCCTGGCCGTCGCCCTGGTCGGCGTTGGTCCCGGTGCCGCTGGCTTTCGACTTGAGGTGGTTGACGACGAGCGCAAACGTGTCGCGGGCGGCCGTGGCGCGGTTGGTAATGAAAATCTGGGCCAGCGGCGGGCGCTCAAAAATGCCGGTTGTCGTTACCAGCAGGGCCGGGCCGTAGAGCGTTACCGCCGCCGGTTTGTAGAGGATAACGCAGTGAATGAGGTCGGTATCGTTGGGCTGGGCGTTGGCGCCGCCATCGTTCACGAAGGCGTAGGTGCCCGCGCCCATGAGCTGGTTGAGGCCGTTCACCAGGTCCTGCACGGCCGAGTTGGCCCCGGTGCCGTCGTTCTCCACCTCCATCAGGCCCAGCACGTCGGCATTCATCTGGGACAGGGCCACGAGAATTTTGCTGCGCTGGCGCTGGAAGTCGGCCAGCGTTTTGGCCCCGCGCGAGGTGGGGAAGCCCGCCCCCAGGCCGTCGCCGTTGAAGAAATTGAGCACGTTCATACTGGCGATTTTCACGTCAGTCGGCCCGAAGGTGGGCACCGGCGGGCGCACCGAAATCACGGCCGGCGCGTCGGCCCCGTCCAGGGGCTGGATGCGCCACTTGCTGCTGCCGTAGCCCATGATGCCGCGCAGGCTGGCCACGGTGCTACCCACCCGCGTGGTTTGGGTGGCCGCGTCGAGGTAGGGGATGGGGGTGGGGTTGGTGGTGGCGCGGCCGTCGTCCAGCAGCAGGCTTTTGTTCACGTTGTCGGCCTGGTAGGCGTTCACGGCGGGCACGTTGCTGGTGCCGCTGCTGCTGGTGCCGCTGGCGGGGTTGTCGTTGGGGTCCACGAACTGTGTGGGCTGGTACACGAGGCCGCGCAGGGAAATATTCAGCTCGCCGCGCGATTTCAGCGCGGCTACGTCCGACACCGTAATTGGGGCCGAAAACTGCACCCGCATGCCTTCCAGCGGCTCGGCGTCGGCCATCGAGAACGTGGCGTTGTCGATGATGGAGAAGGCGGGCTGGGCACTGCTGGCTGCCAGCACCGTGATGGTGGGCGAGGTGAGCACGGCCTGGTTGAACGACGGGGAGGCGGGGCCTTCCTGCACCGCGCCGGTAATGCGCAGGCGGTTGCCCACGGCCACCGTGGGGCTGGTTTGCACCACAAACAGGGCATCGGAAGTGGTGGGGTTGCCGTCGGCGCTGGCCGCGTCGTTCTGTATGTAGAAGCCGGCTGGGCTCAGGTCGGCGTACACGCTCGTCACCACGCCCTCAATGGTATAGGTGCCCGTCGTGGCCACCGCCCCGGTGCCCTGGATGGTGCCAATGGACGTGACGGCCGTTTGGGCCTGCGCTAGGGCCGGAACCAGACTACCGGCGGCTAAGGCAACAATAATGGGAAAAAACGAGCGAGTAAAGTCCTTCATCAGCAAGTTAAAAAGTGAGTAAACCCAATGCGGGGCTAAATATACTAGGGTTTTATTGGTTGGAAATACTTGCGTAAAACCGGGACAATAAGCCCAGCCGCACGGTGGCACGGTGCAGCTTTAGTCCCGGCCGGGCACGTAAGCAACCCTGCTGATACCCAATCCCCGCCTTTCCCTGCCCCAACCCCATGTTCCAGGAAAACACTGCTTTCAATACCGCCTTCAGTGCCGAAGTCGAAAACGGCTACGACGAGTCGCGCCGTCATTTTATCAACCACGCCGGGCGGGGCCTGCTGGCCGTGGGTGTGGCCAGCAGGCACCGCCCATCGCCGCCTCCGAAGCCCACCAAGCCGCCGAAGCTGCCGCCGCGCCCGCTACCGGCCCGCTCGATATCAAGCTGCCGCTCCTCGAAGCGCCCACCGACCCCAAAGGGGCCGAACCCTTCAACCCCGACGCGCCCGACCGCCGCGTGGGCTACGCGCTGGTGGGTCTGGGACGCCTCACGCTCAATGAGATACTGCCCGCCTTCGGCAAAAGCAAGCACGCCCGGCCGGTAGCGCTGGTGAGTGGCGACGCCGACAAAATGGCCAAGGTGGCCAAGCAGTATGGCATTAAACCAAGCAGCTGCTACTCGTATCAGACCTACGATAAGCTCAAGGACAACCCCGAAGTGGAGATGATTTACATTGTGCTGCCCAACTCCATGCACCACGAATTTACGCTGCGCGGGGCCAAGGCCGGCAAGCATATTCTTTGCGAAAAGCCGATGGCCAACTCCGTGAAAGAGTGCGAGGAAATGATTGAGGCCTGCAAAAAAGCCGGCAAAAAACTTACGATTGCCTACCGCATTCAGTGCGAGCCCCTGAACCGGGCGGCCATGAAACAGGTGCGCGCCAAAACCTACGGCGCCACCAAGATGCTGCAGATGATGAACACCCAGAACCAGGCCCACGACCAGCAGTGGCGGCACAAAAAGGCGCTGGCCGGCGGCGGCTCGCTCCCCGACGTGGGCCTGTACTGCCTCAACACCACGCGCTTCCTGCTGGGCGAGGAGCCCACCGAGGTTTCGGCCCAGATTTACAGCACGCCGGGCGACGACCAGTTCAAGGAAATTGAAGAGAACGTGAGCTTCACGCTGCGCTTTCCCAGCGGCGCCATTTCGCAGTGCATGACGGGCTACGGCTCTTTCAACAACAAGAGCTACACGGTGTATGCCGAAACCGGCAGCATCAAAATGGACCCTGCATTTCCCTACCACGGCCTGCACCAGGAGCGCATTCACGCCCCCGATGGCCAGCAGGTTAAGGAAACGACCAACGACCCGCAGAAAGACCAGTTTGCCCTCGAAATGGACCACATGGCCGAGTGCGTGCGCCAGAACAAAACGCCCTGCACCCCCGGCGAGGAAGGCCTGCAGGACCAGCGCATCATGGAAGCCATCTACCTGTCGGCCAAAGAGAACCGGCCCGTGCAACTGCCCGCCGTGGCGAAGCTGGACGCTTTCCGGGGCGCAGCACCGAAGGATGAAGCATAGCCCGGCGCCCTGATGCCGCATCCGGCTTTGGGCAGTAGGTGCGGGCATCTCAATAAAAAATCGCCCAAAGAATAACCCCGGCCGGGGTTATTTGGTTAGGACACGCGGGCGTTGGCCCGGAACCAGGCTTTTGGGCCGGAGGCCGGGTCAATGCCATTGGTTTTGATTCTTAAGTTGATGTCGTCGCCTGTGTCCCGTTCCCTTTATTTTGAAAACAGCGCCGGGCGCATTTGGGAAGAAGCCTCGGGCTATCTGCGGCTCGATTACAAAGCCGGCCCGCGTGATATTGTGCAGTTTCGGGCCATTCTAACCCACCTCATGCAGGCCATGAGCCGCCACCGCTGGTCGCGCGCCATGATTGACCAGCGCCTGATGTCGCCCTATACCTCCATCGAGCAAACCTGGATGAGTGAGGAATGGCTGCCCCGCGCCGTGCACGAGCACGGCTACCGCTACGGCGCCGCCCTGGTGGCGCAGGATGTGTTCGCCCGCCTCGCCATGAATCAGTTTGTGCTGTCCAACCGCAGCCTGCCCCACACCTACCGCTCCTTTGAAACCGAAGAAACGGCCTTGGCCTGGCTGGAGTCGATGAGCGGTCAGCACTAGATAAACTGGTTGGAGCGGTGGGCGCTGGCCGCAGGCTAAGGACAGCGTATGGTTACTCGGCCTGCGCCGGCACTCCGGCCACTACGTCAATCTGCCCGGCAAGTAGGTCCTCAAACGTCTGGCGCTTGCGAATCAGGCGGAGCTCGCCGCTGGCGTCCAGTAGTACTTCGGCGGGGCGGGTGCGCGAGTTGAAGCTGCTGCTCATCTCGAAGCCGTAGGCCCCGGCGTTGTGGAAGGCCAGCAGGTCGTTTTCGTGGATTTCGGGCAGCAGCCGGTCCCAGGCGAAGGTATCCGTCTCGCAGATATTGCCCACCACGGTATAGAGCCGCCCCGTGCCGGTGGGGTTGGTCAGGTTGCTGATGTGGTGGTAGCTGTCGTAGAACATGGGCCGAATCAGGTGGTTGAAGCCCGAGTTCACGCCCGCGAACACCGTGGCAGTGGTTTGCTTCACCACGGCCACGCTCACCAGCAGGGAGCCGGCTTCGCTCACCAGGTACTTGCCGGGCTCGAACCAGCATTCCAGCGGGCGGCCATATTCTTTCTCGAAGGTTTTGAAGGCTTCGGCCACCTGCACGCCCAGCGTGGTCACGTCGGTTTCGGGGTCGCCGGGCTTGTAGGGCACTTTGAAGCCCGAGCCGAGGTCCAGAAAATCCAGGTCGGGGAAGCGGCCGGCGGCGTCGAACAGGATTTCGAGCGAGCGCAGGAACACGCCCACGTCCTTGATTTCGGAGCCCGTGTGCATGTGCAGGCCGCGTACGTGCAGGCCAGTGCCCTTCACCACGCGCTCCAGGTGCCGCAGCTGATGGATGCTGATGCCAAACTTGGAGTCGATGTGGCCGGTTTGAATCTTGTAGTTGCCGCCCGCCTCAATATGCGGGTTCAGGCGTACGCACACCGGATACGAGCCGCCAAACGTGGCCCCGAACCGCTCCAGTAGTGAGATATTATCAATGTTGAGATTCACGCCCAAGTCCTTGGCTTCCACCAGTTCCTCAAACGTCACGCTGTTGGGCGTAAACAGAATGTTCTCCGGTGCGAAGCCCACATGCAGCCCCAGTCGTACTTCGTTGATGCTCACGCAGTCCAGTCCCGAGCCCAGGCTGTGGATGTGGCGTAGAATGGCTACGTTGCTCAGCGCCTTGCAAGCGTAGAAAAAACGGGTTTTATGGCCCGCAAAGGCTTTAACCAGTTTTTTGTACTGCCCCGTGATGGTGGCCGCATTATACACGTAAAGAGGGGTGCCGAACTGGTCGGCCGCAGCGCGCAGCGCATCGTTAATACCTGACATAATTACAAAAGTACGGCCTAAGCAGCCGCTCCGAATACGGTACAACCAATGAGTAGCCTAACGTTCCCGTCCCCGCCGCCGCTTGCAACCCGCGAAGTATGGCTACGCGGCCCACTTCCCGCCGTGCCGCCGCTGCTTCAGCCCGTGGCTCACGCCCTGCTGCAAGCCCGCGAAGAGCTGACTAAGGCGCTGCGCGGCTTCCCGCCCGCGCTGCTCAACGAGCGGCCCGGCGGTGTGGCCTCCGTGGGCTTCCACCTCCAGCACCTGGCCGGCGTGCTCGACCGCACCTTCACCTACGCCCGCGCCGAGGCGCTCTCGGAAAGCCAGCTGGCTGCCTTGGCCGCTGAAAATCCGCCGCTGGCCATTGAATCTGATATGGTGCAGACGCTGGTGCAGCGCTTCGACGCGCAGGTTGATAGCGCCCTGGCGCAGCTTCGCAGCACCGACGAGGCTACGTTGTCAGAAACACGCGGCGTGGGCCGGGCGCAGCTGCCGTCCACCGTCGTGGGCCTGCTGGTGCATGCGGCTGAGCACACCACGCGCCACCTGGGCCAGCTGCTGGTAACGGCGAAGTGGGTGCAAAGCACGTAGCGCGGACTTTTAGTCCGCGAGTCCACAGCATTGAAAAAAATGTGAATGGCTGGAACCCGCGGACTAAAAGTCCGTGCTACTTACCGCTGTCCAGCTGCCGAAGCCACGCGCGGCTTAGCGCGCTCATACTGTGCCGGCCACACCACCTCCGCGCCCAAATCCTGCGCCGCGAAGAGCGGGAAATACGGCTCGCGCAGGAACTCGCGGGCCAGCAGCACAAGGTCGGCCTGGCCGCTGGCCACAATGGCTTCGGCCTCGGCCGGCGTGGTGATGAGGCCTACCGCGCCGGTCAGCATCCCGGTTTCTTCCTTAATGCGCTCGGCAAACTGCACCTGGTAGCCGGGCCCTACGGGAATGGGCGCTTTGGGCACGTTGCCGCCCGTGGAGCAGTCAATCAGGTCCACGCCGCGCGTTTTGAGCAGGGCCGACAGCTGCACCGATTCGTCGGCGTTCCAGCCGCCTTCGGTCCAGTCCGTCACGGAGAGGCGCACGATTAGGGGCAGGTCTTCGGGCCATACCTCGCGGGTGGCGGCCACTACTTCCAGCAGCAGCCGGACGCGGTTTTCGAAGGTGCCGCCATAGGCATCGGTGCGCTGGTTGCTCAGCGGCGACAGAAACTCGTGCAGTAGGTAGCCGTGGGCTGCATGCAGTTCAATCACCTTGAAGCCTGCCGTGAGTGCCCGTTGGGCGGCGGCGCGGAAATCGGCAATCACCTTCTGAATACCGGCCGCGTCGAGGGCCGTGGGCACCGGATAATTGTCGTTGAACGCGGTGTCGCTGGGGCCGACTACCGGCCAGCCGCCATCGCTTTCGGGCACCACGCCCTCGCCCGACCACGGCCGGTAGGTGCTGGCCTTGCGGCCGGCGTGGGCCAGCTGCACGCCGGGCACGCTGCCCTGCGCCGTGATGAAGGCGTTGATGCGCTGGAGCATGGGCACGTGCTCATCTTTCCAGATGCCGAGGTCTTCGGGGCTGATGCGGCCCTCGGGCGATACGGCGGTGGCTTCCTGAATAATGAGGCTGGCTCCGCCCACGGCACGGCTGCCCAGGTGCACGAGGTGCCAGTCGTTGGCCAGGCCGTCTTCGGCGCTGTATTGGCACATGGGCGATACCACAATGCGGTTTTTTAGGACAACGCCGCGCAGGGCGAGGGGTTCAAATAGCTTAACCATGGAATAAATACTAGAGGAGATGCGAAGCTGGGTAAACCGGATTTGGGGCGTTTGGGTTATGGTGGTACTTTGATGGAGAAACCCAGCACGACGATTCCATTTGCTTTTCCCAAATCCGGCCTTACCTTGCAGCTGTAAACGCCTTAACCATGTTCCAGACGCGCTACTTTTTTGGCTATTATACCTTCTACGCCACCGCGTAGAACGAGCCGCCGTTTGTAGCTAACTCCCACAAACTTCTCCAGCGCCGCTCGTTCTTCGGGAGGTGCTTTTTTAATGCCCGGTTTTTCGATGACCACCCTGCACCACGTCTTTTTTACCTATTGCTATTACTTCTTCTATCTGAAGAAGCCGGCCCTTTGTTGCCAGTGTTAACCACCACACTGCCTGCCAACAAACTCAGGGCCATCGCACAGCGAAGGCCCTTTTTTATTGCTCAATAGTCTCACGTATCATGCTCCAGCACGTTTCCATCCAGGGTTTTCAGGGAAGCTTCCACGAAGTGGCGGCCCGGCAGTATTTCGGCGCGCAGCCGGCGCTGTTGCCGTGCGCCACCTTCGGCGCGGTGGTGGCGCACGTCGTTAGCGGCACCGCCGATGCTGGTCTTATGGCCATGGAAAACTCGTTGGCCGGCAGCATTCTGCCCAACTACCTGCTGCTGGAGCGCCACGCCGTGCGCGTGACCGGCGAGGTGTACCTGCCCATTCATCAGCACCTGCTGGCGCTGCCCGGCACCACGCTGGCCGACGTGCGGGCCGTGCACTCGCACCCCATGGCCCTGCGCCAGTGCGGCGAGTTCCTGGACCAATACCCGCGCTGGAAGCTGGTGGAAACCGACGATACCGGCCACAGCGCCCAGCTTCTGGCCGAGCAGCGCACGCTGGGCGTAGCCGTGGTGGCCGGCGCCCAGGCCGCCGAGCAGTTCGGCCTGCAAATCCTGGCCCCCGCCATCCACGACGACCCGCACAACTACACCCGTTTCCTGGTGCTGGAGCGGGCGGCGACGGTGCAGTCCGACCCGCTGGCCGATAAAGCCTCGCTCTATTTCTGTGCGCCGCACGCGCCCGGCAGCCTGGCCGCCGTGCTGGCCCGCGTGGCCGCGCAGGGCCTGAATTTGAGCAAGCTGCAATCGTGCCCCCGGCCCGGGCATGCTCGTACCCCGGTAGGGGCCTGGCACTACGGCTTCCATGCCGATGTGGAGTTTGAAGAAATGAGCCAACTGACAGCTCTGCTGCAGGATTTAGCCCCCGTGACGGAGGAGCTACGGGTGCTGGGAGCCTACCGGCGCGGCAGCATGGCCGAGGCAATGGGCGACGACACTCCCCTTCTTACCAAGGAGGGGATGCCGGCGCAAAGCGCCGGCTGGGGTGGTTAGGGCGTTGAACGACACCCGAACGATTGATTATGCGATAATTTCCAACGAAGCCAACGCCCCCAACCACCCCCGTTTTCGCTACGCGAAAACATCCCCTCCTTAGTAAGGAGGGGAGTTTACCCAAACTGCTTCAACCGTTACACATGAACATCCCCATTGCCAGCCGCTTAGCCCACACCGGCGAATACTACTTCTCACGCAAGCTCCGCGAGCTGGCCGCGCTCAATGCGGCCGGGGCCAACATCATCAGCCTGGGTATTGGCAGTCCCGATTTGCCACCGCATCCCAGCGTGATTGCGGCGCTGGCTGCTTCGGCCGCGCAGCCCACCGCGCACGGCTACCAGGGCTACCAGGGCACGCCGGCCCTGCGCGGGGCGATGGCCGAATTCTACCAGCGGCATTACGGCGTGGCGCTCGACCCAACTGCTGAAATCCTGCCGCTGCTGGGCTCGAAAGAGGGCCTGATGCACATCGGGATGACGTTTCTGGAAGCGGGTGATGCCGTGCTCATCCCCAACCCCGGCTACCCGACTTACCGCGCCGTGGCCGAAATATGCGGGGCCGAGGTGCGCGAGTACGACCTGACCGAGGCCGCCGGCTGGCTGCCCGATTTAGATGCGCTGGCCGCTACCGACCTCTCGCGGGTGAAGCTCATGCTGGTGAACTATCCACACATGCCCACCGGCACGGCCGCCGATTTGCCGTTTCTGACGCGCCTGGTGGCCTTTGCCACGGCCCACAACATTCTGCTCGTTCACGACAATCCCTATGGCTTTATCCTGAACGAGACGCCGCCCGTGAGCCTGCTGGCCGTGCCCGGGGCCCGCGAAGTGGCTATCGAGCTGAACTCGCTCAGCAAGAGCCATAACATGGCGGGTTGGCGCGTTGGCCTGCTCGCCGGCCGCGCCGATGTCATCGCCAACGTGCTCCGCTTCAAGAGCAACATGGACTCGGGCATGTTTCTGCCGGTGCAGCAGGCCGCCGTGGCCGCCCTGGCGCTGGGCGACGAATGGTTCCGGGAGCTCAATGCCACTTACCGCGCCCGCCGTGAGCTGGTGCTGGAGCTGCTGCGCGCCCTAGGCTGCCAGCCCGCGCCGGGCCAGACAGGCCTGTTTATTTGGGCGGCGGTGCCGGCTGGTTTCGCCGATGGCTACGCCCTGAGCGATGCCGTGCTGGCCGAAGCGCGGGTGTTCCTTACGCCGGGCGGCATTTTTGGGAGCAATGGGCTCGGCTACATCCGGGCCAGCCTGTGCCAGCCGGAAGCGCTGCTGCGCGAGGCGGTTCTGAGGGTTAAGAGTTATAGGTTAAAAGTTAAGAGTTGACTCTGGCAGAATCCTAAGCTCTTAGCACTTACACCCAACTTCCCCCGCAACTCTTAACTCCTAACTCAAATGACCGTCACCATCATCGGACTGGGCCTTATCGGCGGTTCGCTGGCACTGAGCCTGCGGCAGCACGGGCTGGCGCAGCACCTCATCGGGGTTGAAAACAGCCCGGCCCACGCCCGGCGTGCTTTGGAATTAGGCTTGGTCGATGAAATCGAAACCGACCTGACGGCCGCCGTGCGCCGCGCCGACCTCGTGGTGGTAGCCGTACCTGTGGATGCTATGGTAGCCGTACTGCCGCCGGTGCTCGACCTCATCACCCCAAAGCAGGTGGTTATCGACGTGGGCTCGACCAAGCAGGCGCTGCTGGCGGCCGTGGCCGGGCACCCGCAGCGGGGCCGTTTTGTGGCTGCGCACCCCATGGCGGGTACCGAGCATTCGGGGCCGGAAGCGGCCATTTTGGGGCTGTTTGAGGGTAAAACGGTGGTGCTGTGCGACGTGGCTGCCAGCGACCCCGACGCCGTGCAGCTGGTCGAAAAGCTGTTCCAGGCGCTACCCATGCGACTGCTGTACCTCGATGGGGCGGCACACGACCTGCACACGGCCTACGTTTCGCATATCTCGCACATTACCTCATTTGCCCTGGCGCTCACGGTGCTGGAAAAGGAGAAGGAGGAACAGCAGATTTTCGACCTGGCCAGCGGCGGATTTGAGTCGACGGTGCGGCTGGCCAAGAGTGCGCCGGCGACCTGGGTGCCGATTTTCCGGCAAAACCGGCTCAACGTGCTCGATGTGCTCGATGAGCACCTGCACCAATTACAGCACCTGCGCGAGCTGCTGGCGCGGGAAGACTACGAGGGGCTAACGGAACAGATTCGGCAGGCCAACCACATTCGGAAAATTTTGCCGTGAGAGGATTTAAAAAAGAGAACGAAGAAAAATAACGTCATGCTGAGCGCAATTGAAGCATCTCTATCTCAATACTTAATCTGATTACTTCCGAGGTAAAGATGCTTCGCTGCGCGCTGCATGACCGTTCGGGGACTTTCTAAACAGCTTCGACAGCTAAAATCAATCAACACTAAAAAAGCAATACCATGAACCCAACCATGAAATCCGCCCTCTTCAATCGTCAGCCCGACGACAAGCCCTACCTCATTTCCGGCCCATGCTCGGCCGAAACCGAGGAGCAGGTGCTCGAAACCTGCCAGCGGCTGGCTGCTACCGGCAAGGTGCAGGCCCTGCGCGCCGGCATCTGGAAACCCCGCACCAAGCCCGGCGGCTTCGAGGGCGTGGGCACCAAGGGGCTGCCCTGGCTCAAGAAGGCCAGTGAGCTGACCGGCCTGCCCATTGCCGTGGAAGTGGCCACGGCCAAGCACGTAGAAGACTGCCTGGCCTTCGGCGTGGACATCCTATGGGTGGGCGCACGCACCACGGGCAACCCGTTTTCGGTGCAGGAAATTGCCAACGTGCTGCGCGGCGTGGACGTGCCGGTGCTGGTGAAAAACCCCATTCACCCCGAGTTGGAGCTGTGGGTGGGCGCCGTGGAGCGCCTGCAAAAGGCCGGCCTCACGCACGTCGGCCTCATTCACCGGGGTTTTTCGAGCTACGGCAACACCGACTTCCGCAACGCGCCGATGTGGCACCTGCCCATTGAGATGAAACGCCGGATGCCCGAAATGCCGCTGCTCTGCGACCCCAGCCACATCTGCGGCCGGCGCGATACGCTGGCGGCCGTGGCCCAGCAGGCCCTCAACCTGGGCTTCGATGGCAACATGATTGAAAGCCACATCGACCCCGACAATGCCTGGAGCGATGCCAAGCAGCAAATCATTCCGGAAGTGCTGCGCGACCTGATTCAGAACCTGGTGTGGCGGCACGAAACCACCAACGCGCAGGAATTCCTTTCGGCCCTCACCGGCCTGCGCGAACAAATCAATCAGCTCGATGCCGAGGTGATGCAGCTGTTGGGCCGCCGAATGGCCGTGGCCGAAAAAATTGGTCTGTACAAGAAGGAAAACGACATCACCATCCTCCAGACCAGCCGCTGGAACGAGGTGCTGGAACGCGCCCAGCGCCAGGGCGCATCAGTGGGCCTCACCACTGATTTCGTGGAGCAGTACCTGGCCGCCGTGCACCTGGAATCCATCAGCCGCCAGAATAAGGTGATGGAAGGTTAGGTACCTGTCATTGCGAGCGGAACGCAGTGAAGCGTGGCAATCCGTCCTGTGAACACCAGACGCTCTTTTACGCGACAAGCCCCGGCACTGCATCGTGTCGGGGCTTGTCGTTTAAAAAAGGACAGATTGCGTCGCTGCGCATGCAATGACAGCGCTACTCCACCACCAGGCGGCGGGTGGCGGTAGCCTTGCCGGCCTGCACTTGCACGGCGTAGATGCCGGCGGGCAGGCCGCTCAAATCCAGTTCGTGGCGCAGGCCGGTGAGCGGCAGGGCCACGGTTTCGGTCCGCACGGTCCGGCCCAGGGCATCGCGCAGGGTGAGGGTGGCCGTGGCGGTGCCAGGTAGGGCGGGTAGTGTGAGGGTGGCGGCGGTGCGGGCCGGGTTGGGGGCCAGGGTAAAGGCCGGCCCGGCCAGTGCGGCTGGGATGGTAGTTGTGAGCACGGGCGCAGCGAAGGAGGCTAGAAAAGCTGCAAAGTTGCTGGACGGGTTGCTGACGACGCGGGGCGGGAAGCTGGACGTTCCGCTGTAGATACCTCCGCCCACGTAGACCGTGGTGCCGGTTAGGCTCAGTCCACCTATATAATCGTAGTTGGGGCCGCCCACGGCCTGCGCCCAGGCAAAGCGGCTGGTGGGGCCGGCATCGACGAGGGCCGCTACGAAGCCGTCGATGCTGCCGGCGCTGGCCAGTGGGGTGGTGCCCACGCTGGCGCTGCTGCCCTCGAAAGTGCCGGTGAGGTATAACCCTGCGCCCTGGATGGCCAAGGCGATAAGGTCGTCGTTGCCGGGACCGCCGGCCCGCTGTGCCCAGGCAAAGGAGGCGGCGCTGCCCGCGTCGGTGAGCTTGGTAACGAAGGCATCGGTGGAGGCGGGGCCACTGGCAGCGCCAGCATTGGCCAAACTGGTAGAACCGAAATTGGCAGTGGGGCTGCTAAAATTGCCGCCCACGTACACGGCATTGCCGGCTACGGCCACAGCTTTCACCTGTTCATTGTCGGCACCGCCCAAGCGATTTGCCCAGCCAAAGACTCCGTCGGTGCCGGTATCCACTATTTTGGTCACAAACCCGTCGGTATTGCCGGCGCTGATGAGCGGAGTGGTACCGAAAAAGGCAGGAGCTGCTGTGGTGCCCTCGAAAGTGCCCGTGAGGTAAAGCACGCTTCCCTCCACCACCAATGGGCCGGCTGTATCATACCCGGTTCCGCCCGCTCGTTTGGCCCAGGTAAAGCTGCTGGTAGAACCGGAATCCGTGATTTTGGTCACGAACAGGTCGAACGAGCCGGAGCTGGCGTTGATGAGTTGGAATGCGCCCACTGTAAAAGAGCGTGTGAAAAAGGAGCCGGCGAGGTACACGTTATTGCCGCTCACGGCCAGCCCGCCCCTACTAATTTCGGCACCGGCACCTAAGGTCTGTGCCCAAGCGGTGCTGAACGTAAGGCCGGCATCGGTGAACTTATACAGATGCCCTACTCTACCCTACTATTTTTCAGGTACAAAAACGGGGCAGCCCGACCTTTGGGGTTCTGACACCACCAAAAACCCGTTCTGCCCCGTGAAGCAACACTTCGCCGCTAAAATTACGACGCTTTTGCAACAGGCCCCGTTTGTGGGCCACTTGTCCCGCCAAAAGTTTGTGGGCCAGTTTATTCTTGGCCTGATAAAGAGCCGCAACGTGCAATTCGGCGAGGTGGCCCAGCACCTCAATGACGCGGCCAAGCCCGCCTCGAACGAAACGCGCATTCAGGACTTTTTCCGCGAAGTAGACCTCAATTACGTACTGGTGGCCAAGCTTTTACTGAGTTTGTTGCCTGCGCAGGGCAAGCTGCGCTTATGCCTCGACCGCACGGAGTGGGACTTCGGCCAGTGCCAGGTGAACATCCTGCTCGTCACCGTCGGCACGGGCGAGGTCCACGTGCCGCTCTACTGGCACCTACTCGACAACCGCAGCGGCAACTCCAACGCCGCCGACCGCATCGCCGTGCTCGAAAAATGCGTGGCCTTGCTGGGCAAAGACCGCATCGGCCTGGTCGTGGGCGACCGGGAATTTGTCGGCCATGCGTGGTTCAAGTGGCTCAAAGACAACGGGCTTAATTTTGTCATGCGCCTGCCCAAGCACCACTGCCTGACCCACGCCGACGGCCGGCGGCAGGCCGTGGCCGACCTGGGCCTGGTGCCGGGGCAGGTGCGCCGCTTCGCCCACGTGCAGGTCGACGGGGTTTGGGGGCAGGTCTGGGTCAAGGCCGTGGCGGCGGACGCGTTTGTCTTCCTGTTTGCCACGGCCGGCCTGAACCACCTCGCGCAACTCTATGCCAAGCGCTGGACGATTGAGCAATGCTTTCAAAATCTGAAAGGGCGGGGCTTTAACCTGGAAGCCACCCACTTGCGCTGTTTCCAAAAGCTGCGCAAGCTCGTGGCCCTGGTCAGCCTGGCCTACGCGTTTTGTCTGGGCGTGGGCGCGGCCGCCCACGGCGGCCGCCAGCCCATTGCCCGCAAAAACCACGGCTACCGGGCCGCCAGCCTGAGCCGCCACGGCCTCAATCTGCTCCGCCAACTCGCCCGCCCGCTGACCCTGCCCGAGGACCCATTGGCCCGCTTGGTTGAAACGCTACTGAACTGGATTACGAGGCAAATTGCTAAAAATCAATTACTAAAAATAGTAGGGTAGAGTACAGATGCCCTATACTGTTTCTTGTTCCCGCGGTACTCAGGTAGATGCTGCTGCCTTGTACGACCAGTGCCATCGGCAAGGAGCCAAGTGCATCATTAAGCTGGGCTGCCCACACAAACTGGCTGGTGACAGGGCTCCATTTGGCTATAAATACATCGCGATAGATGATGAACGGGGTCGTGCTCAATGTTCTGGTCCCGAAGGTGACCGTGCCATAAAAGCTGCCGGTTACAAACACGTTGCCGCTGGCATCAGTCGCCGTTTGTTCTATGGTTGATTCTGCCGTGGTGGCTTGGCTAACGGTCATCGCCATCTGCCAGGCCGGCACCTGCGCCCGCGCCGCCGGCCCCGCCAGCCACAACAGTATCAAAAGCGCCGCCGGGAGCCCGCCGCGCAGCAAAGAGGAAAGGTGTTTCATGAAAAGGAATGGTGTGCCATTGGTAGAATGCCGGGGTAAATATAGCAGCATAAAGAAGCCCCGATGCATGGGCGCCTTGTCCTTACCCAAAACTCAAACGCCCTTCCGGCCATGTGGCTAGAAGGGCGTTTTTGCGCGGTTGCCTAGTTGGTTTGCCGCTTTTCAAGCGGGGTCAGCCAGCAAAAAAGGTCCTCTGCGTTACCTCGGGGAAGTTAGAAAAAGATTTGGGTAAGGACAAGATGCATGGGCGCCGGGGCTTCTTTGCGAATGATAATCAGGCATCCCCGCTGGCGCGCGTCTGCGACGCGCTGCCCAGTGGTTCCGAGCCTGCGGCTCGGTTAAAGGTTACCTTCGGCAACGGCTTCAATGCCCGAGTCACAGACTCAAAGCCAGGCGGCAGCGCGTGGCAGACGTGCGCCAGCGGTTGATTACCAAATCACGGCGCGGTCGGCGGCGCTGCGGGTCATCTTGCTGCCTTCAGGGCAGCCAAAGGCCTGCTGAAACTGCGGCATATTCATCAGCGGGCCGATGGTGCGGTACTGGCCGGGCGAGTGCGGGTCGGTGGCAATTTGCTGGCGCAGGGCCTCGGGGCGAATATTCTGGCGGCGCAGCTGGGCCCAGCTCAGGAAGTAGCGCTGCTCGGGCGTGAAGCCGTCGTAGCTGGGGCGCGGGCCGCTGCCGTAGCGCTGCTGCAATTGCTTCTCCAGGGCCCCGTACACTACGGTGAGGCCGGCGAAATCGGCCAGGTTTTCGCCCATCGTGAGCTGGCCGTTTACGTGCACCGAATCGAGGGGCGAGAAGGCGCTGTATTGCTTGCCCACAATGGCGGCGCGCTGCGTGAACTCGGCCGCGTCGGCCGGCGTCCACCAGTCGCGCAGGTTGCCTTCGGAGTCGTACTGCCGGCCCTGGTCGTCGAAGCCGTGGGTCATTTCGTGGCCCATCACCCCGCCAATGGCCCCGTAGTTGATTGCATCATCGGCCTTGGGGTCGAAGAACGGAGGCTGCAGGTAGCCGGCCGGAAACACGATTTCGTTCATCGGCGGGTTGTAGTAGGCGTTGATGGTGGGCGGCGTCATGCCCCACTCGTTGCGGTCGATGGGCCCGCCAAACTTGGCCGCCTCGCGCCGGTTTTCCCACCGCCGGGCCGCCAGCAGATTCGTCAGGTAGCTCTCGCGGGCAATGGGCAGGGCCGAATAGTCCTTCCACACATCGGGGTAGCCGATTTTTACCCGCAGCGCGTTCAGCTTTTTCAGGGCTTCGGCCTTGGTGGGCGCACTCATCCAGGTGTTGGTCTGGATGTGCTCGGCCATGCTGGCCTTGATGTTGGCCACCATTTCCAGCGCCTTGGCCTTGGCCTCGGGCGAGAAAGCCTGGTCCACGTACAGCTGCCCGAAGGCCTCGCCCAGGCTCTGGTCCGTGGCGGCCTGCATGCGTTTCCAGCGCGGGGCCTGCTGCTTGGCCCCGGTCAGGGCCTGGCTGTAGCGGAAGGCCGCCTCGGCATACGGCGTGGGCATTGCCGACGCCACCGAGCGCACCAGGTGCCAGCGCAGGTAGGTTTTGAGGTCGGGTAGCGTTTCGGTTTTCAGCACCGCGTTCACCTCATCGAAGAAAGCCGGCTGACCGATAATGATTTTCTGCGCCTTGCCCAGCTGCATGCCCGTCAGTAGGCTCTTGGGGTCGAGCACAGGGTAGCGCTGTTGGGCGGCGGCCACGGTCAGCTTGTTGTAGTTGGCCTGCGGGTCGCGCAGCTCCACGGGTGTGCGCGAGGCCTTGGCCAGGCGGGTTTCGATGCGCTCCACCGTGGCCGCGTCGCGCCGTGCCACGGCGGGGGCTGCGCCCAGCAGCTCAAATACCTGCGTCATGTAGGCGCGGTAGGCGGCTTTCACCTTCTCGGTGCGGGCATCGGTTTTGAAGTAGAAGTCGCGGTTGGGCAGCGTGAGGCCGCTCTGGTTCATCTGCACGGCATATTGCGTGGTTTTTTTCTCGTCCACGTCCACCCCGGCCCGGAAAAACGGACTGGCCCCCAGCTCCTGCAGGCGCACAATTTCGGCGCGCAGGCCGGTCGCGTTGCGCACGGCGGCCACGCGGTCCAGCTCCGGTTTCAGCGGCGCGAGGCCGGTCCGGTCGATGGCCACGGTGTCCATGGCGCTGGCGTAGAAGTCGCCCACTTTCTGGGCGTTGCTGCCCGGCGCGGCGTTGCGGTTGGCCGCCGCGTCCTCCAGAATCTTACGCAGCAAATCCTGGGTGCGGTTGCCCAGCAGGTTGCGCGGCCCCCAGCTGCTGGCGTAGCTCGGAATAGGGTTGGCCCGCAGCCAGTTGCCGCCCGAAAACTGAAAGAAGTCCTCGCACGGATTCACCGAGCGGTCAATGTCGGCCATGTCGAGGCCCACGCCTTTGGGGGCTGGGGCGGCCGTCGCTACCGGCGCGGCAGCGGCCGTAGTCACGGCGGCGGGCTTGGTACTGGTGCAGCCTGCCAGGGCCAGCAGGGCCGCCGTTCCGGCCGAGAGGTATCGGTTGTTCATAAAAGCAAAGCGTTACGTTACTGCAAAAGAGCAACAAAGAGCCCAAGTAACAGCGCTAGCTTCATTGGCAGACATGAAAAAGCCGCTCCCAGTTGCGGAAGCGGCTCTTGCGGTCCGCGGTTTCTAACGGGCCATTACGGCTTCACCGCGTTGCTTTTCTCATCAAAGTAGGCGTAGTGCGGCCGGGTGCCTTCGGCCAGCTGCACTTTGTAGCGCACTTCTCCCGTGTTGGGGTAGCTCAGCTTTGTAACGCCGATGATGCGCGAGTTGGGGTGGGTTTTGGTGATGTAAGCCAGGGCGGTTGGCGTGAGCACATTCACCTCGGCCGGCGTTTCGGTGCCGGGCACCAGCGGCGCTACGTTGGCAATTTTGTCATCCAGCGCCCGCACCTCGGCCGCGTTTTCGTGGGCTTTCGTGACCACGATAACCACGCCGCCCGTCGCCGAGCCAAATACCTTACGGGCCGTTTCTTCCTTCAGCACGTTCATGAAAACAATGCTTTTGGAGTCAAGGGCATCCACCGTGGCTTTGTCGCTCAGCTTGCCATCGAGGTAGTACACGGCCGGGCCGGGCACAACTGCTTGGGCGGCCGGCGCTGCCACGGCGGGCGACAGCGCCGCGCCCACACTCAGGGCCAGGCCCAAGGCCAGCGGTAGGGCCAGCAGGTAGCGCCCGGAGTGGGCCAATGCGGAGGAAGGGGAATTCATCATAAGTACACGGTTTTTGAGGGTTGGAAATGTGAAAGAGGAAACGAGAGAAGGAGCCGCCGCTGCGTGGCTGAGGCGCAGCAGGCTGTATTGGTAAGCGCGGCGGTCAACTAGGCCGGTTTTGAGCACGGCCTCATCGGCCAGGTATTCGAGGTTGTCGAGCAGGGCGCGGCGCAGCAGCCACGCCGCCGGGTTGCACCAGGCCACTGCCAGGGCCAGCTGGGCCAGCAGCACGTCCAGGGTGTGCCACTGGCGTACGTGCACCTGCTCGTGGCGCAGCACGGCGGCCAACTCGGGGGCGGGGTGCAGCGCGGGGTTCAGGTAAATGGTTTGCCAGAAGGAAAACGGGCTGACGGCCTCGGCCAGCGCCCGCACCGGCAGGCCGTGGGCCACCACCGGCCGCGCCCGCGCTCGCAGCCGCCCCAGCGCCAGCAGCTGCCCCAGCAGCCGGGCCAGCAGCACGGCCACGCCCGCCGCGTACAAGGCCACTCCCACGGCGGCCCAATCTACCGCTGGGGCCGCGGGCCCCGCCGGAGCGGCACCGGGGGCGGCCCCCGTAGTCCCCACCAACGCAAAGACTACGGTGGGAGTGGCCTCGGCCGGCAGCAGCGCCGGCAGGGGCAGGGCCGGGTACCCGGCCGCAAACAGCAGCGCAAACACCAGATAAGCCCGGTTCAGGGTGAAGAACGTGAGCCGCCGCAGCAGCCCGAAATAAGCCGCCGCAAACAGCAGTAGCGCCACGTTGGCCTTCAGCAGGTACAGCAGGATGGGCGTCCACATCGACATGGCTAATCCTCCTTTTTGCTTTCGATGAGCCGGATAATCTCCTGCAAATCCTCGGTGCTCACCTTGTTTTCCTGCGCGAAAAACGACACCAGGTCCTTGTAGGAGTTCTGAAAATGCTGCTTTACGAGTGTACCCAGCGAGCGACGCTGGTAGTCGTCGGCCGTTATCAGGGGCACGAAGCGGTAGGAGTTGCCCAGCTTTTCGCTGCGCACGTAGCCCTTGCGCTCCAGGTTGCGCAGGGTGCTGGCCAGCGTGGTGTAGGGCGGGGGCGGCGCGGGCAGGCCGTCGAGCACGTCTTTAACAAAGCCGCCGGCGGGCAGCGGCCAGAGCACGCGCAGGGCGTCTTCTTCGGGTTGGGTGAGGCGTTCGAGGGACGTGGCCATTAGGAGCAATACGATTATGTCGTAAATCTACGAAAGTTTCGTAATTATGAAACGACTGGTTCTGGAAAAAGATTTCCGGTAAAGCAAAAACCCCTTTTTCGAGCTGAAAAAGGGGTCTTGTAAGCTGAAAAAAATTAGTAGAGTCCGCTCTGCTGCATTTGCAGCCAGCGAATGGCTTCGCCCTCATCGCCAAAAAACGAGATGGCGAAGGGCTTGCCGTCATAGGCCTCGGCCGATATGTAGCCGGGCTGCTGCAGGATGGCCTCTTGCAAAGTAGGCCCCACCAGGTAGGCTACAAACAGCCGGCCGCCCAGCCGTCGGGCCATGCCGGGAAAAAAGTCGTTGAGCAGCCAGGCCGTCGTCTGCGGGTCGTTGAGGGTGCGGCGGCGGATATCCTGGAGCCAGAACCGGCAGTTTTCTGCCAGCGCCACGGTCTCAACGTGCTGATACACCGCCGGAAGTTCGGGCTGCACTGGCTGATACGCCCAGCGGCCCACCAGAATGCTCAAATCGGGGCGGTGGGTAAGCTGAAGCAGCGACTGCGGAGGTTCGGGCATCATAGGCGAAGAGATTGAGCAGTAAAGTAAGGCCCATCCGGCGGTTGCGGCGGGGCAGTTGCGCGGCTAGTGCGCCGGTATCGCCTCAGCCACAGCCGCACCGATGGCCACCGGTGGATGCTTTTTGAGCGAATACACGGCCAGCGCCACGCTGCCCAGCGCCAGTACCGCCCCCAGCATGAAGGGCGCTCCCGGAAAATAAACCGGGGCTCCTTTGCGGGTAAATTCGCCAAACAAGTAGCTCATCATCAATGGCCCCACTACGCCCGTTACGCTGATGAGGCTGGTGAGTGCGCCCTGCAGCTCGCCCTGTTCGGTGGCTGGCACCTGGCCCGAAATGGTGCTTTGCAGCGCCGGCCCCGCAATGCCGCCCAGGCAATAGGGGGCAATGAAGGCGAGCATCAGCCAGCCCTGGGAGGCGAAGGCAAACAGCACGAAGCCCACCGTGTAGCACAGCAACCCGATAACGATGGCCCGGGCCGCGCCCAGCTTCGGAATGGCCACCCGCACCAGGCCGCCCTGCACCAGCCCTGTGCACAGCCCCACCACGGCCAGCGAAATGCCCACCAGCCGCTCGGTCCAGCCAAACTTGAGCATGGTGTAAAACGTCCAGACCGACTGCGTGGCCGAGCCCGCCAGGTACAGCAGCACCAGCGCGGCCACCAGGCCCAGCGTGGCGGGGTACTTGCCCAGCCGCAGCAGCGAGGCTACGGGGTTGGCCCGTCGCCACTGAAACGGCCGGCGCTTGTCGGGGGTCAGCGACTCCGGCAGCACAAAAAAGCCGTACAGGAAATTGCACAAGCTCAGCCCCGCCGCCGCCATAAATGGCACCCGCGCCCCGTAGCCGGCCAGCAGCCCGCCAATGGCCGGCCCGATGATGAAGCCAATGCCAAACGCCGCGCCCACCATTCCAAAGTTCTGGGCCCGCTTCTCGGGCGTACTGATATCGGCAATGTAGGCCGTGGCCGTAGTGAAGCTGGCCCCCGTGATGCCCGCCACCACGCGCCCCACAAACAGCCAGGCCAGCGTGGGCGCAAAACTCAGAAATACGTAGTCGAGCCCCAAACCCAGCAGCGCGGCCAGCAGCACCGGCCGCCGCCCCAGCTTATCGCTGAGCCCGCCCACCACCGGCGCGAAGCAAAACTGCGCCGCCGCGTAGGCAAACGTCAGCCAGCCCGAATAAATCGCCGCCCGGCTCAGCCCTTCGCCCGTTAGCTGCTGAATGAGCTTGGGTACCACCGGAATGATGATGCCCAGCCCGATAACATCAATCAGGATGGTGATGAAAATGAAGCCCAGTGCGGGCGAGCGTTTATCAGACATAAGCAAACAGGCAAAGCAAACCGGGGCACTACCCACCTGGTAGGCGGGCCGCAAAGGTCGGCACAAAGCAGGACCCAGCCTGCGCTGTCCCAGGGGCGCGTATTTTGCGGGCCCATCTGTTGGTTATGCCCTTGCCTGCGTCTACTACTACCCTCGTCTTTCGGCCCGAGCTCAATGGCCTGCGGGCCGTGGCAGTGGGCGTGGTAGTGCTTCAGCACTGGGTGCGGCCTCCTTTTCCGCTTGGCGAAATCGGGCCGAGCTTATTTTTCGTGCTTAGCGGCTACCTCGTGTCAGGCATTGTCTGGCGCTATGGGGCTTATGCAGGCGCGCCAGGCCGGTGGTGGCCGCGGGTACGCATATTCTATGTGCGGCGGGCACTGCGCATTGTGCCCGCCTATTACCTGGCGTTGGCGGCCGGCGCGCTGCTGCCGCTGGCCACCCTGCATGAGCACCCCGGCTGGTTTATGCTGCTGGTAAATAATGTGTTGATTTATAAAGCAAAAGGCTGGGGCGATGGCATCGGTCATTTCTGGACTATTGCCGTCGAGGCGCAGTTTTACTTGCTATGGCCCTTTGCCCTGGGCTGGCTGGGCCGCCGCCTGCAGGGCCTGCTGGCACTGGCCCTTGCCGGCTGGTGCTTCCGGGCGCTGTGGGCACTGTGGGTGCAGTTGGATATGGTGCATTTGCTGTTGCCGTCCAGCCTCGATTTGTTTGCCTTGGGCGGCGTGCTTTGCTTGGCTGAGGGAGCGCCCTGGTTGGTCCGGCTAGCCCGGGGGCGCTATGTGCTGCTGGCTTGGCTGAGCTGGACCGCGCTCCGTTTTGCACTCGACCCCGGCCCGTGGGCTGCCGTGTGGGCCATAAGTGAGGGCTCGGTGCTGGCCCTGGCCGATTTCCTCACCATTGGCTGGCTGCTGCATGTGCCTGCGGCCGGCCGGCGTCTGGGCCTCACCAAGCCGGCCATGCAATGGCTGGGCCAGCGCAGCTATGGCCTCTACCTCTACCACCTGCCCCTGTTCGTATTCTGGCAGCGGCTGGTGTATCATTTCGTGCCCGATGCCGCCGGGCGCGCCGCCTGGATGGGGCCGCTGCCCACGCTGCTGGTGCTGGGCCCGGTGCTGGCCGGGCTGGCCGCCGCATCCTGGCATTTCGTGGAAGAACCCCTCGACCGGCTCAAGAACCGCTTCCAGTACCGCAAGGCTTCCCAAGCGGTAGTTGCCGCCCATTAGCCAGCCGCAAAGACTGTAGTTAAATTTTTTTGTTAGGGCTTAACATTCGGATAACCAGACTTCCACCCATGTGTTAGCCGGGTAAATACCCCCGGTACAGCAGAAATGCAGTTGGTAGGCTTGTATCGGCCAAAAACTTGTGCTACCTTTGCAGCACCAAAACAGTGCGGGGTGGAGCAGTTGGTAGCTCGTTGGGCTCATAACCCAAAGGTCACTGGTTCGAGTCCAGTCCCCGCTACCTAAGAAAAGGCCGTTTTCCACATGGAAAACGGCCTTTTTCTTTTCCTGCCATCGCCTTACGGCATGAGCCCGGCGTTGGTCCGGGCCACCACGGCAAACAACGGGTCGGAATGGCCGGGCGGCTGCGGGCTGCGGTCGAGCAGCTCAATGGCTTGCCAACCGCCCGCGGCCAGTAAATACTGACGCACCAGGGCCAGGTGGCCGCGGTCGTCGAGGGCATGCCAGGCGGCCACGGCTTTGCTGGGAAAGCAGCGGTTGGAGAAGGTGATGACCAACGGGGCCCCGGGGCGCAGCACGCGGGCCAGCTCGCGCAGCACGGCTACTGGCTGGGTCAGGTAGTCGATGGACACGCAAATAGAGGCACCGTCGAATTGCTGGTCGGCGAAGGGCAGGGTGGGTTGCGCGTTCAGGTCCTGCACCACGTGGGCGTTGAGGCGTGGGTTGGCGCGAAGCTCGGCGGCGTTCATGCCCAGTCCTACTACATGGCGGTAGGCAATATCGGCCGGGAGGTGGCTCACCCAACTGCTCATCAAATCGAGCAGCGTGCTGTCGGGCGCGAAGTACTCGCGGTAGAGCTGGGTGACGGCGGCAATGGCTGCGTCGTCGATGTGCGTGACGAAGCGCGGGTGGTGGTAAAACTCCGCGTCGGGGGTTTCGTCCTGGCGAACGAAGAATTTGTCGGGTAGCGGTGGGGGAGTGGGATTCATCTTTTTTAGGGGATGTCGGGCTACGTTCTACCGCAACCTCATCCCATGAACTGCCTTAGGTACGGCGCGGTTTGGCTGCCCTTGGCCAGGGCCACCGTGCGCGGCGGGCCGGCGGCTACCACGCGGCCGCCGTCTTCGCCCGCGCCGGGGCCGATGTCGATAACCCAGTCGGAGCCGGCTACTACGCGCATGTCGTGCTCCACCACGATGACGGTATTGCCGGCGGCCACCAGGCCTTCGAGCTGCAGCATCAGCTTCTCAACATCCGAGGGGTGCAGGCCGGTGGTGGGCTCATCGAGAACGTACAACGTGTTGCCGCGCCCAATGCGCTGGAGCTCGGTGGCCAGTTTGATGCGCTGAGCCTCGCCGCCGCTCAGCTCGGTGGCGGGCTGGCCGAGGCGCAGGTAGCCCAGGCCCACCTCGCGCAGCACGGTGAGGGCGCGGAAGATGGCGGGCTCGTCGGCGAAGAATGCCCAAGCGTCGTCCACGGTCAGGCCCAGCACTTCGGCGATGTTGAGGTCGCGGTACTGCACCTCGAGGGTTTTGGCGTTGTAGCGCGCGCCGTGGCACACTGGGCAGGGCGCGTACACGCTGGGCAGAAACAGCAGTTCGACCATCACGAAGCCTTCACCGGCGCAGTTTTCGCAGCGGCCCTTGGCTACGTTGAAGGAGAAGCGGCCGGCATCGTAGCGGCGCTTGCGGGCCTCGGGGGTGGCGGCGAAGAGCTTGCGAACGTGGTCGAACAGGCCGGTGTAGGTGGCCATGTTGGAGCGCGGCGTGCGGCCGATGGGCTTCTGGTCGACGCGCACGAGGCGCTTGATATTTTCCAGCCCGGCGGTGATGTGGCCGCCGAGGGTGACGGGCGCGGGCTGCGCCAGGGCATCGGTTTCCTCTTCCTCGGGGGCGATTTCCTGCCCCAGGCTTTCGGCCACCAATTCTACCAGCACCTGACTCACGAGGCTGGATTTGCCCGAGCCCGACACGCCCGTAACCGTGGTGAACACGCCCAGTGGAAATTCTACATCAAGCTGGATGAGGTTGTTGCGCGTCACGCCGGCCAGCTTCAGCCAGCCGGTAGGGGTGCGCGGCGGCTGGTCGGGCAGGGCGGGCGCATCGAAGAGAAACTGCCGCGTCTGCGATTCGGCGATGGCCTTGAGGCCTTCGGGCGGGCCGCTGTAGAGGATTTGGCCGCCCTTCTCGCCGGCGGCCGGGCCCACGTCTACGAGCCAGTCGGCCTGGCGGATAACGTCTAAATCGTGCTCGACCACGAACAACGAGTTGCCGGCGCGCTGCAGGCCGGCCAGGGCCTGCAGCAGCGCCTCGGTATCGGCCGGGTGCAGGCCGGCGCTGGGCTCATCGAGCACATATACCACGCCGAAGAGGTTGGAATACAGTTGCGTGGCCAGTCGCAGCCGCTGCAATTCGCCGGGCGAAAGCGTGGGCGTGCCACGCTCCAACGACAAGTAGCCCAGGCCTAAATCGAGCAGCACCGTAAGCCGCGCCGCCAAATCCTCGGCAATGCGCCGGGCCACGATGGCCTGCTCCGGATGCTCCGTATCGTGCTGCTGCTTGCCGGCTTTGCCCTCGGCAAAGGGCTGCAACAGCGCTGCTAGCCGCTTGAGTGGCAGGCGCGACATTTCGGCAATATCCAGCCCGGCAAAATTCACCGACAGCGACTCCACCCGCAGGCGCTTGCCGTGGCAGGTGGGGCAGTCGGAGCCCAGCATGTACTGGGCTACGCGGCGCTTCATCAGGGCGCTTTGGGTGGTGGCGAAGGTGTGCAGCACATGCCGTTTCACGCCCGTGAACGTGCCCATGTAGTTGGGCGGCTCGCGGCGCTTGATGGCCCGCTGGGTTTGCTCGGGCGAGTAGCCGGGGTACACCGGCAGCACGGGCTGCTCGTCGGTGAAGAGAATCCAGTCGCGGTCCTTTTGCGGCAAATCCTGCCAGGGCGTGTCCACATCATAGCCCATGCTCACCAGGATGTCGCGCTGGTTCTGGCCGCCCCAGGCCTGCGGCCAGGCCGCAATGGCCCGCTCCCGAATGGTGAGCGTGGGGTCGGGCACCATGGTCTGCTCCGTCACTTCATACACGCGGCCCAGGCCGTGGCAGGTGGGGCAGGCCCCCTCGGCGGTGTTGGGCGAAAAGGCTTCGGCGTAGATGATGCCCTGGCCGGCCGGGTAGTCGCCGGCCCGCGAGTAGAGCATGCGCAGCAGGTTGGCCAGCGTCGTGACCGAGCCCACTGACGAGCGGGTGCTGGGCGCGCCGCGCTGCTGCTGTAGGGCCACGGCCGGCGGCAGCCCCTCAATGCTGGTAACTTCGGGCACGGCCATCTGGTGAAACAGCCGCCGGGCGTAGGGCGACACCGATTCGAGGTAGCGGCGCTGGGCCTCGGCGTAGAGCGTGCCGAACGCCAGGCTGCTTTTGCCCGAGCCCGATACGCCGGTGAACACCACCAGCGCATCGCGCGGAATGTCGACATCGACGTTTTTGAGGTTGTGCTCGCGGGCGCCGCGCACCCGCACGAAGCCGGTGAAATTGGTGGGGGAGGGGGAAGGAGTTGTTGGCATAATGGGAAAAAGCCCCGCCGGAACCAGGCAGGCAACGCTGCTATACGCGGGCTGCGGCCTGGCAGGCCAACTATTGCCGCTTACGGGGTGGCTGGTGCCGCATTTGTTGCCCGGGCCGAAATCTCCGTAGTTTTAGCCGCACCTTTTCACCGCTATTTCCAATTCAATGCGTCCATTCTACTTCTGCCTGTGCTGCTGCCTGTTGCTGAGTGCGCCGGTTTTTGCCTAGTTTTCCCGCACCATCGCCGAATTCAAGCGCGACCGCGACCAGGAAACCCAGCTGCTGCGGACCCAACCGCTGCTGGTAGTGTTGAAGCAGGAGGACGAAAAACAGTTGAAAAAGCTGGCCAAAAAGCCCGACGGCCTGCGGGCTTATCAACAATCTATTGCCTTGGGCAACGCGCTGCTAAAAGAGGTGGCCGGCCCGGGCTGGACGTTTTCCCCGAAAGTGGAATATAAGTTAGAGGCTGAGCTGGCGGCCTTGGTAGCGGCCAATACCGGCCAGCTCAACGTGCTTGATTTTGATGCGGTTGACTACCTCGATGCCCCGCCTCCCATGCGCCGCTATGGCGAGCCTGGCCCAGTACTAGCGGGGCACCGCGACGAATTGCTGAGCTTCCGCCTGCGCATATTCCTGAAGCAGATTGATTTTACCGTGCACAATGAGCCCCTACTCAATAACACGCCGAACCCGAGCGACGCACTGTACTGCGTGAAAATACTGGAGCAGTACGCCGCTGGGACTGGCCCGCAGCGCGTGAAGTCGGGCAGCACGCCCCCTTTGTTGCTGTTGTGTCAGGACGACCGTGCGCCCGGCCTGACCGACGCGCAGATAAAGCAGGTCTATCCCTATTCGTATCAGTTCGTAGCGCGGCCTGAATATGAAAAAGCCGTGCACGAAGCCTCTCCGGGGGTAGCCTTCGTGCGGATGGCGTGGCAGGCTTACGGCACCATCTCGCCAATGGCTTATGCCTTGCCCGGCTTCGGCATCGTGAGCGACTTACACCGGCTAAAAGGCCCGTTGATTACTCTGCAGGATTTCAAAAGCTTTAAGAAAACGTTGTTGCGCTAAGCGGCTCCCGCGCCGCCCGGCCCTTCGGTATCTGCCGGGTCGGTAGTCCGGGAAATCGTGCCTAATCTTGAGGCTGCAATCGCCTTCCTTTCCGTGAAATTATTTCTACTTGCGGCACTGCTGGCCGGGGTCAGCCTCAGCGCCCGCGCCCAAACCTATTACCTCGACCTGACCAATCAGGCCCTGACGCTATCCGACAACACGCTGGGGGTGGAGCAGGTGGTGGACGGCCGCGCCGGACAGCCGCCCATCGGCATCGTGTATCGGGGGCTGAATGGAAAATCGGCCGCCGTGGCCTTCCGGCAGGGGCTGGAAACGGAGCTCACCAGTTTTCTGCAAATTCAGCTGCCCGTGCGGGCGGCGGGCGGGCATACCGTGGTACTGTGCGTGCGCAGCCTGCACATTGGCGAAATCATGGGGGGCAAAAAGCAGCAGGCCATTGCCGAGCTGACGGCCGATGTGTACGAGCAACTTACTGATGGCTAAAATTTTGTGCGGGGTGTTGGGGCGCATGCCAGCGCCTACGGATACGAAACCACCGGCCGCCACGCCGGCCACTTGGCCCAGCTGCTGAGCCAGTGCCTGGGCCAGACCACCGATGCCGAATGGGCTACCGTGGCCCGGCAGCCTGCCCGCACCATGGCCCAGCTGCCGGCCGACGCTCCTGCTGCCCTGGGCACGGCCGGCCGGGGCGCGGCCATTCTGCGCGAAGCACCGCGCCGGGGGCTGTACTACCGGTTCGAGCATTTTCTGGCCAACCGGCCCGATACTGTTTCGCCGTTTTTTGTCGATACCATCCGGCGGCGCTACAAGAGCGCGCTGGCCACGGCCCAGTGGCTGCGCGTGGCGCGGGTGCGGCCGCTGGCGGGCTCGGCCGCGCACCACGGCGGTGTGCCGCCCGACCTGTGGGGCTTCTCGGATGGCCGCCAGGTATTCGTGCTCCACGACAAGCAGTTTTTCCCGCTGATGCGTCAGGGGAGCTTTTTCACGTTCGTCGGCGAGGCGCTTGATGACCAATTGTACGCCGCCGCCCAAGTCCAGAGCCAATCGAAAGGAATGTTGATTGCCGGGGCGGTAGGGGCGGCCCTGGCCCAAACCTACATCCCCGACCACAGCGCCGAGCCCACGGCCTACGGGCTGGATATGCGCACCGGGGCCATTGCGCCCTACCCCGGCGCGCATACCTCAGTGCGGACCGATACGGCTTACATCTACGTGTACCGCCCGGCCCAGGCCGCCGGCGCGCCCCCGCTCAAAGTGTATGTTGATGGCCACGAAATGGGCACCCTCGGGGCCGGGCAATACCTGGAGCTGCCTTGGGCGCGCTTCGGCAAGCCCTTGCAGCTGTGCCTTGGCAGCTGGCCCGTGGCCAAGCCCTGCCAGTTTGTGGTGCCCAACACCACGCGCCTCAACTACCTGAAAGTGAATGAGCCCGCCGCCCCTCAGCCCTGACAGTGGATGACGCCGGCCCAGGGCGCGGCCGACCTCGACGAACTGGACAGGCGCGCCAGATAGGTGGCTGGCTTCAGGCGGCCGGCGGGGTTGGGTTCAGCAGGGCCAGCACGGCGGCCGGGTCTGCTACTTCGATGATGAGCTGGTGGTAATCCTCATCGTACAGGTCGATGATGACGGCGTGGTCGATGTTGGCAACGTCCCAGAAAATCTGCTGGCCTTCGAAGTAGAATGTGCCGGCCGTGAGCAGGCCCGGTACGTGGGTGCCCACGCGCCAGCCTTTCCACCAGCGGCCCACGGCTTTGGCATCCTGCCGGGCCCCGCGAATGTGGGAGCGCGGGATGGTGAGCTGGCTTTTCAGGGCCCAGAGCTTGTGCATGCCCTGTACATTGAACACGACGACATCGCCCTGCGGCTTTACTTCTACCATGAGGAAAGTTATCGGGGGATTGAAGAAAATGCCTCGGCCAGTACGCCGGCCGGCGCTGCGGTTTCGGTGGGCTGCCCACGCATCAACAGCATATAAACTGCCCCCGATACCCCAAAACCCACAAACCAGGCGTAGTTGTACACGGCTACCAGCGTCGGCCACACCGCGCCTTTTTCCAGCACGCCAATGGCCGTGAGGAAGCCCGGCACGTTGGGCAGCACCCCGATGACGAGGGCGATGATGGCGGCCGGATTGAAGCCGCCCCGGTAGGCGTAGCGGCCGTGGTACTGGTACAAATCGGGCACGTTAAGCTGTTGGCGGCGGATGAGGTAATAATCGACAATCATGATGCCGCCAATGGGCCCGAGCAGCCCCGAATAGCCCACCAGCCAGGTGAAAATGTAGCCCGAAGGGTCGGTAATGAGCTTCCAGGGAAATATCAGCACGCCCAGCACGCCGGTGAGGTAGCCGCCGGTTTTGAAGCTGATGCGCTCGGGTGAGAAGTTGGCGAAGTCGTTGGCGGGGCTCACGATGTTGGCCGCGATGTTGGTGGCCAGCGTGCTCAGGGCCACGGCAATCATGGCGAAGCTCACCAGCAGCTTGCTGTCGAAGCGGCCGGCCAGCACCACCGGGTCCCAGATGGTTTTGCCGTAGATGATGAAGGTGGCCGATGTCACGACCACGCCCACAAACGAGAATAACGTCATGGACGCGGGCAGGGCCAGCGCCTGCCCCAGCTGCTGCGCCCGCTGGCTGACGGCGTAGCGCGTGAAATCCGGGATATTGAGCGAGAGCGTGGCCCAGAACCCCACCATGCCCGTGAGCGAGGGAAAAAAGAAGGCCCAGAACTGCGCGCTGGTCGTGAATTTGCTCGGCTGCGCCAATATCGGCCCCAGCCCGTGCCCGGCCGAAATAGCCCACCACAGCAGCGCCAGCGCTGCCAGCGGCAGGAAAAATGCCTTGAACACCAGTAGTTTGCGAATGCTCTCGACCCCGAGGTACACCACATACATGTTCAGCAGCCAGAAGAGAAAAAACACCAGCGCCGGCCCCGTGGCCAGGCCCCAGCTGGCCGGGAAAATGGCCGGCAGCGTGCCCAGCGCGGGCACCCACAGCACGGCCATCTGATACAGCGCGTAGCCCCCAATCCAGGTCTGAATACCGAACCAGCCACAGGCGATGATGGCTCGGAGCAGGGCCGGCACGTTGGCTCCACGCACCCCGAAGCTGGCGCGGGCCAGCACCGGAAATGGGATGCCGTAGCGCGTCCCGGCCCGGCCATTGAGCAGCATGGGGGCCAGCACAATGGTGTTGCCGAGGAAGATGGTGAGCAGCGCCTGCCACCAGTTCATGCCGCCCTCGATGAGCGAGCTGGCCAGCATGTAGGTCGGGATGCACAGGCTCATGCTAATCCAGAGCGCGGCGTAGTGGCCCGTGCCCCAGGTGCGCTCGGCAAAAGGCACCGGGGCCAGGTCGAGGCTGGTGAGACCGGGGGCGGGCGGGGAGGCGGTTTCCAGTGAAGGGCTCATGCGATTATCCGTAAAAAGGCCGGGCTAATGTAATCACCTAACCCATAAGTGCATCATGTCGAGCGCCGCCGACATATCTCGCGTGCCGTCACAGCCAAGCAGAAATACCGGTATGCTCCGGTCCGACCGCTCTAGGCGGTCCGACCGGTTGAAGCACCCCCGATTTCGTCCTCACGACAACCGGTCCGACCGCCTAGGGTGGTCGGACCGGAGCTTACGGGTACTTCTGCACAAGTGCCTGATTATTGGGGTACTGCTCCGAGCGAGGTGTCTCGACGGCGCTCGACATGATGTTCTGTGTTTTTCTGATTCATTAACTGGCCAACTGGTATCCCCGCGCCAGCTCCGCGAAGGCCGCCACCTGCCCGGCTTGCCAGGCGGCATCGTGGCCCAGCTCCTGGACCAGCAGGGCGGCTACGGTGGGGGCGGCGCGTATTGCAGCGGCGGCATCCAGAAACAGCAGGCGTACACGCCGGGCCAGCACGTCTTCCACGGTGCGGGCCAGCTCGTGGCGGGCGGCCCACACTACTTCGGCCAGTAAGAATTCAAATGCTGAATCCAGCTTCGCGCCCAGCGCCGGATTGTCGGCAATGAGTTTTGATAGCGCCGGCTGGTCGCTGCCGTAGGCAGCTAAGTGGGCTGGGCCGCCGGAATTTTCGGTTGATGAGGCCGCGCCGTGAATGGCCAGGTGCGCCGTGTGGCTGGCGGCGGCCGGCAGCTGGTGCAGCTTAATAGCTTGGTCGATGGTATCCTGGCCCATGCGGCGGTAGGTGGTCCACTTGCCGCCCGTGATGGTGATGAGGCCGCTGGCCGAAGCCACGATTTTGTGGCGGCGTGATACCTCCTTGGTTTTGGTGGAGCCCGCAGCTGAGGCCGCTAGCGGGCGCAGGCCCACGAAGATGCTGCGCACATCGGCGCGGGTAGGCGCACGGGTGAGGTACTGTGCGGCGGTGCGCAGCAGAAAGTCGATTTCGGCTTCCTGGGCGCGGGGTTCCAGGGTGGCAGTGGGCACGGGCGTATCGGTGGTGCCCAGCACGATGCGGCCCTGCCACGGCACGGCGAATAGCACGCGGCCATCGTCGGTGTGCGGAATCATGAGGGCCGCTGTGCCGGGCAGAAATGCCTGGTCCAGCACGAGGTGCACGCCCTGGCTGGGCTGCACCAGCGGCCGGGCTTTCAGTTCGTCAAGCTGCCGGATTTCATCCACGAAAATGCCGGTGGCATTTACTACGGTTTTGGCCCTTAGCTCATATTCGCGGCCGGTTTCGAGGTCGGTGGCGCGCACGCCGGCCACGCGGCCGTGGGCGTCTTTCAGCAGGCCATGCACCGCGCAGTAGTTGAGGGCCGTGCCGCCGTGGTCGAGGCAGGTCTGGGCCAGGTTTATGGCCAGGCGGGCGTCGTCGAACTGGCCGTCGTGGTACAGCACGCCGCCGCGTAGGCCGGCCGGGCGTAGAGTGGGCAGCTGCCGCAGGGTTTCGGCCCGGCTCAGGTGGGTGGATGTGCCCAGGCTGAGGCGCCCGGCCAGCAGGTCGTATAGCTTCAGGCCGATGGTGTAGAACGGGCCGCCCCACCAGGTATAGTTCGGGATGATAAACGCCTGATTGTGGCACAGGTGCGGCGCATTCTGCAGCAGCAGGCCGCGCTCGTGCAGCGCCTCGCGCACCAGCCCGATATCGCCCTGCGCGAGGTAGCGCACGCCGCCGTGCACCAGCTTGGTGCTGCGGCTGCTGGTGCCTTTGGCAAAATCAGCCTGCTCCAGCAGCAGCGTTTTGTAGCCCCGGCTGAGGCCGTCGAGCGCCACGCCCAGCCCCGTGGCCCCCCCGCCGATGACGATGAGGTCCCAGGCGGGGGTATCGGTCAGCTGTTGGATTAGCGTTTCGCGGCGGTAGGGGGGGAGCATCATGTCGCTTTATACGGCGCAGGCGGCGGAACCTCACCCCCGGCCCCTCTCCAAAAGAGAGGGGAGCCATGGCGGCACGGGCATTTTTCTAAACGGTTTCGAAATCCCAACCTAGAGGCCGTTCGGCTCCCCTCTCTTTTGGAGAGGGGCTGGGGGTGAGGTTTTACGTCAGGCGGCGATTCAAACCACTCACCGCAGCATTCCGCCCACCTGGTCTACCAGCACGGGGATGCTCAGGCCGCCCATCACCATCACTACTATCCAGCCGGCGGCCAGCATCCAGCGCGGGTGGCGGTAGTTGCCCATCAGGCGGCGGCTGGTGGCTGCTACCAGCACGATGCCCAGCGCGATGGGCAGAATCAGCCCATTGATGGCCCCGGCGAAAATGAGCAGCTGCGTGGGCTTGCCGATGAAGACAAAAATACTGGTTGATAGAATGATAAACACTGAAATGCACGCCCGCTCATACCGCGCAAAAACCGGGTGAAAGGTCTTGAAAAACGATACCGACGTGTACGCCGCGCCCACCACCGACGAAATAGCCGCGCTCCACAAAATCACCCCGAACACCCGGAAGCCCACCTCGCCTGCCGCCGCGCGGAATACGCCCGCCGCCGGGTTGTCGGCCTCCAGCACTGCCCCGTGGCTGAGCACGCCCACAATGGCCAGAAACAGCACAAACCGCATCACCGTGGAAATAACGATGCCGCTCACGGCACTACGCGTCACTTCCGCTTGGTTTTCAATGCCCTTGATGCCCGCATCGAGCAGCCGGTGCGCGCCCGAAAACGTGATGTAGCCGCCCACCGTGCCGCCCACAATCGTCACAATAGCGGCCGCGCTGATTTTGACCGGCAGCAGCGTGTGGTGCAGTGCCTGCAACAGGGGAGGGTGCGCGCTGAAGGCAATGCCCAGCGTGAGCAGAATCTTGACGGTGCCGAGAATCTTGGTGAAGCCGTCGAGCATCTTCCCGATTTCGCGCACCCAGAACAGCAGCAGCGCCACCCCGCAGCTGATGATGGCGCCCTGCTCGTAGCTCAGGCCGGTGAGTACATTCAGCCCCAGCCCGCAGCCCGCAATGTTGCCGATATTGAAGGCGAAGCCGCCCAAAATAACCAGCGCCGCCAGCAGGTAGCCCAGTCCCGGCAGCAGCCGGTTGGCCAGGTCCTGCGCCCGCAGCTCGCTCACCGTGAGGATGCGCCAGGTGTTGAGCTGCGCGCCTACATCGAGCACCACCGAAATCAGAATGACAAACCCGAAGCTGGTGAGCAGCTGCTGGGTAAATACCGTGGTCTGGGTAAGAAACCCCGGCCCGATGGACGAGTTGGCCATCAGAAATGCCGCCCCCAGGCTGGCCCCACCGAATGTGCGAAACTTCGGCTTCATCGGGCGCTTTTTGAGTTGGTGGCTTGCAGCTGCACGCCGGCGGCGCGTAGCTCTGTGTTCAGGCGCTGGGCAAATTCGAGGGCGTGGGCCCCGTCGCCGTGCAGGCACACGGTATCGGCCCGGATGGCCACGTCGGTGCCCTGCTGGGTGCGTACGCCGCCGCCTTGCACCATGCGCAGCACCTGCGCAATGGCCACGTTGGCATCGGTGATGAGGGCGTCGGGCTGGCGGCGCGGGGTGAGGGTGCCGTTGGCCTGGTAAGTGCGGTCGGCAAATACTTCGTGGGCGGTGCGCAGGCCCAACTGCTCGCCGGCTTTGGTGAGCTCGGAGCCGGCCAGGCCGTAGAGCACCAGTTCGGGCTGCACCTTGTACACGGCTTCGGCAATGGCGGTGGCCAGCGCGGCGTTGGTGGCGGCCATGTTGTAGAGCGCGCCGTGGGGCTTGAGGTGGTGGAGGTAGCCGCCCTCGGCCTTCGCCACGGCCTGAATGGCTCCCAGCTGATACACCGTCATATCAAAGGCTTCTTCGGGCGAAATGGCTATGTCGCGCCGGCCGAAGCCCACCAAATCGGGCAGGCCGGGGTGGGCCCCAATGGCCACGTTGTGCTGTAGCGCGGCCCGCACGGTGGCGCGCATCACGGCCGGGTCGCCGGCGTGGTAGCCGCAGGCAATGTTGGCCGAGGTGATGAAGGGCATGAGCGCGGCATCGTGGCCCAGGGTCCAGGCCCCGAAGCTTTCGCCCATGTCGCAGTTCAGGTCAACGGAGTGGGTTGGGGGCATAAGCAGGGAAAGAGGAATAAATAAGCCAATAAGAACGTCATGCTGAGCGCAGCCGAAGCATCTCGCGTGGGGTAGTAATCAAATCGATTCGGAATTAGTGGTGGCACACGAGATGCTTCGGCTGCGCTCAGCATGACGTTCTTATTTCAGACTCGAAAAACCGCTGCAATCCCGCTTTGCAACCCGCGCAGCCGCGCTTCCTGCGCAAGGTACAGCGCCTGCGCCTCGTCCAGCGTCAGTTTCTCAAACCGCAGCTGCTGCCCCGGCCGCGCCTGCGCCAGCGCCGAAAAATCGGCACTGATAACCTGCGCCAGGCGGGGGTAGCCGCCGGTGGTCTGGTGGTCGGCCAGCAGCACAATGGGCTGCCCGCCGGCCGGCACCTGCACCGTGCCGAGCGTAACGGCGCTCGACAGCAGCTCCGTCGCGGCGGGCCGCTCAAGTTTCGGCCCCTGCAGGCGGTAGCCCATGCGGTCGGCCTCGGGCGTGATGGTGAACGGCTCCCGCCAGAAAGCCCGCTGGCTGGCGGCCGAAAACTGCGCGTACTCCGGCCCGGGCACGGCGCGGATAACGGGCTCTGGCCGGGGCATTGGGCACAGGTCCGGGCCGGGCGTGAAGCGGGCCTGGTTCCATTGTTCTTGGCTGTTGAAAAGGGAAGCCCGAATTGCCGCGCCAGTGGCGGAAGACTCACCAATTGGCAGCTCATCACCCGCCCGCAATGCCCGGCCATCCAATCCTCCAAAGCCAGCCCGTAAATACGTGCTGCGGCTGCCCAGCACCAGCTGCACGGCCACGCCGCCCGCCACCGCCAGGTACGCCCTGCATCCCGCCACGGCCGGCCCAAATGCCAGCTCCGCGCCGGCCGCCACCCAAATGGCGCGGTCCCGCCCCACCGGCTGCCCGTTGAGGGTGGGGGAAAAGTGCGCCCCGGTAAGGGCAATAAGGTGGTTGGTTTCGAAGCGGATTTTTGGGCCGAGCAAGGTGCTTTCGAGGCCGGCGGTATTGTCCTCATTACCCACCAGCAGGTTGGCCACGCGCAGGGCCACGGCATCCATCGCGCCACTCACGATGATGCCATGCTGCTGGTAGCCGAAGCGGCCGAGGTCCTGCACGGTGGTCAGCAGGCCGGGACGGAGAATGTGCAGACTCATGGCTGCGGCGGCTGAATCTCCGCAAACTCCGCCTCTGAAATTGCCACAAACCGCAGCTTTTGCCCCGCCCGCAGCCGGCTGGGCTGCTCCCATCCGGCATCGAACAGCGCCAGGGGCGTGCGGCCAATAAGCTGCCAGCCGCCCGGCGTGGGCAGCGAGTAAATCCCCGTTTGCGGCCCCGCGATGCCTACCGTGCCGGCCGGTACCAGCGGGCGCGGCTGCGGCCGGCGCGGCGTGGCCAGCCGCGCATCGAGCCCGCCCACGTAGGGGAAGCCGGGTGCGAAGCCAATCATATGCACCAAGTATTCGGGGGCCGTGTGCAGGGCAATTACTGCCGCCGGGCTCAGTCCGGTGTGCTGGGCTACGAAGGCTAAATCCGGCCCGAACGCGCCGCCGTAGCACACCGGGATTTCCACTACTTTGGTTTCTTCGGCGGCTTCAGCTTCTCCAGAAACCGGGAGTAGCTCGCGCAGCTGGGCCGCCACCCGCTCGTAGGGCATGTGCTGGCCGTTGCCGCTGGCCAGCCACGGGTCGTAATAGACGGTGAGTGTAGTGAAGGCGGGTACCATCTCGCGCAGGCCCGCAAACGGCTGCCGCAGCAGCCGGGCGCTGAAAGCCGCGATGGCCCGGTGCGTAGCCGCACTGATATCGTTGCCGAATTCCAGCACCACGGCCGCATCGCCTAGCGGGTACAGCCGCACGGGCAATGACATGGCAGACGGCGGCAGCACGGTACTCACGAAGCAGCGGTTACTTTTGAAGCTCTCAGCACTGGCCTATTCCAATGACATTTCGCTTTTGTAAATATGGCAGGGCCGGGGCGGTTCTGCTCGCACTGCTTGCCACCGCCTGCCACCGCGCGCCCATGTTCACCACGCCCGTGACCACTGCGAAAGCGCCGCTGCCCACCGAGCCCACCGAGCCCGACCCGCCCGTGACCACCGGCGTCTCCGAAATGGTGGCCGTGGCGCGCAAGGCCACCATCAGCGGGGTGGCCTATAACCTTAGCCTGCATGTTCCGGCGCTGAAAACGGAGCCCATTGAAGCCATTGAGCAGGTTTCCTTCAATCTGAAGGATAATCGCCACCCGGTACAGCTTGACTTTAAAGCCCCCACCGGCCACCTGCACAGCCTCATCGTCAACGGCCAGCCCGTGGCCCTCGACCACCGCAACGAGCACCTCGTGCTGCCTGTCGCCGCCCTGCGCCGGGGCCATAACGTGGCCGAAATTCGCCTGCGGGCTGGCGAGCAGTCACTCAATCGCAACGACGATTACCTCTACACGCTGCTGGTGCCCGACCGCGCCCGCACCGTCGTGCCCGTGTTCGACCAGCCCAATTTGAAAGCCACGTTCACGCTGGCCCTCACCGTGCCCGCCGGCTGGCAAGCCATAGCCAACGCCCCCGTGCAGGATTCGACCCTGAATGGAGCAACGAAACAGTATCTTTTTGCTGCTTCCGACAGCATGAGTACCTACCTGTTTTCCTTCGCGGCGGGTAAGTTCACGCGGCTAAACCGGACGCTGAACGGCCGGGCTATGAGCCTGCTGCACCGCGAAACCGACTCCACGAAGCTGCGTCTGAGCCTCGACCCCATTTTCCAGCTGCACGCCGATGCGCTGGCGTTTATGACTGCGTACACCGGCCTGCCGTACCCGTTTCAGAAGTTTGATTTCGTGGCCATTCCCGACTTCCAATACGGGGGCATGGAGCACGTGGGGGCCATTGATTACAAGGCCTCTACGCTGTTTCTGGACGAGGGTGCGACCCAGGACCAGGTGCTGGCCCGCAGCAGCCTGATAGCGCACGAAACGGCGCACATGTGGTTCGGCGATTTGGTGACCATGCAGTGGTTCAACGACGTGTGGATGAAGGAGGTATTCGCCAATTTCATGGCCGATAAAATCACGCAGGTGGCCGTCAAAAACTCGAACTACGACCTCAAATTCGTTATCGACCACTACCCCGCCGCCTACGGCATCGACCGCACCGCCGGGGCTAACCCCATTCGCCAGCCGCTGACCAACCTGCAGGACGCGGGCTCGCTCTACGGCAATATCATCTACCACAAAGCGCCCATCATGATGCGCCAGCTGGAGCGCCTGATGGGGCCCGAACCCTTCCGCGATGGCCTGCGCGAATACCTCAAAACCTACGCCCACGGCAACGCCACCTGGCCCGACCTCATCAAAATCCTCGACGCCCGCACGCCTGCCGACCTACAAGCCTGGAACCAGGTGTGGGTGAACCAGCCCGGCCGCCCTGTCTTCACCGCCGACCTGCAAACCAGCGCCAATAAAATCACCAGCCTCACCCTCACCCAGCGCGCCGAAGATGGCTCCGACCGCCTCTGGCCCCAGCTCTTCGAAGTGCTGCTGATGTACCCCGACGGCCACACCAAAGAGCTGACCGTGAACATGAACGCGCGTACCGTGCCCGTAACCCAGGCCGTGGGCGAGCCCGCCCCGCGCCTCGTGCTTTACAACTCGTCGGGCCTGGGCTACGGCGTGTTTCCGACCGCCCCGGCGCTAACCGCGCAGCTTTCGAAGCTGAAAAACCCGGTGGCCCGCGCCGCCGCCTACGTCAACCTTTACGAGAACATGCTCAACGGCCAGGTTATCCGGCCGCTGGCGCTGCTCAGCGTGTATCGGCAAGCCCTTACCCTGGAGCCCGAGGAGCTGAATCTGAAGCTGCTCACAGGGCAGGCCAGCGCTGTTTTCTGGCAGTTTCTCACGCCCACCCAGCGGCTGGCCGTGGGGCCGGCTTTGGAGAAGGACCTGTGGGCGGCATTGCAGAAAAACCCCTCGGTCAATTCCCAGAAGCTGCTTTTCAAAACCTACCAGTCCGTGGCGCTCAGCCTGCCGGCGCAGGCCCGCCTCTACCACATCTGGCAAACCGAAAAAGCGCCCGCCCGCGTGAAGCTGACTGAGGACGACTACACCGCCCTGGCCCTGGCGCTGGCCGTGCGCGACTATCCGGCCGCTGAGCCCATTCTGCCCCAGCAGCTGGCCCGCATCAAAAACCCCGACCGCCGCCAACGCCTCGAATTCCTGATGCCCGCCCTTTCGCCCGACGGGGCTACCCGCGACGCTTTTTTTGCTTCGCTGAAAGACAAAGCCGGCCGTGCCAAAGAGGCCTGGGTGACGGCCGCGCTGGGTTATCTGCACCACCCGCAGCGCCAGGCCACGTCCGAAAAATACCTGCCCGCCAGTTTGGATTTGCTCCAGGAAATCCAGCTCACCGGCGATATTTTCTTCCCCTACGGCTGGTTGCAGGCTTCGCTGGGCAGCTACCAATCGGCCACGGCCGCCGCCACGGTGCGGGCCTTTCTGGCCGCGCATCCGGACTACAACCCGCAGCTGCGCGCCAAGCTGCTGCAAGCCAGCGACGACCTGCTGCGAGCCGAGAAGCTGGCGCGGTAGTGGTGCTGACGTGACGCATAGGCCTACTCAAATCACCGAAATAATGGTCAGTCCCAGTAGCATCAAAAGCAGCTTCCGCCATGCCATCCAACGCGGTACCGGCCGGGCTCATTTGCTGGCCCTGGCCCATCCCGGGGTCGATTTTTCGTCGTCTATTATTGAGGCGGCGCTGAAGAATTTTGCCTACGACGGGCAGTCCGAGCCCAGCCGCGCACTTTATCTCTACGAGCTGTATTGCCTGTCGGCGCAGCAGGGCCGGATTCGGCGGGCCGTGCTGCAGGCTTTGGCCACGGAACAGGATGATACCTGGACGCTGACTCAGCTATTTGCGTTGGCTTTGCTTTTTGCGCAGCACGGCGATGCCGCCGCCCGCCAGGCCATGTACCGCCGTTTTCTGAACCACCCGATTAGCGGTTCCGATTGGGTTGGGGCCGAAGAAATTATGACGCTAGATGGCCTAGAAGGGCTTCAATACATTGCGCGCAAATTTGGCCGGGTTCTGG
Organism: Hymenobacter siberiensis; assembly: GCF_018967865.2. Lineage (NCBI taxonomy): Bacteria > Pseudomonadati > Bacteroidota > Cytophagia > Cytophagales > Hymenobacteraceae > Hymenobacter > Hymenobacter siberiensis. The sequence continues at coordinate 513,205 of NZ_JAHLZY020000001.1, forward strand.
CCCGAAACCCCGATGACTGGCAGGACGACCACCTCATTCTCGCCTTCCAAGAGCAGCATCCCGCCGTGGATGCCTGGGCGGAATTGCGGCAGCTAGCCGAGCAGGACGAGGACGTGCGCCGCTACCTGCGATGCGTGCAGGCCACGCGCGAGCTGCGGGCTGCCCCACCCGAGCCTCAGCCCCAGCCCGGCTTGGACGACCTTCTGCAAAGCGCCAGTCGCGCCTACGGTCGCTTTGCGCTGAGGCGGGCTGCGCTGAAACCCGACGAAATTCTGCAGCTGGCCGAGCGCCTGCTGACGGAGCAAAACCAAAAAGTGCGGGAAAATCTGCTGCACGTTTTCACCCGGATTAAATTTCCGCTGGCCTACCAGCCCATCCTGGCATGGGCCCGCCAGAAGATAAACAGCCAAAACCGCCTCACGATTGAATACGCCATCGAAGCCTTGCAACACCTGCACGCGCCGGACATCCGCGCATTTGCGTTGGAACGATTGGCAGCTACTAGCCGCCCTGGCCGGTATACCGACCTGCTCGTCAGCAATTATCAGGCGGGCGATGCCCCGCTACTGACCAGTCTCGTGGCTCGCACCCACGATGAGCACATGCTGGAAATGCTGGCCGGCAGCTACACCGCTATTTACCGGCTCAATAAGACGCCGGAATGCGCCGCGCCCTTGCTGGCCCTGTATCAGAAGATGACTTGTGGCATTCACCGCCGGGACGTCGTGGAGTTGCTTATTGAAAACGAGGTGCTGCCGGCCTGGCTGAACGAGGAGTTCCCGTTCGATAGCTACGTCGAAACGCGCTTGCTGCACCAGCCTCGTTCTATACTGCGGTAGCGAAGAACCGCTCGCATCCTGTGTCAGCACTTTCTCCACTAGCAGCAGCGGCTTCGCGACACCCAAAAGCAGGTTGGGGAAAAGCATCAACCGGTGGAATATAATGAAAGGCCCAGTCCCTTTAAGAATGCTTCCGGCCCCCGATGCAGCGTGGCATTTTGCCGTAATCTGGTGGTAATTTCGGCCGGGCCAGGCAGGCTGGTCCGCCGATGTATTTCTCCGAAAATTCTCCCGATGAAAAAAACCATTACTCTGGCATTGCTGGGCACCGCCCTGCTGGCGTCCTTCCGCCCGGCCCTGCCGCCCACCGAAGCCCTCAAAACCGAAGCCCTGCAGGATTTGCAGGCCCACTACGCCGAGTACCAGCAAGTGGCGCAGCGCATCTGGGGCTTTGCCGAGATGGGCTATAAGGAAACCAAAAGCTCGGCGCTGCTGCAGGAAACCTTGCGCAAAAACGGCTTCACGGTGCAGGCCGGCGTGGCCGATATTCCCACGGCGTTTGTGGCCACCTACGGCAGTGGCCAGCCGGTTATCGGCATCTTGGCCGAGTACGATGCGCTGCCGGGCCTGGCCCAGGAGGCCGTGGCCGATAAGTCGCCCATTGCCGGGCAGAACGCGGGCCACGGCTGCGGCCACAACCTCTTCGGCACGGCCAGCGTGGCGGCCGGCATCGAAATCAAAAAGCTGCTGAAGGAAGGCAAGCTGCACGGCACCGTGAAGGTGTACGGCTGCCCGGCCGAGGAGGGCGGCAGCGGCAAGGTGTACCTGGTGCGGGCCGGCCTGTTCAACGGCGTGGATGCCGTGCTGCACTGGCACCCCGGCAGCGAAAACGCCACGATGGTGGGCAAGTATATTGCTAATTCGTCGGCCAAATTCCGGTTTCACGGCGTGGCCGCGCACGCCGCCGCCGCGCCCGAGCGGGGCCGCAGCGCCCTCGACGGCGTGGAGGCTATGGACAACATGGTGAACATGATGCGCGAGCACGTGCCCCAGGAAACCCGCATTCACTACGTTATCACCAACGGCGGTAAGGCCCCCAACGTAGTGCCCGATTTCGCCGAGGTGTACTACTACGTGCGCCACCCCAACCGCGCTGAGGTAGAGGCCGTGTTTGCCCGCGTGGTGAAAGCCGCCGAGGGCGCCGCCCTGGGCACCGGCACCACCATGGACTATGAAATCATCGGCGGCACGCACGATTTGCTTATCAACGAAACCCTGGCCCACACCCTGCAGCGCAACCTGGAGCAGGTGGGCGGCGTGAGCTACACGGCCGAAGAAGCCGCTTTCGGCAAGAAAATTCAGGAGTCGCTGGGCGCGCCCGCGCCGCCCGTAGCTCAGGCCGCCGAAGTATCGCCTTACCTGCTGCGCGACCTCGGCGGCAGCAGCGACGTGGGCGACGTGAGCTACGTGGTGCCAACCGTGGGCCTGATGGCCGCCACCTGGATACCCGGCACGCCCGCCCACAGCTGGCAGGCCGTGGCGTGCAGCGGCAAAGAAATTGGCAGCAAAGGCATGATGGTGGCCGCCAAAACCATGGCCCTCACCGCTATCGACCTGTTCAGCGATGCCGAATTGGTGGCTAAGGCGAAAGCGGAGCTAAAGCAGAAAGTGGGCAGCTACGTGTACAAACCCCTGCTCGGCGACCGCAAGCCGGCGCTGAACTACCGCGACTAACGCACCCGCTGCTTTGAAAAGCTGGGTGGCAGCCGTCCGTCATGCTGGAAACAGAACGTCATGCCGAGCGCAGCCGAGGTATCTCGCTTGGGGTAACAACTCAATCGTGAGGACGATTCGAGCGCGATGCCTCGGCTGCGCTCGGCATGACGTTCTTTATCACTATATTTTAATCATCTCTCGTCCCATGAAAAACTTCTCCTCCTGGCACCTGGCCCTGCTGTGGCTGCTGTTGCTGCCTACGGCGGCCCTCCGGGCTCAAAATCGCCCTTTTGAGCTGGGCGACCTGGCCAAAATGACCGGCTTGGCCGACCCGCAGTTTTCGCCCGATGGCAAAAGTATTGCCCTGGTGGTGACCACGCCCGACTACGCCGAAGACCGGTTTCTGACCAGCCTGGTACTGGTGAACCCGGCCAACGGGGAGCAGCGCACGCTGGCGGCCGGCCGCCTCGGCCTGACGCAGCCTCGCTGGTCGCCCAACGGCCAGGAGCTGGCTTACCTGGTCAAAACCGGGGCCGGCAAGGACTCGGTGCCGCAGCTGTTTGTGCAGGCCCTGCGCGGCGGCGAACCCCGCCGGCTTACCAATGCCCGCAGAGGCGTGCAGCACTACGCCTGGCGGCCCGACGGCGGGACGGTAGCCTACGTGACGGCCGACAAGGCCAGCAACGCAGCCGGCCCGCCCGACAAGGGCTACGACGCGTTTGAGGTGGGCAACAACGACCTGTTTCTGGGTGCCGCGCCTACGGTTTCGCACATCTGGCTGGTGCCGGCGGCCGGTGGCGCGGCCACCCGCCTCACCTCCGGCGCGTGGAGCCTGCCGGTGACCATTCCGCCGGGCGCCCCCTCGTCGCCCCTGTCCTGGAGTGCCGATGGCAAGTCGCTGACCTTCGTGCAGGTGCCGGGGCCGTATTCCGGCGATGGCAACCAGCGCACCGCGCAGGTGCTGAACGTGGCCGATGGTACTGTGCGCCCCCTCACCGGCCGCAAGATGCTGGAGGGCTACCCCACGTTTTCGCCCGATGGCAGCCAGCTTTCCTACTGGTACCCGCGCCAGGGCAACACCAACAACATCAACGAAATATGGGTAACGCCCGCGGCCGGCGGCGAAGGTCGCAACCTGACCCCAGCCCTAGACCGTGACGTGTTTCGCACCATCTGGATGCCCGATGGCAAGAACCTGCTCCTGGGCGGGCTCGATGGCAACCGCACCGCCCTGTGGCTGCAGCCGCTGAAGGGCGGCGCGGCCCGCAAGCTCAACCTGGGCACGGTGAGCCCGAACTGGTCGTTTTGGGTAGATGTGGCCGTGAGCCGCACCGGCGCCCTGGCCTTCATCGGCACCGACCCCGGCCACCCCGCCGAGCTTTACTACATGGCCTCGCCCACGGCTGCCCCCAAAGCCCTCACCGACTTTCATAAAGAGGTGCGCGCCCTGCAATTGGGCAAGGCCCAGACCCTCACCTGGCAGTCGGACGGCGTGACCAACGATGGCGAGCTGACCTACCCTTCCAACTACACACCCGGCAAAACCTACCCACTGGTGCTCGTTATCCACGGCGGCCCTACGGCCGCTTCCACGGCTACCTTTTCGGCCCAGGCCCAGCTGTTTGCGGGCCGGGGCTACTTCGTGTTCGAGCCCAACTACCGGGGCAGCGACAACCTCGGCAACGCCTACAAAGCCGCCATTACCCACGATGCGGGCGCCGGCCCCGGCCGCGACGTGATGGCCGGCCTGGCCCAGCTCAAGCGCAGCGGGATGGTTGATACTTCCCGCATTGGCGTGAGCGGCTGGAGCTATGGCGGCTACATGACGGTGTGGCTGCTGGGCCACTACCCCGCGCAGTGGCAGGCCGCCGTGGCCGGCGCGGCCGTCACCGACTGGCTCGACCAATACAACCTGGGCGACTCCAACGTGCAGCGCGCCGCCGCCATCGGCCCCTCGCCCTGGCTGAGCGAGGCCAATTTCCAGAACTACCGCGAGCAGTCGCCCATCACCCTGGCCGGCCGTATCCGCACGCCCACCCTCATTCTGGCCAATACCGCCGACCCGCGCGTGCCCGTCACGCAGTCGTACAAGCTGTTTCATGCCCTGAAAGACAATGGCGTGACCACCAAATTCATCGCCTGGCCCGTGCCCGCCCACAACGCCAGCGACCCCGTGCGCCAGCGCGAACGCAACCGCTTCTGGCTGGAATGGATGGACACCTACTTGCAGCCCGGCCGAACGGCGGAGGCCGGGAAGTCCGGTTCAAACTGAGGGTAGGAGTATGATTTTCTGAGCGCCGTTCAGCGTCGTTGAGTACAGTCGAGCGTCATGCTGAGCGGAGTCGAAGCATCTCTACCGCAGTAGTAACCAACATTGGTTGCAACGAAGCGGTAGAGATGCTTCGACTCCGCTCAGCATGACGTTCTTTTCTTTTGTTAATTTCCATTCCGTCCATCCTTCGCCCTAACCCACCCAACCCCATGAAAACCCTCGCCGACATGGTGCTGCTGGGCGACCCGCGCCTCTACGAAGTGTGCGCCCCCGTGACCGAAGCCGACCTGCCCCAGGTAGCCGGCTGGGTGGCCGACCTGCACAACGTGATGCAGGAAGTGCGCGCCAAATACCACTTCGGCCGGGGCATTGCCGCTCCACAGCTTGGCGTGATGAAGCGCCTGGTGTACCTGCACCTCGACGGCCGTCCCATCGTGCTGCTCAACCCAGCGCTGACCGACCTGAGCCCGGAGCTATTCGAGATGTGGGACGACTGCATGTGCTTTCCCAACCTGTTGGTGCGGGTGCAGCGGCACGTGTCCCTCACCGTGACGTACCGCGACGAGCACTGGCAGCCCCAGCGCTGGGAAGTGCAGGGTGACATCGCCGAACTGCTCCAGCACGAATGCGACCACCTCGATGGGGTATTGTGCACCATGCGGGCCATGGATGCGCAGTCGTTTCGCTGGCGGCCGTAGCCGGAAGCTACAGCGATTTCTCCAGCACCAGCAGCACCAGCGGCTGCTTCGGAATGCCGTAGCGTGGGTCCGTGGGGAAGGGCTCGGTGGTGCCGGTGAGGTGGTAGCCGCGCCGCTCGTAGTAGGCAATCAGCTCGGCGCGCACGGAAATGACGGTCATTTTGCTAGTGGTACAGCCGTGCTGGCGGCCGTAGTCCTCGGCTGCGCTCAGCAGGAATTTGCCCACGCCCTGGGTCTGGCCGGCAGGGTTCACGGCCAGCATGGAGAGGTAGAGCAACTCGCCTTTGGCCTGCGCGTGGAAGCTACCGAGCAGTTCCCCGGTTTCGCTCTGGCAGAGCAGGATGGCGGCGTGGGGCAGGGCCAGCATGTCGCGCAGGCCGGCTTCGTCGATGCGCTGGCCGTCGAGCAGGTCGGCTTCGGTGGTCCAGCCCTGGCGGGCGGTGTCGCCCCGGTAGGCGGCGTTCACAAATTGGGTGAGGCTGGGGGCATCAGCAGCCGTAGCGGTGGTGAGGACAAACGGTTTCTTCATCCCCAAATCTACACCGGCCGGGCAAGGGGAGGCTCAGGCATCAAATGCCCCCTGCCCAGGCAGCATCTTCCCTGAGAAAGCAAATAGAACGTGTGGTAATGAAAAATTAGAATAGTTAAATCTATAATTTGCCTCCGTGCGACAGTTTTTTGAAAATACTTTTTGTGTTTTTCACTGATAAACTATGTGATGAGTGCAAAAATATTAACTTATAGTTATTGCTAATAATATAATCTGTTGATATTGTATTTGATGAATTTGCCAAGTTTTAAACGGGAGTAATTGCGAAAATCGTCAACTGTCAGAGTTGCATTTGCGGTTTTACGTAAAACTAACATTTGTATTTTAGGCGAATGAAATTGTAGGTTTGCTGCCCCGGTACAGATTAGCTTTTAAAATTTTCATATAATAAAAAATCTAAAATCTAGCCTAAAGGGATTGCCTCTCGCTTTCGTTAGTCTTACCATTCAATTTTCACCCCTGCTCAACTTCTTCATGGACAACACGCTTACTCATTCATTCATTGCCCCAACGGGAAGCGCCGGCCAGCCGATGCGTGCCAGTTGGCCGACGCTAGGGGCCGCCTGGCGCTTGGTGCTGCTGTGCTGCGTACTGGCTTTGGGCGCGGCTTCGCCGGCCCGCGCCTCGCACTTTCGCTACGGCAACATTACATGGCGCACGGTTACTACTGATGCCACTGGGCGCACCGTGCAGCTAAAGGTCAGCGAGTCGTTTCGCCGCAGCTTTTTTAGCGGTAATATCGTCGTGGGCTCGGTCGTTTCGGTGGCTGATAATCTGTATTTCGGTGACGGGGGCGTCACTTCCATCAACCTGACTGTGACATCCGTAGATGTGGCTGCTGATAACTTTTATGGCGAGTTTACGGTCACGCACACCTACCCGGCCGCTATTAACTACACGGCCTACTTCAGCAGCAGCGCCCGCCTGAGTACCCTCTTCAATAATGCCAACGGAACGTGGTACGTCAAAACCATCGTAAATGCCGGAACTGGGAATAACTCGCCGGTTTCGACGCTGCCCCCGGTGGTGAACCTGGCCACCGGCCAGGCGGCTGCAGCCTTCCAGCTGGCCGCCAACGACCCCGATGGCGACCCCCTCACATATAGCCTGGCCACCTCAGCCGACCTGAACGGTACCGCCTTCACCAATGCGCCTGGCCTGGCCATTAATGCCACTACGGGCGGCATTACGTTTAATACTGTGAGTGCCCCGGTGGGCCGCATATACGATGCGATGGTAAAGGTGAGCGATGGAAAAACCGTTGTTCTGGTCGATTTTATTATCCAGATTACCAATGTTTCGGCCCCGCCGAAATTCGACTACAGCATTACTCCTTCCAACAACTACGTGTACCAGGTGGCTCCTGGTACCCCCATCAATTTCTCGGTGCGGGCTACCGATAGCGACGCGGGCGACATCGTGACGCTGAAAGGCATTGGCTTGCCCCCCGGCGCCAGCATGAGCCCAGCTCTGCCCGCCACCGGTAACCCGGTGCTAAGCACGTTCTCCTGGACGCCCACCACTAGCACACTCGGTACCAGTGTTATCACATTTGTGGCGCAGGACGCGGTAGGGGTACAGACCAACACCTCCGTGACCATCCAGGTAAGCACCAAGCCGACGTTTGACGTGCCACCAACGCCGTCTAACGGGAGCATCGTGCAGATTACGCCGGGCACACTGGTAACCCGTACCATTCAGGCTTCGAATGTAGACCCCGGTACGCTGGTGCGTATTATGAGTGCCACGGGCCTGCCGGCCAGCGCCAGCTACTCGCCCGCCCTGCCTACCCCGGCCGCTAACCCCACCAGCACCCAGTTGAACTGGACGCCCGTAGTGGCCGACTGGGGCCTGAAGGCGGCCACCTTCACGGCCCAGAACACGAACTCCAGCGACCAGAGTACCCACAGCCTGCAGTTTGTGGTGAACTCGGCCCCGAGCTTTACCTCGACCCCCGCGCCGGCTTCGCTGTCGGTGGTGGCCGGGCAGCCGTTCAGCTACAGCATCTCGATGACTGACCCAGACCTGCCCTACGGCGACAAGCTGGAGATAGAAACGCCGACCCTGCCCGCCTGGCTGACGCTGGTGGACAATGGCGACGGCACGGGTACCGTGAGCGGCACACCCGCCGTGGCCGATGCCGGCAGCAACCCCGTGACCCTGGTAGCCGCCGACCTCTACCACCACGGGGCCAGCTACGGCCTCATCACGCAGTCGTTCAGCATCACCGTCATTCCCTGCACGGTGCAGGCCCACGCCACCCCGCTCACGCTGGTACTCGATGCCAATGGCACGGCTACGCTCACGACTGCCCAGTTTGATGGCGGCTCGACGGCTTCGTGCGGCATTGCTTTGATGACGCTCTCGCAGTCGGCCTTTAGCTGCGCCAACTACGGCGCTAATCCGGTGACGCTGACCGTGACCGATGCCAACGGTAACGTTAGCACCGATACTCAGACCGTGCTGGTGGACGACACGATGGCCCCTACGGCTGTGGCCCAGAACGTGACCGTATACCTGGATGCCAACGGGCAGGCCAGCATCACGGCCGCCCAGGTCAACAACGGCAGCAGCGACAACTGCGGAGCTATTACGTTGAGCCTTCAAAAGCAGGGATTGGTATCCGCATTTAGCCAGGCGCAGGAGCACAGTGTACTCACCCTTTCGGCTCCGGCCGGGGCGGTATTCACCGCCGTAAACTTTGCCAGTTACGGTACGCCCAACTTCGTGAATGGGACGTTTCAATATGGTAACTGCAACGCCACCAACAGCCAGTCGATAGTAGAGTCGTATGTGCTGAACCAGAATACGGCTTCTATCTTGGCTGACAACTCGGTATTCGGTGACCCCTGCTACGGCACCTTCAAGCGCCTCGCCGTGCAGGCTACCTACACTTTGGGCAGCCCCGTCCCCCAGCTGGCCTATACCTGCGCCAACGTAGGCTCGGCCAACAACCCGGTGCTATTGACTGTGACCGACGCCTACGGCCACGTAAGCACTGCTACCGCCAACGTGACCGTGCTGGATGCCATTGCCCCAACGGCCGTGGCCCAGAACGTAACCGTGCAGCTCGATGCTAATGGCCAGGCTAGCGTAACCGCCGCCCAGGTCAACAATGGCAGCGCCGATAACTGCGGCGTGGCTAACGTGAGCGTATCGTCCGGCAGCTTCACTTGCGCCAACCTGGGTGCCAACCCGGTAACCCTGACCGTGACCGATGCCAGCGGCAACGTTAGCACCGCTACTGCTACCGTAACGGTGCTGGATAATATCCTGCCTACCATCACGGCCCCCGCTGCCTTGACTGTGAGTGCCGATGCCGGCCAGTGTAGCGCCACCGGCGTGGCCCTGGGCACGGCTACGGCGGCCGACAACTGCTCGGCTATGGTGGCTAGCAACGCTCCGGCCACCTTCGCCAAGGGCACGACTACGGTAACCTGGACGGCGACCGATGCCAGCGGCAACACGGCCACCGCTACCCAGTTGGTGACCGTGAACGACACCGAAGCTCCCACGATTTCGGCCCCGGCTATGGTGTCGGTTTCGGCCGACCTGGGCCAGTGCTCGGCTAGCCATGTGGCCCTGGGCAATCCTGTTGCCGGCGACAACTGCACCGGCGTAATGGTAACGAGCAATGCCCCCGCAGTTTTCCTCAAAGGCCTGACTACCGTAACCTGGACTGCTACGGATGCGGTCGGCCTCACTGCCACCGCCACGCAGGTAGTGACCGTACTGGATGTGGAGAACCCCATCATCAGCGCGCCCGCCGCGGTAGTAGTAAGTGCTAACCCCGGCCAGTGTAGCGCCACGGGCGTGGCTCTGGGCAATGCTATTGCAACGGACAACTGCTCCGGCGTAACTGTAGCCAACAATGCCCCGGCCACCTTCGCCAAGGGCAGTACTACCGTCATCTGGATTGCTACCGACGCCGCTGGCAACAAAGCCACTGCCACCCAGACGGTAACCGTGAACGACACCGAGCGCCCGAACCTGATGGTGCCCGCCAACATGGTGGTGAGCGCCCCGGCTACGCAGTGCGGGGCCACGGTGAGCTTCAATCCCACTGCTACCGATAACTGCGCCGGTGCCACGGTGGTTGCCAGCCCGGCTTCGGGCAGCACCTTCCCGGTAGGCACCAGCACGGTAAGCGTGACGGCCACCGACGCCAGCGGCAACACCAGCACCGGCAGTTTCACCATGACGGTGAACGACGTGACGGCCCCGACCGTAGCGACTCGCACCGTAACCGTTACGCTGGTAAACGGCGTGGCTTCGGTGACGGCCGAGCAGGTCGATAATGGCAGCACTGATGCCTGCGGTATCCGTAGCCTGAGTCTCAACCGTACCAGCTTCAGCTGTGCCAACCTGGGCAACAACCCCGTAATCCTGACCGTGACCGACATCCACGGCAACGTGGCCAGCGCCCCGGCCACGGTGAGCGTAGTGGGTACTATTCCGGCTCCGGCCATTGCGGTAACGCCCAGCAGCACAGTGTACACCGGTGGCGTCGCTACCAACCTATACATCGGCTACGGTGCTCAGAGCGCCACGCTAACTGCCTCGGGCGGCGTGAGCTACGTCTGGATTGGAAGCAAAGGACTCAGTAGCAATACCGTATCCAATCCCGTGTTCACGGCTACCACACTCGGCACGTTCACCTTCACCGTGACGGCGACCAACCAGTACGGCTGCACGGCCACGGCTACGGTGACGCTCCACGTCATCAATGCCTACTGCGATAAGGACAAGGTAATTGTGTGCCACAACGGCCACGAAATCTGCATCTCGCCCAACGCCGTGCCGGCTCACCTCACCGGCCACCCCGGCGACCAGCTGGGTAACTGCACCACGGCTGTCCGCGGTGTAGCGGCCAACGCTCCGGTGGCCAATTCCACCAACGAGCTGTCGGTGTTCCCGAACCCAGCGGCTGATAAGGCTACGGTGTCGTTCCGGACGGCAGAGAATGGCGCAGCACAAGTAGTGGTATACAACCTGCTTGGCCAGCGCATTGCTACTCTCTACGATGGTACCGTAACGGCTGGCCAGCTCTACTCGGCTACGCTCAACAGTGCCAACCTGTCCACCGGCTTGTACGTGTGCCGCCTCGTTACTAATGGTAAAACCGAGTCGCTGCGACTGAACATCGAGCGGTAATACCACGCCGTCAGGCATCTGAAAAATCCCCTGCCAGAGTATCTGGCAGGGGATTTTTGGTTGAATGGCTGCGGCGCGCCGCCGTGCTACTGCCGCAGATACCCGCTCAAATCCGACACACTCATGATGCCAAGCTTCTGCGCCTGCTGCCCACGCATGAGCAGGGCATACGTATTGTTGAAGCCCAGCGGGGCCAGCCACTCCAGGCCAAAGCGGCGGCGGAACTCTGCGCGTACGTAGTTCAGCACCGCTGCCGGCCGCCCGCCCAGCGAGTCGACCACGGCGGGCCGGGGCTGCAGCAGCACCAGCAGGCCGGTGCCGGTGTACTCGGGGTACATATCGATGGCCCCGCTGCGCAGCGCCTCGAAGCAGATGGTGGTGCCGCCGAGGCCGGTTTTGGTTTCCACCGCCAGGTCGGTATTGCCCCGGATGAGGGCCGCGTATAGCTCGGCCAGAATGTACTGCTCGGCGAAAATCTTCGAGCCCAGCTTCACCACCGCCGCACCCGACACGGCCGGGCGGGCATCCCGCCACAGCCCGCGCCGCCGTAGAAAGGCTTCGGCAATGGCTTTTGGGGCCTGATGCAGGTAGTCGGCCCGGTAGTTCAAATCGGTCATTACCGAGTCCGAAATCTGGTTGTCCAGCATCGCCAGAATTGCTCCCAGCTCGGGATGCTCGCGCAGCAGGGCGGGGCGCACCACGGGCACGGCGTAGTAGGGCGGGAACACGCGGCGGTCGTCGCGCAGCACGCGCAGGCCGTAGGCCCGGATGCGGCCGTCGGTGCTGTAGCCGTCAATCACGTCCACGTTGGCATTGCGGGCGGCCTCATACACCAGCGCGGGGGCCAGCACCACGCTGGGCAGGTGTGTGAGGCCGTAGCTTTTGGTGAGGCCCGGCAGCCCATCGGCCCGCCCCACAAACTCGGGGCTGAAGCCGGCCAGCAGCTTGCCCGTGGCGCGGGGCAACAGGTATAGCCCGCCCAGCAGTGGCAGTGCCACCAGCAGCGCCGCGCCCACCTGCCCCAGGCGGCGCGTGCTCAGCTTTTGCACGCCGCCCAGCAGCGCATCAAACGCCAGGGCCAGGCCGGCGGCGGGCAGGGCACCGGCCAGTATCATCACCGGGTTGTTGAGGGCGATGCCGCCGAAAATGAACTCGCCCAGCCCGCCGGCCGCCACGTAGGCCGCCAGCGTGGCCACACCCACGTTGATGACGGTGGCCGTGCGAATGCCGGCCATGAGCACCGGCAGCGCCAACGGCAATTCTACCCGGCGCAGCACCTGCCCATCGGTCAGGCCGAGGCCCCGGGCGGCTTCCACCACGGCCGGCGGCACCCCCCGAATGCCCGCCAGTGTGTTGCGGATAATGGGCAGTAGCGAATACAGGAACAGCGCAAAAATGGCCGGTTTCGGCCCAATGCCCAGCACCGGAATCAGGAAACCGAGCAGGGCGATGCTGGGCACCGTTTGGAGCACGCCAGCCACGCCCAGCACCGCCGGGGCCCAGCGCGGCCGGCGCGACAAAAACAGCCCCAGCGGCACGCCCACCAGTACCCCCAGCAGCAGCGAGCCCGCCGTGAGGCCGATGTGCTGCACCGTTTGCTCGCCGAGCTTGCCGGCCTGCTCGTGCCAGAAAGTGAAGAGGGCCGTTAGCGTTTCCATGGGCAAAGGGGGAGCGGGGAGTGGGAAGCGGGGAGTGGGCGCAGGGGGCTTAGCGTTTCCATGCGTCCTCCTCCCGTTGTAAAGCTTCGCCAAAACCCGCCATCAGCTGGGCCACCGTGAAGGGCGCTGCCGCTGCTGCTGAGCCGGTCAGGGCTTCCAGTGCCTCGTGTACGGTGGTTCCAGCGCGGAAAGCGTCTTTTGGTCCTTCGGCTTCATTGCCCTCAAAAACATCGCCCAACGTGAGCGTGCGTAGCTGCAAAGTCAGCCGTTCGGCCGCAAAAAACCGGCGTACAAAGTCGTTGGCGGGTCGAAACAGCAGCTCGCGCGGCGTGCCCAGTTGCTGAATCTGGCCGGCATCGAGCAGCATAATGCGGTCGGCGAGCTCGAAGGCTTCGGTCACGTCGTGGGTCACGAGCACCATCGTTTTGCTGCGCAGTTCCTCCAGCTCCCGAAACTCGTGCCGGATGCTGGCCCGGGTTACGGGGTCGAGGGCCCCAAAGGGCTCATCGAGCAGGATGATGGGCGGGTCGGCGGCCAGGGCGCGGGCCAGCCCCACGCGCTGCTGCTGCCCGCCCGAGAGCTGGTGCGGATACTGCTCGGCGTAGCGCGCGGCCGGCAAATGCAGCCGCGTGAGCAGCGCCTCGGTGCGCGCCGCGATGGCCGCCGGGGCGTGGCCCAGCAGGCGGGGCACCACGGCCACGTTCTCGGCCACGGTGTAGTGCGGCAGCAGCCCCACCTGCTGAATAACGTAGCCAATGCCGCGCCGCAGCACTTCGGGCCGCTGGCTGAGCACATCCTGGCCGTTGATTTCGATGCGGCCGCCATCGGGCTCAATCAGGCGGTTGAGCATTTTGAGCAGCGTGGTTTTGCCGCAGCCGCTGGGGCCCAGCAGCACCAGCGTTTCGCCGGCTGCTACCGCAAACGACACGTCCTGCACCACCGCGTGCGCCCCAAACGCCTTGCGCAAATGCGATACTTGGATGACGGGCGGCGGGGTTTGGGGCATAAAGCAACAACGGCGAAGGAGCAAGGTAAACCCGCGGCGCTCCATCGGGTTACAGCTACCGGCGACTGTTCGCCGCTTTTCTGCTGCTCTATGCGCCATTCGTTCCGGTCTTTGCTATTGCTTGTCGCCCTGCTGGGGGCGGCCCCCGCCGCGCTCCGCGCCCAGGACGCGCCCGCCACCCCGCCGCGCCCCGACCGCACGCCGCCCCACGTCTTCACCATTCCCAATTTCCGGACTGAAAGCGGGACCACCCTGCCCCTGGCCCGTGTGGTGTACGGCACCTACGGCCACCTCAACGCCGCCCACGACAACGCCATCCTGCTGCCCTCGCACTACATGGCCGACCGCCACGGCTACGAGTGGCTCATGGGGCCGGGCAAGGCCCTCGATACCACCAAAGTATTCCTGGTCACCAGCGAGCTGTTTGGCAACGGCCATTCCTCGTCGCCCAGCAACACGCCGGAGCCCTTCCACGGCCCGCGCTTCCCCGTCATGACCATCCGCGACAACGTGGCCGCTGTGCATCAGCTGCTGGTCAATGATTTGAAAATAAACCACCTGCGGGCCATTATCGGCTTTTCGATGGGGGCGCAGCAGGCCTTTCAATGGGCCGTGAGCTACCCCACCTTTGCCGACCGCCTCGTGGCCACCTCGGGCACGGCCAAAACCTACCCCCACGGCATCGTGCGCCTCGAAGGCCAGATTGCGGCCCTCACCGCCGATGCCGCCTTCCAGAACGGCGACTACACCGCGCCGCCCACCAAGGGCATTGAAGCCTTTTCCGTCGTCTGGACGGCCTGGCTCTACTCGCAGGAGTGGTGGCGGCTGGAGCTCTGGAAAGCCGATAATAAGCCCGGCACCACCTTCGAGCAGGTGCTGCACGAGTACCGCACGCACTTCATCCCCGGAGCCGATGCCAACGACCTGATTTTGCAGATGAGAACCTGGGAATCGAATAACGTGGGCGCCACTACCGGCTTCGGAGGCAACGTCGAAAAGGCCCTCCGCAGCATTAAAGCGCCCATTCTCTACATGCCTTCGGCCACGGACCTGTACTTCCCGCTCACCGATGCCCGCTACGAAGCCGCCTTCATCCCGGGCGTGGTGCTCAAGCCCATTCCGTCGTTGTGGGGCCACACCGCCGGGGCCGCTCCCAACCCCGCCGATGCCAAGTTTCTGAACGACAACATCAAGCAGTTTCTGGCGCAGCTCCGGCGCTAGAGGCAAGAGAACGGTCATGCTTCGGCTGCGCTCAGCATGACCGTTTTTACAGCAGCTAAGACGCGGCTACCAGAGCCGAATATCCGTCATGCCCGCCGGAATGGGCGGCTGGTTGCTGAAACCCAGCACGCACCAGTCGGCCTCTACGCCGAAGTTGCCGCCTTGCAGCACGTAGCTCACCCAGCGGGTAATGGTGCGGCCGGTATGGTTGTTGGCTTCGGGGTCGAACTCGCGCAGCAGCAGCACATCGCCCACCTGAAAATCCTCGTGGTTGCGGCGCACATCGAAGGGCTTGTAGCCCGCTCGCACCGCCGCGAAGCAGTCGGGCCACAGCGGCAGCTCGTGGGTGTGCACGTGGGTTGGGTCGGAGGCGTGAAACTGGGGGGCGAAAGCCTCGGAAATCAGGTTTGGGTACGTAGTCATATAATTGCGATGCTAAATAAAGGTAAGCTGCTCCCGGCCGGAGGGCCAGCAGCTGGCCCGCTACGGTAGGGCGCGGAATCTTATCAAGATAATGAATAATGGCGGGCCAAGGGGCAGTAACAATAAGGAAATCAGTGCGGTTCCAACGCTTCGCGCGTTGTTGTTTCCCGCATCGCCGTGGCTTGGCCCAGCCGGTGCGGGATGCGAAAACCCACCGTCGGGCTATTTAAATCGTTTGGGGTCGGAGCCTGGTGCGCGAATTCCTGCCACCTTTCGCCGCCTGAGTTGTCCTTTTGTAAATTCATTCATTTTCTCTTCCCCGCTCATGCGCTTTCAGTACCTGCTATCCTCATTGCTGCTTCTGTTGCTGGTCGGCCGGCCCGCCGCCGCCCAGATGTATTCCCGCACCGACCCGTTTGCCCACACCTTCAGTATTGTAGCCCGCGACCCGGCCACCGGCGAAATGGCGGTGGCTGTGCAAAGCCATTGGTTTTCGGTGGGCACCTCGGTGAGCTGGGCCGAGGCCGGCGTGGGCGCGGTGGCCACGCAGTCATTCACCAACAAGTCCTTTGGCCTGCGCGGCCTGGCCCTCCTAAAAAGCGGCAAAACGGCCCAGCAGGCGCTCGATGAGCTATTGAGCAACGACGACGGCCGCGACGTGCGTCAGGTGGCCATTCTCGACAACCAGGGCCGCGTGGCCACCCACACCGGCAAAAAATGCGTTGATATGGCCGGCCACCAGCAGGGCAACCAGTTCTCGGTGCAGGCCAACATGATGCTTTCGGATAAGGTGTGGCCCGCCATGGCCGCCGCCTACGAAGCCAATGCCAAGCTGCCCCTGGCCGAGCGTGTGCTGGCCGCCCTCGATGCCGCCCAGGCCGCCGGCGGCGACGTGCGCGGCCGGCAGTCGGCCGCGCTGCTGGTGGTGCGCGGCACCGCCACCGAAGGCCCCTGGGCCGACCGCCTCATCGACCTGCGCGTGGACGACAGCGCTGCCCCGCTGCCCGAGCTGCACCGCCTGCTCAGTCTGGACCGCGCCTACGACCACATGAACGCCGGCGACCTGGCCGTGGAAAAAAATGACATGCCGAAAGCCATTCAGGAGTATCAGGCCGCCGAAAAAATGTTTCCCCAGAACCTGGAAATGAAGTACTGGCACGCCATTACGCTGGCCAATAAGCAGCAGGTGCCCGCCGCGCTGGCCTTGCTCCGCCCCATTTTCAAGCAGGAGCCCAACTGGCGCACCCTCACCCAGCGCCTGCCCAAAGTAGGCCTGCTCACGGTAACCGATGCCGAGCTGAAGCAGATTCTGGCGCTGTAGGCTAGAACGTCATGTCTCGGCTGCGTTCGACATGACGTTCTTTGTGTTGGCTGTATTCTCACGAAATCTATGCAAACATCTCTCTGTCTCCTCGCTGCCCTGCTCCTCAGCACCTCCGCCAAGGCGCAAGCCCCGCTCATCGTGCCCAAGCCCGTAGCTGCCGCCTTAGAGCAAGTGCAGCCCGCCGCCATCAAAGCCCACATCGCCTACCTGGCCGACGACCGCCTGCTGGGCCGCAAGGCCGGCACCCCCGGCTACCAGATGGCCGTCGATTACGTGACGCAGCAGCTGAAAACGCTGGGCGTGCAACCGGCCGGCGAGGGTGGCACCTTCATCCAGAAAGTGCGGCTGCGGCGCGCCTTCCTCCAGCCCGGCGCTGCTTTCACGGCCCGCGATGCGCAGGGGGCTGCAATGCCGCTCACGGCCGGGCCGGATTACGTGGTGTACCCCAGCCCCGAGCTGCCCGCCACCAGCGTGAAGGACGCCCCGCTGGCCTTCGCCGGCTTCGGCATCAACGCGCCCGAGCTGGGCTACGACGACTACGCCGGCCTCGATGTGAAGGGCAAGGTGGTGATGATTGTGCGCGGGGCACCCCGCACATTTGCGTCCACCGTAGCCTCGGCCAGCCAGGATTTGGCGGGGCTGCTGAAGGCGGCCATCAACCACGGGGCCGTGGGGCTGATACTGGCCTCTGCCCACGCCGGCGCGCTGCCTGACCTCAAAAACGGCACGTACAGCGTGCTCGGGGCCGATGGCAAGGTGGCTGTGTCGCGCACCTTTGCGCCGGGCAGCCGGCAGCAGTTCTACGGGGCTGTGAGCGCGGCCACGCTCCAGCGCCTGCTGCAGGCCTCGGGCCTCGATACCACGCAGGCTTTCGCGGCCATGCGGAACGGTAAACCAGCCTCAGCGGGCCTGAAAACAACGATTAGCGCCAGCGCGCAGGCTACTTATCAGGATATTGAGAGCTACAATGTGGTGGGCAAATTCGTGGGCTCCGATGCCAAGCTGCGCGACGAGTACGTGGTGCATTCGGCCCACCTCGACCACCTCGGCGTGGCTGCCCCGGTGCGGGGTGACTCGATTTACAACGGCGCGCACGATAATGCCTCGGGCGTGGCCTGCGTGCTCGAAATCGCCAAAGTCTATTCCCGCCTCAAAGACCGGCCGAAGCGCAGCATGCTCTTCGTGTTCATGACCGGCGAGGAGCTGGGCCTGCTGGGCTCGTCGGCTTTCGCCACTAATCCCACCGTGCCCAAGGCTAAAATCGTGGCCGATATTAACATGGACATGCCCACTATTATTGCCCCGCTGCTCTCCGTGGTGGCGCTGGGCGGCCAGCATTCTACGCTACTTGAACCCGTGCAGCGCGCCTGCGCTTACTTGAATATTGACCTGGAAAAGGACCCCGAGCCCGAGCAGAATCGCTTCATCCGCAGCGACCAGTACAGCTTCGTGACGGCCGGCATTCCGGCCCTGCACCTCAAATACGGCAATAAAACCGCCGATGGCCGCAACAACCTCAGCGAAGATGTGCAGAAGTGGCGCGCCGCGACCTACCACAAGCCGCAAGACGACATCAACGGCCGCTTCGACTTCGAGGCCGGCCGCAAATACGTGCAGCTCTGCTTCCTGGTGGGCTACCAGGTGGCGCAGGCCCCGGCCCGGCCCCAGTGGAACAAGGGCGACTTTTTCGGCCAGCGCTACGGCCAGCGGTAGCCGCCGCCCCGGAAACCTTCTGGCCGGCTCAATGGGTTAGACCTTCGTACTTTTGCACCCGTACGCGGCCCCGCCGCTTTTCAATCTAAATTATTACGACAATGGCAGTTTATCCCGAATACATGGTGGCGCCCATCCGCCAGGACCTCACCGAAGTTGGTTTCGAGCAGCTGATGACGGCCGAGGAGGTTGACTCCGCCCTCGCTTCGAACGAAGGCACCGTGCTGGTGGCCGTGAACTCGGTGTGTGGCTGCGCCGCCGCCAAAGCCCGCCCCGCCCTGAAAATGGCCCTCGCCAGCGCCGACAAAAAGCCCGGCAAGCTGGTCACCGTTTTTGCCGGCATGGAAACCGAAGCCGTAGCCAAAATGCGCGAGCACCTGCTGCCCTATCCGCCCTCCTCGCCCTGCATCGCCCTGTTCAAAGACGGCGAGCTGGTGCACATGATTGAGCGCTACCACATCGAAGGCTCCGACGCCATGCGCATCGTGAACAACCTGCAAGGTGCGTTCGAAGAGTACTGCTAAATCACTGATTTTTAGGATTTAAGCGGAGTTCACGGATTTTGTGGACGATTGTGAAGGGCCCCAGCTGCGTGCGCAGTTGGGGCCCTTTTTATGTTATTGAGGCGCAATTAATGGGAGAGCGGGCGGGAGGGATTGTGGAGGAAGCATTTGAACCGGAGGCTGGATTCGCCAAAATTGACTAGAAGCGCAACTTCCAGGTGGTAAGCTTTAAGGTAATTGTGTACTACTCCCCAAAAACTGGACAGTTTAGCGGGGCATGTTAAGTAATATGGTTATGATTGAATGTTTGATTGGTTTGGTAGACGTGGGCGGGCGTTTGGCCCCCGAGACTTTGGTGGGGCCGGCGGTGATTGTAGTAAGCAAAGTACGCGTGTAATTGCTGGTGTAGGTGCCGGCCGTCGTCGGCGGGGTTGAGGTAGATATGCTCCCATTTGACGGTGCGCCAGAGGCGTTCGATGAAGGCATTGTCGGTGGCGCGGCCCCGACCATCGCGGCTGATGCGGCAGCCGGCGGCCAGCAGGGCTTGCTCGTAGGCCAGGCTGGTGAATTGGCTGCCCTGGTCGGAGTTGAAGATGTACGGGGCGGGGGCTACGCGCAGGGCATCGGCCAGGGCTTGCAGGCAAAAGCCGACGTCGAGCGAGTTGGAGAGTTGCCAACTGAGCACGTAGCGCGAGTGCCAGTCCAAAACGGCGGCCAGGTAAAGAAAGCCCTTGGCCATGGGCACATAGGTGATATCCGTGCTCCAGACTTCATTCGGAGCGGTGGCCGGGCGGTCGCGCAGCAGGTAGGGATATGGCGTAACACCTTGATCAGGAATGGATAAGCGCGGATTGGGGTAAATCGGCTCGTGGCCCATCAGGCGCACGAGGCGGCGCACGCGCTTCTCGTTGACGGCGTGCCCGGCCAGGCGCAGGTGGTCGCGCAGGCCGAGTACACCCTTGAAGTTGTGCGTGGTGAACTCCTCATCGAGCAGGCGCATGAGGTGGAGATTATAGGCGCTTTCCCCGCAGGGCTGGTAATAAAAGCTGCTGCGCGCCAGGCCCAGGGCCTGGCAGCGGGCAGTCACCGAGCCGCCAGCTGGGTCTGGGGACTGCACCAGAGCGCGTTGCTGGGTCGTGCTCATCGGGGTAGCGTTTTTTTTAGCAGCACATTTTCCATTTGCAACCGCCCGATGGCCGCGTAGAGCGGCTCCACATCGGGGGCTGGCGCAACGGAAGCAGGGGCTTCGGCAAAGACCTGAACGGCTTGTTCGCGCAGCTGCAGCTTCCAGCGCGTGATTTGGGCCGTGGCCAACTGATAGTGGGCGGCCAACTCAGCCAGCGGTTGGCGCTCGGTGAGCGCGGCCAGCGCCACCTCGGCTTTGAACTCGGCCGTATAGCGACGGCGGGTGCGTTTTGGGGTCATAATCGAGCTAAGCTAGCCCGCTTAACCTGTCCAGCTTTTGGGGAGTACTACATTGATTGCCTGCGCATAGTTGAGGGAGGTTAATTCACTGGTTGCTTTTAACTCGACCAACACTTGGTCGTTGACCAGAAAGTCAGCCCGCCGCGACCCAATGGATGTTTCCTTATAGAAGACGGGCAAGTGTACCTCTGCTCGGAAAGCAACGTTAGCCGCCGCAAGCTCCACGCCCAGCCCCCGCTGGAAAATTGCCTCTGGAAACCCACTGCCCAACTCACTATGCACGCTCATGGCGCAGCCAATTATGGTTTCCGTAAGCCTGTTTAACCGAGTTTCAACTAACGTGAAACGGGTGTAATTCAAAACTACGCGCTGCCACCGCCAAGCAGAAGTTCGGACTGGTATCTGATGCCCTTAGTGGAGCCCAGAGGCAAGGGCCGATGACTCATGAAAAGGGCAGCGCGTAGTTTTGAATTGCACCCCATGAAACCAATCCATAAAAACAAATCGGACATTCAACAGCACGACATTGCCCCAAAATAATCGGCCACAAAATACGTGAAATCCGCTTAAATCCGAAAAATCAGTGATTTAGTTGGCTACCTCACTCAGGAACTTCACACGCACCAGCCGCAGCTCTTCTTCCGTAAAGTCATTGCCCAGCTCCTTCATCGCCACGGCAATGTTATCAGTATTGGCCGACATGAAGTAGCCGTAAATTTCGTCGCGTACTTCTTCTTCCACCATTTCCTCCAGGTAGTAGTCGATATTAAGTCGGGTGCCGGAGTAGCAGATGTGCTCGATTTCCTCCATCAGCTCGCCCATCGAAATGCCTTTTGAGGAAGCAATATCCTCCAGCATCATCTTCTTGTCAATCTGCTGAATGACGTATATTTTGATTTTCGAGCGGTTCACGGCCGACTTCACCACCACGTCCTCGGCGGTTTCGATGTCGTTGTCCTCCACGTATTTCTTGATGGCGGCCACGAACGGCGCACCAAACTTCTGGGCCTTGCCCTGGCCCACGCCCGATACGTGCGTGAGGTCGTGCAGGCTCTGGGGGTAGGTGGTGGCCATTTCCTTCAGGCTCGGGTCCTGGAAGAGGACGTAGGGCGGCAGGTTCTTCTGCTTGGCCACCTGCTTGCGCAACTCCTTGAGCTGGGCGAACAGGGCTTCGTCGTGGCCGGCGGCTTGCTGCTCCTCCACCTTTTCCTCGTCGGCCTTCTGCTCTTCGTCGAAGTTGTGGTCCTTCGTGAGCGTGATGGAGCGCGGGTTCTCGATGAAGTCGATGCCCTTCTCGGTGATGCGCACCAGACCCAGGCTGTCGATGTCCTTCTCCAGAAAATCGTTCAGCAGGCACTGACGCAGCACCGAGTGCCAGAACTGCGCGTCGCCCAGCGCCTTACCCTGGCCGTAAATCGGCAGCGCATTGTGGGCGTAGCTCTCAATGTGCGGGTTGTTGAGCCCCAGCAGCACCTGCCCGATGTGTTTAAGGTTAAAACGCGCCTCCGTTTGCACGGTCGCGCGCAGGGCCAGGCCCACGGCTGCTTCGCCCTCAAACCGCTCCTTGGGGTGGCGGCAGTTGTCGCAGAAGCCGCAGTCGGTGTCCAGCTGCTCGCCGAAGTAGTGCAGCAGCTGGCGGCGGCGGCACACGGCGCTTTCGGCGTAGTTGGTCATCTCGGCCAGCAGCTGGTGGGCGTTGTCGCGCTCGGTCACCGGCTTATCTTTGCTGAACTTCTCTAGCTTGAGAATGTCGTCGTAGCTGTAGAACATCAGGCAGTTGCCTTCCAGGCCGTCGCGGCCGCCGCGCCCGGTTTCCTGGTAGTAGCCCTCAATGGATTTGGGCGCGTCGTAGTGAATCACGAAGCGAACGTCGGGCTTGTCGATGCCCATGCCGAAGGCGATAGTGGCCACAATCACGTCGCATTCCTCGTTCAGAAACGCGTCCTGATTATCAATGCGCACCTGCTGGTCGAGGCCGGCGTGGTAGGGACGGGCGCGCACGTCGTTCACGCGCAGCAGCTCGGCAATTTCCTCCACCTTCTTGCGACTCAGGCAGTAAATGATGCCAGCCTTGCCCTTGTGCAGCTTCACGTACTGAATCAGCTGCTTTTTGGTGTTGTGTTTGGCGCGCACCTCGTAGTAGAGGTTGGTGCGGTTGAAGCTGGTTTTGAAGACGCTGGCGTCGTCCATCTGCAGGTTTTTCTGGATATCCAGCTGCACTTTGGGCGTGGCCGTAGCCGTGAGGGCAATAATGGGCACGTTGCCCCCGAGGTTATCGATAATGCCGCGAATCTTGCGGTATTCGGGCCGAAAGTCGTGGCCCCATTCTGAAATGCAGTGGGCCTCGTCGATGGCCACGAAGCTGATGGTCGACTTCAACAGGAACTCGATGGTGTCGTCCTTGGTGAGGCTTTCGGGGGCCACGTAGAGCAGGCGTACCTCGCCGCTTATCACGTCGCGCTGCACTCGTTTCATTTCGGTTTTGGTCAGGGTCGAATTGTACACCTGCGCGTTCACGCCGAAGGCCCCGAGCTGGTCGACCTGGTTCTTCATCAGGGCGATGAGGGGCGAGATGACGATGGCCGTGCCCGGCACCACAAGGGCCGGCAGCTGGTAGCACAGGCTTTTGCCCGCGCCGGTAGGCATAATCACAAACGTGTTGTGCCCGGCCAGCACGTTTTGAATAACAGCCTCTTGCGTACCCCGAAACTGGCCGTAGCCAAATACTTCTTTAAGCGTATATTTCAAATCGGCCGTGAGGACCGGGGCTTCTTGGAGGGCAACTGAGGACATGGGACAAAAGCACTGATGAAAGGCGTACCGACTCGCGGTTCATAACGAAGATAAGCAATAACCCCTATTTTCAGCATGAAAAATGGTGTTTCTCATGAATTGTGGAAAACAATTTATTCATATTGCTGCCGCTTGCGAAATGCGAAGAGGCTATTTGGAAAATTCGGGCTCTCAACCCCGTCCATCTGTGGCAAGTAGCGGTTTCCGAAGTGGCGAGCCACTTGACTTGACATAAGTTAGCGGTTGGCCTGCTATAAATTATCCATTAACCGGCACTGGCTGGTTTTGGCCGGGGGAGGCGGGCTCAGCTTCTTTCCCCCAATTTTGCAATAACATTTCGCGTCTTGCTCATGCCTGCTACTATCCATTCTGATAATGCCACCACCGGGGCGGCCCCGGTTGCCGTCGATGTGCTGGCCATTGCCCGCCAGGTGCTGTACGAGGAGGCCGATGCCGTGCGCGCCGTGGCCGACGCCCTTGCTGCCACGCCCGATTTCGTGGCCTGCGTGCAGGCTATCCTGCAGCTGGAGGGCCGCGTGGTAGTCACGGGTATTGGCAAAAGCGCCCACATCGCGGGCAAAATCGTGGCCACGCTCAATAGCACTGGCACGCCGGCCCTGTTCATGCACGCCGCCGATGCCATTCATGGCGACCTGGGCATGATTCAGCCGCAGGACTTTGTCATTGCCATCAGCAAGAGCGGCGACACGCCCGAAATCAAGGTGCTGGTGCCGCTGCTGCGCCGCAAGGGCGTGCCGCTGGCCGCGCTCGTGAGCAATGCCGATTCCTACCTGGCCCAGCAAGCCACTTACGTGCTGCACGCCCCCGTTACTAAAGAGGCCTGCCCCAACAACCTCGCGCCCACTACCAGCACTACCGCTGCCCTGGCCCTGGGCGACGCCCTGGCCGTGTGCCTGCTCGAAAGTCGCCAGTTCACGGCCGCCGACTTTGCCCGCCTGCACCCCGGCGGCACCCTCGGCAAGCGCCTCTACCTGAAAGTGGGCGACCTGAGCCGCCAGAATCAGCGCCCCCAGGTGCCGGCCGATGCCCCGCTGCGGGAAGTGCTGCTCGAAATATCGGGCAAGCGCCTCGGGGCCACCGCCGTGCTCGATGCCGCCGGCCAGCTCGCGGGCATCATCACCGATGGCGACCTGCGCCGGATGCTGGGCAGCTTTTCGGACCTGGAAAAGCTCAATGCGCGGGACATTCTAACGCCCCAGCCCGCTACAATTGATGTGGAAGACTTTGCCGCCGAAGCCCTGGCCCGCATGCAGCAACGCAACATCACGCAACTGGTAGTGACGGAGGACGGACAGTTTGCCGGGTTCATTCATCTGCACGACCTGCTGCGCGAAGGGTTGGTTTGATTGCGTTGGCTTTTCAATTATATAGTATTTATTGAGTAAATAGCAGACCTGCACGCCCCATCTCGTTCTCCTTTACATTTGCCTCAATGAATTCCAATTACATCGTTGTCATGGCTGGCGGTATTGGCAGCCGGTTCTGGCCGTTCAGCCGCACCAACCACCCCAAGCAGTTTCACGACGTGCTGGGCACGGGCCGCTCCATGCTCCAGCTCACCGTGGACCGCTTCCAGGGTATCTGCCCGCCCGAAAACGTGTTTGTGGTGACCAACCGCGACTACGTAGACTTGGTGCAGGAGCACCTGCCCCACCTGCCCGCCGACCAGATTCTGGGCGAGCCCATTGGCCGCAATACCGCGCCGTGCATTGCCTATGCCTGCTACCGCATTGCCCAGCGTGACCCGCAGGCTATCATCATCGTGACGCCCGCCGACCACGCCGTGCAGCGCGAAGACGAGTTTCGCCGCCTCATCGACATCGCCGTGGCGGCCGCCCGGGCCAGTGATGTGCTCATCACCCTCGGCATCCAGCCTTCCAGGCCCGATACCGGCTACGGCTACATCCAGTACATGGACGACCAGAGCCTGCCCGGCGGCCAGCTGCACAAGGTGAAAACCTTCACCGAAAAGCCCAATCTGGAGCTGGCCCGCATGTTCGTGGACAGCGGCGACTTTCTCTGGAACTCCGGCCTGTTTGTGTGGCGCGCCGAGGTCATCATCGATGCCTTCCACCACTATCTGGGCGACATTGCCGAGGTATTTGATGAAGGAGCCGAACAGCTGGGTACGACCGAGGAAGAGGAGTTCATCAGCCGGGCCTACTCGCGCTGCCGCAACATCAGTATCGACTACGGCGTGATGGAAAAGGCCGATAACGTGTACGTTCTGCCCGCCGATTTCGGCTGGAGCGACGTGGGCACCTGGGATTCGTTGCACCGCATCGGCAACCACGACGAAAACAACAACATGGTGAGCGGCGACGTGCTGCTCTACGATACGACCGGCTGCGTCATCAAAACCCCCGCCGACCGCCTCGTGGTAGTGCAGGGCCTGGAAGACTACATCGTGGCCGAGTACGACAACGTGCTGCTCATCTGCAAGCGCAGTGAGGAGCAGCGCGTGAAGGATTTCGTGGCCGATGTGAAGGCGAAGAAGGGCGGGGGGTATAACTAGGCTGCCGAAAACCTCCCCTCCTTACCAAGGAGGGGAGGTTTTGCGTAGCAAAAACGGGGGTGGTTGCGCCGTTGCACGACACCCGAGCGATTCCCGGTATAATCCGGGCGTTTTCGTTCGGGTGTCGTGCAACGGCGCAACCACCCCCGTTCGCGCCTCTTCGGCGCTCACATCCCCTCCTCAACTGAGGAGGGGAGTGGTCGTTCTACTCCGCTTGGTTCACGCGCTGCCGGGCCACTTCAAACATCATAATGCCAGCAGCCACGCCCACGTTCAAGCTCTGAATCTGGCCGCTCATGGGCACTTTCAGCTTCACATCGGCCAAGTTCAGGAGGTCGGGCGAGATGCCGTCTTCTTCTGAGCCCATGAGGATGGCTACGGGGCCGGTGAAGTCAATTTCGGCGGCACCTACTGCTTCTTCGGCTTTCTCGGTACAGGCCACGACGGTAATGCCGGACTGCTGGAGGAAGCGTATGGTTTCGTGCAGATTATTCTCGCGGCACACGGGCAGGATATTCAATGCGCCGGCACTGGTTTTCAGGGCGTCGCCGTTGATTTGGGCCGCGCCCCGGCTGGGCACCACGATGGCCTGCACGCCCAGGCACTCGGCCGTGCGGGCAATGGCGCCGAAGTTGCGCACGTCGGTAATGCGGTCGAGCAGCAGCAGGAAGGGTACTTTTCCTTCCTCAAACAAGCCGGTCACGATGGTATCGAGCGGCGCGTAGTCGATGGGCGATACAAAGGCTACCGCGCCCTGGTGGTTCTTGCGGGTCAGGTTGTCGAGCTTCTCCACGGGCACCAGCTGCACCTGGATGCCAGCGGCGCGGGCGGCCGCCGAAATGTCCGTTACGAGACTGTTTTTGGTGCCGCGCAGTAGGAAAATCTTCTCTAGGGTGCGGCCCGCGTTCAGGGCTTCCTGAATTGGGCGCAGGCCAAACAGCATGTCGATGCTCGCTGCCTGGGCCGGGCGATTTTCGTAGCGGGGGCGCTCGCCGCCGGCGTTGCTGCCGCGCTCGCTGCTTTCGCTGCGCTCGCGGTAGGGTGGGCGCGACTCGCCACGGTCGGAGCGGCCGGTGCGGTCGCCGGCGGCTTCGTCGCGGTTGTCGGAGCCGCCGCGGCCTTTGGGACGGGCGGGCAGGTCGTCAAATTCAGCGCCGCCACGGTCGGGGCGGAACTGTTTCGGGGTGACGGGGCGGTTGGCGCCGTCGTAAAAGCGGCGGCCGGCTACCGGGCGGGCAGGGCGGTTGGGGCGTTCGGGCCGGTCAGGGCGGTCAGTGGGGTTCTCCATTTTTCAACGGCGGCATACCAGAGCAACTCATACTCGGGCCGGCGCACCAATTCGTAGTAATCAGGGGCAAAGGTACTCGGCCGGGGCCGGAAGGTGTAGGTGATGGGCCCGCCGCCCAGCCCGCCATCGGAATAAAACCACCGTTCCTCGCCGTTGAACAGCCGCCGCACGCCCGGCGGCGGCCCCAACACCACGTACAGCAAGCCCCTATCGGTGAGCCAGCCGGCCTTGTGGGCCGCGAAAAGCCGGTTGGCCGCCGTCACGCGGCCGTAGAACTGCCGAATCAATTCCTTGCCCTGCCGCTGGTTGCCCTGGGCAATGTCGAGCCAGAATTTATCCACCGCCCGCTTAGGGTCGGGCGCGTCGGTGAGGCGCTGGCGCTCCTGGCTGGTGGTGAGGTAGCGCAGCGGCTCAATCAGCTCCGAGGCGGTGGTGAGGGCGGGATAATTATTAGCCCCCACCAGCACGGCCAGCGTGCGGATGGGCATGCCGCCCGCGCCGCCCACCTTCAGCGCGTACAGGCCGGCCTCCTGAAAGCGCAGCGGCTCGCCGGGCCGGGCCTCGGCCGAGTCGAGCACGGGCAGCAGGCGCGGGCCGGCGGGCATGGCGGCCGGGCTGGTCATGGGCGGCAGGGCGGGCGCGGGCGTCACGGCGTAGCGCTTCCAGCGTACGGGCTGCATCAGGCCGTAGCTGTCCACGCCGAAGGTTTCGCCGGCCCGCACGTAGCGGCGGGCCAGCGGCTGCCCCACCGAATCGGTGAGCACGAAGGGCCGCGCCAGCACGGATTCGGTCAGGCGCAGCCAGGCGGTGGTGGCGGGCTCCTGGTAGTCGTCTTTGGTATCGGCGGGGGCGGTGCTGAGCTGCAACATGGCCCCGGCGGGCACGCGGGCCGCCGCAATGCAGAAGCTGAGGCGCCGGCTGCCATCGGCCTCGGGGTGCGAGTGCTGTTGGCGGCGCGGGATGCTATCCTGCCACAGCGGCAGCTTAGCTTCGTAGCTGGGCCAGGCGGCCAGGCGTAGCGGGTGGCCAGGCCCGAGGCGGGCGGGGGCCGGCAGGCGCAGGTAGAGGCGCAGGCTGTCGCCCTCGCGGCGGGTGTCCACGGCCAGGTGCGGAGCGTCGCGGTAGAGGCCGGCGTAGTCGGGACGCGGGGCCAGCGGCGCGAAGGCCGTGAGCAGCAATACAACCAATAGAAGCAAACGAACCGGCATAGAATAAAACTACGTGAAAACGGACGGCATGGCTAACGAAGAATCTGCCCAAAGTGAAGTATTTGGTGCCGAATGCTCCGGCGGGCCGCATTTGCCCCCAACCCGATGAGTTAGGCGCAAGTGCGACCCGAATGTGTCCATGTCACTTCCTGTCGGAGACAGTTGAGGTCCTCGGGAGCACTTGTCTCCTTGTGCCAAATGCTCCCGAGAACCTCAACTGCCTATGTCACCTCGTTCCCAAGGCAGTTGAGAAATTATTGAAAAGGGTCGTTGCTTAAATGAAAATATCCCGAGCGGTTCTCACTTGCGTAAACTTGAGAGTAAGTAAGTACCAAGCCATTAGCTTTTAGCTGATAGCTGTAAGCCTTTGTTCTCATATCCAATTGATTACGCCGGTCTTATTGTTCGTTTAATTAGGGCTTAGCACTTAATAAACATCGTCTTTCCATGTCTCTCCGCCTCGACCGCACCGCGTTTCACGCCGGCACCCACGCCGAAACCGAAGCCTGCCACCGGGTGCAGGAGCCCGCCACCCTGGCCGAGCGTCTGCGGGTGGCCATGTACCTGAACAGCGTGGCCTTCAATTTCGACCTCAACAACCCGCCCCGACTGGACCGCACGGCGTTTTCGTGCCGCGCCCACGCGGAGCACTAGGAATGGGCAGTTTCGGCCGTAGCGCGAACTTTTAGTTCGCGTCCCCGTGCCGTTGCAACGATTGATGTTTGGGGACGCGAACTAAAAGTTCGCGCTACTAAAAAGGCCGGCCCGCACATTGCGGACCGGCCTTTATTCATTTACTCAGTCACCATCTCACCGCTTACCGCGGGTAGTACTGGTTCATCAGGCCCAGGGCTTTTTCGCTGCGGGGCTTGTCGCCGGCCATTTCGGCCGCGCGGTACACGCTTTGCAGGCCCAGGAGGTAGCCGCGCTGGTCGTCCTCAAACAGGCTGCCATCAGCTTTGGTGGCGTAGTAGGCCAGCATCTGCTCCGAGCGCTGGGTCATGGTGTCGAGAATCTGGTCGGCTTTGGCTTTCTCGCCGCCTGCCACCAGGGCGGGCACCAGCTGGGGCGAGTAGTAGTCGTAGGGAATGGCGGCGTCGGGCATCAGCTCCAAGGCTTTATCGGCCACTTCCTTGGCCTTGGCCACGTTGTTGGACGCCAGGTAGGCGTTGGCCAGGCGGGCGAACTTGTCGCGGTAGTTGGCCGGGAAGCGCAGGTTGTTCTCGTCGTAGAAAATCTTCGGGTTCTGTAGGCCGCGGTAGCTGAAATCCTTCAGCAGGCGCTGGTAGGTGAGGTCTTTCTCCACGTAGCCTTCGTCGCCGGAGCGGGGGTCGTAGTTCGGGTCCTTCAGGGGCAGCAGGCGGTAAGCCATGCCTTCGAGCTGGAAGTAGGGCTGCAGGTTCATGTAGTCGCTCGGGGCTACGGTGCTGCTGAAGTAGATGGGCCGCTTCCAGTTATTGGTGGCAATCATGTCCAGAATCACCAGGTTTTTCTTCTCGATGGCGCGCTTGCCCATGCTCCACTCCATCTTGCTCACGAGCTGGTTTTCGCGGCCTTTGGGGATGATGCCGAGCTTCTTCACGGCCACGGTATCAATGGGCAGGAAGAAATTAGGCGTCGGGAAGCTCATCATCATCGGGCCGTTTTCCTGGTACTGCACCTGCAGCAGCGGGTTGTTGCTCTTCACCAGCTCAATAAATTCCTTGAGGTTCACGCTGGGCACGGCCGGGTTGGCGGCGAAGGGCAGCATGTCGTTGGTGCCCTGGGCGTAGGCTGCCGCCGGCATCGAGATGGGGAAGGGCTGCGAGAGGTAGGAGCGGCGCTTCATCTGGGCAATGTACCAGTCGGTGTTCAGGTAGCTCAGCACGGCCACGCGCACGTCGGTCCGCACGCCTTCCACCTCCTGGGCGTACCAGAGCGGGAAGGTGTCGTTGTCGCCGTTGGTGAACAGGATGGCGTTCGGAGCGCAGCTATTCAGCAGGTTCTTGGCCGAGTCCACCGAGTTGTAGCGGTCGGAGCGGTCGTGGTCGTCCCAGCCCTGCGCGGCCATGATGCCCGGAATCAGCAGGCCCACGGCCAGGGCCAGGCCGGCCCGCAGGCCGTCGGCCTTCACCACTTTGCCGAATAATTCGGCCAGTCCCAGCACGCCCAGGCCTATCCAGATGGCGAAGGCGAAGGTGGCCCCGGTGAAGGTGTAGTCACGCTCACGCGGCTCGCGCGGCGGCTGGTTGAGGTAAATGACAATGGCCAGGCCGGTCATCAGAAACAGCAGGCCGGTCACCCAGGCGTCTTTGCTGTTGCGTCGGCTCTGGAACCACAGGCCGATGAGGCCCAGAATGAGCGGCAGGGCCAGAAAGTTGTTGTGCGCCGGGCTCTCGCCGATGCGGGGGGGCAGCGCCTTCGCGCTGGGGCTGAAGGGCGTAACCACGCCCGCCTGCTGCACGTCGGACTCGCGCCCCACGAAGTTCCACATGAAGTAGCGCCAGAACATGTGGCCCATCTGGTAGCGCAGCAGGAAGCCCAGGTTCTGGCCCATGGTGGGCTTCACGCCGTCCTGAATATCCACCCACTTCTTATAGTTGGCAATCTGGTCGGGCTCGTAGCTGTAGATGCGGGGCAGCAGCATCTTGTCCTCGTCGCGGTACACCGGCTCCTGCTGGCGCGGCATAATCTCCTTGTAGGTATTGGTCTTGGGGTCGCGGGCGTAGCGGGGGGCACCCTCGGCGTAGTCTACCGGCTGGGCGTTGAACTGCGGGCCGTAGAGCAGGGGCCGCGAGCCGTACTGCTCGCGCTTGAGGTAGCTCACGAAGGAGAGCACATCCTCGGGGTCGTTTTCGTTGATGGTGGGCTGAAAGGAGCTGCGAATCGGCACAATCAGGTAGCTCGAATAGCCAATCAGGATGAACGTGAAGCACAGCATGGCCGTGTTCAGCAACTGGCTGCGGCGCTGGAAAGAGAGGCGGAAGCCAAACCAAATCAGCCCGATAAACACAATCAGGAAGATGAACAGGCCCGAGTTGAAGGGCAAACCCACGGTGTTGATGAAGAACACCTCGAAGTTGCCGGCCAGCGTGGGCAGGCCCGGAATGATGCCCACCAGGATGGACCCCACGATAATCATGCTCACCACCATCACGATGATGCCGCCCTTCAGCGAAGGATTAGCAGTGCGGCGGTAGTAGTAAATGAAGCCCAGGGCGGGCAGCGTGAGTAGGTTCAGCAAGTGAACCCCGATGCTGAGGCCGATAACGTAGGCAATCAGAATGAGCCACTTATCCGAATCGGCTTCGTTGGAGTGCGCCTCCCACTTCAGCATAATCCAGACCACGGCTGCCGTGCACAGCGCCGACATGGCGTAAACTTCGCCCTCCACGGCATTGAACCAGAAGGAATCGGAGAAGGCAAAGGCCAGTGCGCCCACCACGCCCGCGCTCAGAATGAGCAGGCTTTGGTAGCCGCTGGGCTCAATGGCTTCGGCCGCCAGGCCGCTGTTGCCCGTGGCATCGCGCAGCACCATTTTGCGGGCCATGCGGGTGATAATCCAGAACAGAAACAGGACGGTAAAGGCGCTGCTCAGGCCCGATAGGGCGTTGATGAGCACGGCCACCTTGGTCACGTCGCCAAATGAAAACAGCGAGAACAGGCGGCCCAGCAGCAGGAACGTGGGGGCCCCCGGAGGGTGCGGCACCAGCAGCTTGTAGGAACAGGCAATGAACTCGCCGCAGTCCCAGAACGAAGCGGTAGGCTCCAGGGTGAGCAGGTAGGTAGCGAAGGCAATGGCAAACACGAGCCAGCCGACGAGGTTGTTCAGGCTTTTAAAGGAGCGCATAGAAACGAATGGGACACAAGACACCGGCAAATGTGCAAGCCGCACACTACCGGAAGAAGCAACGAGCAAATCGGTGAAAAGGCAAAAGTAGGCAATGCACCGTTGCACTGATGCTTGCACGAAACCAATTCGGGCTAGAAACACAAAAAGCAGCTCGGGGCTGCTTTTTGTGTTTCGGGTTTCTGACGGCTCGTTGCTGGTTCCTCGCGGCTGGTTGCAAATCAGCAGCCGGCTCAGTTCTGCAGCACGAGGCGTTTGGTGCTGGCCACTTTGCCATCCACCAGCAGGCTGTAGAAGTACACGCCGGTGCGCAGCTCGCTCAGGTCGAGCGCCATGCCGGTGGCGGTCAGCTCTGGTTTAAGGGCTACGGTGCGTACCTCCTGGCCGATGATGTTGCTCAGGCGCAGCTGGTAGCTCTGGCCGGCTTTCTGGCTGAGCTGCACCGTAACCTGGCCACGGCTGGGGTTCGGATACACGCTCAGCGCGGCGGCCAGGTTGGGGTCGATTGTGGCCGTGACAGTGCTCACGATGAGGGTGCCCACCATGCCGGAGTGAACGGTGCAAAAAAACGGATAGGTGCCCGCCGTGAAGGTTGCCGCCGGAAAGGTTTTGGTGGGCGTGGCTGGGTTGATGGTGAACGTGACCCACTGAGCCGCAGCCGTTGGGTGGGTGTTCGAGCCGATGTTTTGAAAAACCAGCACGTCGGTGGGCGCCATGCGAATGGTGGTGGTGCCATCCGGCCCCCGGTAAAAGTTGTCGCCCACCTGCACCGTAATGGTGGCTGCGAAAGCAGAAGCGACCGAGAGCAGCAGCGCAATCATGGGTACTGCCAAACGAGTAAAGAGTTTCATCACAAATGCAAAAAGAAGAAGAGGAGAAAAATAAGGACTCTGCCACAAGGACAAGCACCGTGCCGGGTTGCCCTGCTGGCCACCCAATCAACGCTAGCCGAAGCGTTTCGGTTTGATAGACTGACAAAACACCCAAAAGTTGAATGCCGGCCGCAAGCAGAACGTGGCTGACGGGCGACGGCCATTACCTGTCAGAATTATTATCCTGGAATAAATCACAAACCCTGGATGCCTAAAAGGCTGCCAGGGTTGCCAGGTGTGCCGTTAAATTCTAGCGTCGTCGCCCTCCGCGTGCGCCTCATCCCCCGGCCCCTTCTCCGAAAAGGAGAAGAGGTGCGTTCAACGAGCTCCAGAACTACTTTTAGAGCAGACCGTTATAGCTCCCCTTCTCCTTTTCGGAGAAGGGGCCGGGGGGTGATGCCCCCGGGTAGGACGACGCGAGAACCTAACAGCTCCAGGGTTGCTAGGTGTGCCGAATTTCCTGCAGGCCAAACCGCCGCAGCTCGTTGCCAATGGCCACGGCCAGCCGGCCATCCTCTTCCACCCCGACAATCTGGCCGCTTACCGTTTGCCCGTCGATAATGAACGGATGAGTTTCCTGGTAGCGGTACAGCGCCTGCAGGTAGTCGCGCCGCAGGGTGCCCACCTGCCCGGCCCGCAGCTGCAGGTAGCGCCGCTCCAGGCACTCCAGCAGGCGGGCGGCCAGCGCCTCGCGCGGGTAGGCCCGGCCGGTAAGCAGGGAAAAGGAAGTAGCCGTGTGCAGCTCAAAAGCTTGCTGATTGATATTCAATCCAATACCAATGATGCTATATTGAATTTTTGAGCCGCTCAGGCTGTTCTCAATCAGAATGCCGCCCAGTTTTTGGCTGCCATAATACAGGTCGTTGGGCCACTTCAGCTTCAGTTTGGGGTCGGGGCCGAGCAGGGCCACGGCCCAGTCGTGCACGCCCAACGCCACGGCCTGGCTGAGGCGGAACTGCTCGGTGGCGGCCAGAAACGTGGGCTGCCATACCACCGAAAGCATTAGGTTTTCGGCGGGGGCGGCCACCCACTGGTTGCCGCGCTGGCCCCGGCCGGCGGTCTGAAAGTCCGTTATGACGGTACAGCCCTCACTGGCCCGATTTTGGACTATCAAAGTTTGAGCCTCCGAATTAGTCGAGGGGCAGGTCGGCAGCCAAACTAATTGCTGGCCCGTGAACAGGGTTTTTGGAGTGACAACCACGGCCTTCTTTCGCGTATCGTTAACTTCGTAGACTTTCGGCTGTAAAGCTCACACCTAATAAGACAATATGAAAAGCACGTTGGTCCGTCAGGATTCAGACACATTGGCAGATTTGGTCGTTCGCGGCATGCAGGATAAGAAGGCAGCCGACATCGTGGTGCTGAATTTGAAGGAATTAAAAAATGCCGTTGCCGATTATTTCATCATCTGCTCGGCAAACTCCGATACGCAGCTCGAAGCCGTGGCCCGCTCGGTGGAAGAAGAAGTCGAAAAAGTAACCGGCGAAAGCCCCTGGCAAACCGAAGGCCGCACCAATCGCGAGTGGGTGCTGCTCGACTATGTCGATGTGGTGGTGCATGTTTTCCTGCGCGACCGCCGCAAGTTCTACGCGCTCGAAGAGCTGTGGGGCGATGCCAACATCAGCTACATCGAATCGGAGCCGGCGTAAGGCGGTTGGTCTGAAAGGGCCGAAGAAGAACGTCATGCAGCGCGCGGCGAAGCATCTTTACCGCGCAACGCAATTCAATTAAAAGGAATTACTGCTGCGGCAAAGATGCTTCGCCGCGCGCTGCATGACGTTCTTTTTACTACACGAAGTAAAATAAAACCGCTCCCTCTCCGTCTTCCTTTCTGTCGAACATTTATTTTCGACGCGGTGTTTTACTTCTACCTATAATCGGTTTTAAGTAGCTATTTTCATGTCGGATAAAAATCTGAATAATAAGAAGAAGAAGCCCACCGCCCCGGTGCCCAACCCGCGGCCGGGCTTGCAGCTGTGGGTGCTGGCGGGCCTGCTGGTGTTTTTGTTCGGGGTGATGTGGGTGAACAACCTCAACTCGCCCGCCAAAATCAACCAGCAGCGCTTCGAGAGCATGCTGGCGGCCGGCGATGTGCAGGCAGTAACCATCATCAGCAACCAGAAAATGGTGGAGGTGACGCTTAAGGAAGCGGCCCGCGCCAAATACAAGCAGGAGCTCACGCGCCGCTCGCCCTTCGGGGGCGAGGGGGTGGGCTCGCAGTTCTACTTCCCGGTGGTAGATGCCAAGCTGTTTCAGGAAAACCTGGATGCTTTGCAGAAAGACGTGCCCTCGGCCCAGCGTCTGCCCCTCAACATTGAGGAGCGGTCGAGCCCCGGTGACTACATCGGTACCTACGGCTTCATCGTTCTGATGATTGTCGGCTTCTGGTTCCTGATGCGCCGCATGGGCAGCGCCGGCGGCCCCGGTGGCCAGATTTTCAGCATCGGCAAAAGCAAAGCCGCCTTGTTTGAAGGTGGCGATAAGGTGAAAATCACCTTCAAAGACGTGGCCGGCCTCGAAGAAGCCAAGGAGGAAGTGCAGGAAATTGTGGAGTTCCTCAAGAACCCCAGCAAGTTCACCATCCTCGGCGGTAAGATTCCGAAGGGCGCGCTGCTAGTAGGCCCTCCCGGTACCGGCAAAACCCTGCTGGCCAAAGCCGTAGCCGGCGAGGCCGACGTGCCGTTCTTCTCGCTCTCGGGTTCCGACTTCGTGGAGATGTTTGTGGGCGTGGGCGCGGCCCGGGTTCGTGACCTGTTCAAGCAGGCCAAAGCCAAAGCGCCCTGCATCGTCTTTATTGATGAGATTGATGCCGTGGGCCGTTCGCGCAGCAAGGGCTCGATGCCCGGCGGCAACGACGAGCGCGAAAATACCCTGAACTCGCTGCTGGTGGAAATGGACGGTTTCGGTACCGACTCCGGCGTTATCATCCTGGCTGCCACCAACCGGCCCGATACCTTGGACTCGGCCCTGCTGCGTCCCGGCCGCTTCGACCGGCAAATCAGCATCGACAAGCCCGATATCAACGGCCGCACCCAGATTTTCCAGGTGCACCTCAAGCCGCTGACGCTGGGCCCCGACGTGGATGCCCGCCGCCTCTCGGCCCAAACCCCGGGCTTTGCTGGCGCTGAAATTGCCAACGTCTGCAACGAGGCGGCCCTTATCGCCGCCCGCCGCGACAAGAAATTCATCACCGACCAGGACTTCACCGATGCTATCGACCGCGTGATTGGCGGCCTGGAGAAGAAGAACAAAATCATCTCGCCCGGCGAGAAGCGCATCGTGGCCTACCACGAGGCCGGCCACGCCATTGCGGGCTGGTTCTTGGAGCATGTGGACCCGTTGGTGAAAGTGAGCATTGTGCCCCGTGGCGTGGCGGCGCTGGGCTACGCCCAGTACCTGCCCAAGGAGCAGTTTCTTTACAATACCGAGCAGCTGATTGATGAGATGTGCATGGCCCTGGGTGGCCGCGCCGCCGAGCAGCTGGTGTTTGGTAAAATCTCGACCGGTGCGCTGAGCGACCTGGAACGCATCACCAAGATGGCTTACTCCATCGTGACGATGTACGGCATGAACGCCAAGCTCGGCAACGTGTCGTTTTACGACTCGAAGGGGCAGAGCGAGTATGGCTTCTCGAAACCTTATTCGGAAGCTACCTCGCAGATGATTGACGAGGAAGTGCGGACCATCATCGAAAGTGCTTACGTTCGTACCAAGGAGCTCCTCACCGAGCGCCGTCACGAGCTGGAAGTGGTAGCCAAGGAGTTGCTGGAGAAAGAAGTGCTGCAACAGGAAGACCTGACCCGCCTCGTGGGCCCGCGCCCCTTCGATACCCAGACCAACTACCAGGCCCACATGGCCGGCACCGACCGCAGCGAAACGGCTAGCGAAGTACGCGGCGAGCTGGCTGCCGGTGGCACCATCAGCAGCGACCTGCCCGACCTGAACCTGCCCGGCCTTGATGGCAACACCAGCAATGAAGCCCCCGGCGCCAGTGGCAGCGCCGTAGCTGGCTAGTAACACAGTGCCATAAACTGAAGCTTACGGTCCAATTGGAAAGCCAGCCTCTTATGGGGCTGGCTTTTTTTATGTTATTACTTTTGCGTCATGTCCGAATCTTCCCGCGATGCCGTTTTAGTCCGAATCCGCCAGGGGCTGGCAGCCGGCCCCGCGCCGCTGCCGCCCCGGCCCGATTTTGCCACCCCCGTGCACCCGCCCCTCAGCAACGCCGACGTGGTGGTGGCATTCGCGGAGCGGTTCCAGCAGGTTGGCGGTGAGTTTTACTATTGCGAAGACCTAGCCGAGCTGGCCACGCAGCTGGCAGCTTACCGGGAGCGGCAGCAGGTGGGCGCGCCCTACGTGTGGGAGCCTGATTTGCAGGCTGTACTGCAGGTCGCCGGCGTAAATTTTCGTGCTGACGAAGCCGGTTTCGTGGCCAATGCCGACCTGAGCCTTACTTCGTGCGAGGCACTGGTAGCCCGTACCGGCAGCGTGCTGGTGTCGGCCGCTACGGCCAGCGGCCGGCGGCTGAGCATCTACCCCGACCAGCACCTGGTGCTGGCCCGCCCCAGCCAGGTAGTGGCCGAAATCGGCGATGCGTTGCGCGTAATACAGGAGCGCTACGGCGCGGCCCCGCCCTCCATGGTTTCGCTCACCAGCGGCCCCAGCCGCACGGCCGATATTGAAAAAACGCTGGTGCTGGGCGCGCATGGCCCGCGCCGTATTGCGCTGTTTTTGCTTGAGGAAGAGGGTGAGATATAGAAGTAGAACGTCATGTCGAGCGCAGCCGAGACATCTCGCTCGCATCGTTGAGCAGTTTTGATTACTTAATTCACGCGAGATTTCTCGGCTGCGCTCGACATGACGTTTAATGACGGTTTAGATTACTTGTTTCCTGAATGAAGTCACCCCATTTACTTTCTGATATTATCCTGCCGCCCGGCAAACGGGTGTACTTCGCTTCCGATTTCCACCTCGGCGCGCCCAACGCGGCGGCTTCGCTGGAGCGGGAGAAGCGCATTGTGCGCTGGCTGGATGTGGTGGCGAAGGATGCGGCGGCTATCTACCTGCTGGGCGACTTGTTCGACTTCTGGTTTGAGTACAAGCACGCCATTCCGCGCGGGTTCAGCCGCTTGCAGGGCAAGCTGGCCGAGCTCACGGATGGCGGCCTGCCCATCACCATCTTCACCGGCAACCATGACATGTGGATGTTCGGCTACTTTACCCAGGAAATGGGCATTCCGGTGCTGCGGCAGGAAGTTTCGCAACGGATTGGGGATAAGCTGTTTCATATTGGCCACGGCGACGGGCTGGGACCGAAGGATTACAGCTACAAAGCGCTGAAGCAGGTATTCACCTCGGGCGTGGCGCAGTGGCTCTTTGCCCGGCTGCACCCCAATTTCGGCATCGGCATGGCCAATAAGTGGAGCCGCCGCAGCCGGATGCAGGCTGGCAAGGACGATGCCGTGTATTTCGGCGATGAGGAGTGGCTGCTGCAATACTGCCGCGCGCTGGAAACGCGCATGCACCACGACTACTACATTTTCGGCCACCGCCACCTGCCGCTGGATGTGGAAGTAGCCCCCGGCAGCCGCTACGTGAACCTGGGCGAATGGGTCAATTATTGCAGCTACGGCGTGTATGATGGCAACGAGCTGGCCTTGCGGCATTTTGAGCAGTAGCGCCGGGCGCTGGCTGGCGCGCGTCTGTGACGCGCTGCCCACTGGGTTCGAGCCTGCGGCTCGGGCATTGAATGCGTTTGCAGACGCAACTATGGACCGAGCCGCAGGCTCGAACCCAACCGGCACGCGTCGCAGACGCGCGCCAGCGGGAGCGTTTCTCCTTTTTCTCCTGCTCACCGCCGCTGCCCATGCCCAAACCACCGTGCCTTCTGCCGCCTCGGCCGCGCCGGCCGCCATGCAAATCGTGGCGCCCGTGCAGTCGGTTCCGCAGCCGCCGGTAGATGCGACGGCCGCGCCCACCGTGGCCGCCTGGAAACTACTGCGCCTCATCCGGCTGCCCAACCCGGGCGCGGCTTCGCTCGACCGGCGGGGTGCGCTCTACGTGGCCGATGCCGATAACAACCTGCGCCAGTACGGCCCCGAGGGCTTGCCCCTGAATACCTACGCGCCCGCCCAGCCCGGCCACGTGGCTCAGGTTGAAGCCTGGAATGTGACCAGTACGCTCGTATTCAACGACGACCGGCAGCAGCTGGTGCTGCTCGACCGGTTCCTGTCCCTCATCAGCGAGGTGCGGCTGGGCGATGTGCTCGATGGCACGGTGCGCGTGGCCACGCTGGCCCCCGATAATTTCATCTGGCTGCTCGATGAAAGCACGCTCACCCTGCGCGAATTCGACCCCAATACCCTACGCGCGGTGCAAAGCACCCCGCTGGACCTTATTATTGGCCGCTCGCGGCCCGATTTCCGCTTCATTCGTCAGTACCAGAACAATACCTACCTCGTGGACCGCAGCACGGGCGTGTATGTATTCGACAACCTCGGTAACTATAAGAAAAAGCTGCCCTTTCCGGGGCTGAGCACAGTGGGCTTCCGGGGCGATGAGCTGTACTTTCTCGAAGCCGGGGCCATCCACTTCTTCCACCTTTATAACCTGACCGAGCGGCGCGTGGCCCTGCCCGCTGGTACCGACCCCGGCGCGGTGCGGCAAGTGCTGGTGGGCGGAACGTACGCGTATATTTTCACGGCGGCGGGAGTAGCGGTGTATCAGATGTAAGGGGCCGCCATAAGGTTGATGCTATTGGCCAGCCGAGCCGAACCGTAGTAACCCGCCTGAAAAAGAGGCCGTTAGTCAGGGAGTTTACGCTCTCTCACTTCTAATGGCCTCCTTATGAAAGCTCTCCGAATTCACGGCATGCGTGATGTCCGCGTTGATACCGTGGACGACCCCAAAATCCACGAAAGCCGCGATGCCATTATTCGCGTTACCAGCACGGCCATTTGCGGGTCTGACCTGCACATTGACAACGGCAGCCTGCCGCAGCCTACGCCCCAGACGCTGGGCCACGAGTTCATGGGCATTGTGGAGGAAGTGGGCAAGGGCGTGACCAATCTCAAGCGGGGTGACCGCGTGGTGGTGCCCTTCCCCGTGGCCTGCGGCCATTGCCTGTTCTGCAACCACGACCTGCCCGGCCACTGCGAAAACTCCAATTCCGACCATTACGGCCCCGAAGGCGGCCTGATGACTGAAAAGGGCGGTGCCCTTTTTGGCTACACCGACCTCTACGGCGGCTACGATGGCGGCCAGGCCGAATACGTGCGCGTGCCCTACGCTAACAACGGCCCCCGCATAGTGCCCGACAACCTGACCGACGAACAGGCACTTTTTCTTACCGATATTTTCCCAACGGGTTATTCCGGCATCGACTGGGCAGGGGTGAAGGGGGGCGAGATAGTGGCCATTTTTGGCGCTGGTCCCGTGGGTATTATGGTCGCTAAAAGCACCTGGCTGCGCGGGGCCAGCCGCGTTATCATCGTCGATACCCAGCAGTACCGCCTCGATATGGCCAAAAAATCGGCCAATGCGGAGGGCATCCTTTGGGAAAGCCACAAGCAAGTGGTCGACGAAATCAGAAGCAAAAGCAAAAGCAAAGGCTACGGAGCCGATGTGTGCGTGGATGCCGTGGGCTTCGAGCCTGACCGTAGCATAGGTGACCGCGCAAAGTCGGTTATCAATCTCGAAAAAGGCTCCGACAAGGTGGTGCTGGCCTGCATCAGCGCCGTGCGTCGGGGCGGGTTCGTGTCCATCCTGGGGGTGTATGCCACGCCGTTCGATAACTTCCCGTTGGGCCAGATTTTCGATAAAGGCATTATTATCCAGGCCGGTCAGGCGCCCGCCCACAAGCATATCGACAAGCTGATGCAGTACGTTTCCAACGGCGACGTGAAGCTCGACGACATCATTACCCACCGCCTGCCGCTCTCGCAGGCCCCGCACGGCTACGACATCTTCCGTCACAAAAAGGACGGCTGCGTGAAAGTGGTGCTGAAGCCGGGCGAGTAAGCGCTGCCATTAATTGACCCACAAAAAAGGAGCCTGCGTTCGTGGGCTCCTTTTTTATGGGTCGAATTCTGCTCAACATCAATAAAACAGATTGCTTTATCTTTGGCGAGGCCCGCCCCGGCGTGGATTATCCATTCCAAATTGCGAAGTATATGACGCGAGCCCGGCGTGAAGTGGTATCTGGTTCAAAAAATCTGGGACGTAGTGGTTGGGCGCTGCTGCTGGGACTGCTGCCGCAGCTGCTACTGGCCCAAACGCCCGGCGCGCGCGCCACGTTGGGCAAGCTGGCTCCCGGGCTGCAGGCCGTCCCCGCCGCGCAACAGCCCCGCCCGTTGCGCATCCGCGTGGCCGATGGCCCGGCGTTTCGGCAGTGGGCGCGGCAGCACCTTCCGGCTGCGCGGGTAGCGCAGGTAGGGAACGACGCCCGCACGCTTACCATCACTGGCCTCACGCCAACCCAGCTGGTGGCCGCGCCGGGCGTAGAATTCGTGGACGTGGCCGACCGCCGCGCCCACGAGGAGCGGTACCTGGGCAATTCCGACTTGTCGGTAAACACCATTTCGGCGGTGCATGCCCGCTTTCCCGACCTGACCGGCCAGGGCCTCACGGCTTCGGTGAAGGAACTGCCCTTCGACCCCGACGATATTGACCTGAAGGGCCGCGTGGTGGCCCTCGGCGCATTTGCCAAGCCATATTCTGACCATGCTACGGCCATGGCCACGCTGCTGGGCGGGGCCGGCAACTCCGACCCGCTGGGCTGGGGCGCGGCCCGCGCCGTGCGGTTAGCTACTTCCGATTTCGCCCGCCTGCTGCCCGACGATGCTGCTCAGCTCACCCAGGCCGGCGTGTCGGTACAAAACCACTCCTACGGCGTGGGCATCGAGAATTATTACGGCCTCGAATCGCAGGCCTACGACCAGCAGACGCAGCTGCTGCCGCAGCTGCTGCACGTATTCTCGTCGGGCAATGTAGGGTCGGCGGCCAGTCCCAGCGGTACTTATCAGGGCATCGCCCGGTTCGCCAACATCAGCGGGCAGTTCAAGATGTCGAAAAATACCCTGACCGTGGGCGCTACCGCCCCCGGCGGGC
This sequence comes from Hymenobacter siberiensis, assembly GCF_018967865.2. Classification (NCBI taxonomy): domain Bacteria; kingdom Pseudomonadati; phylum Bacteroidota; class Cytophagia; order Cytophagales; family Hymenobacteraceae; genus Hymenobacter; species Hymenobacter siberiensis. The sequence goes on from NZ_JAHLZY020000001.1 coordinate 555,281, forward strand.
AGGTGGCCGCCCTCAGCTCGCGCGGCCCGGCTTATGACGGCCGCATCAAGCCCGAGCTGGTGGCCTACGGCGAAGGCGGCTCCTCGGAAGCGGCCGCGCTGGTGTCGGGTGTCAGTATTCTGCTGCAGCAGCAGTACCGCGACCAGCACGCCGGCACCCTGCCACCCGCCGCCCTCGTCAAAGCCGTGCTCCTGAACAGCGCCGATGACCTCGGCACGCCCGAAGTCGACTACCTCAGCGGTTTCGGGCAGGCCGATGCGCTGGGGGCCGTGGGCACTATGCGCGCCGGCCGCTTTTTCGGCGGCAGTGCCAGTCAGGGGGCCGACCAGGTCTTCCGAATCACGGTGCCGGCCGGCCAGCAGCAGTTGAAGGCTACACTGGTCTGGAGCGACCCTGCCGCCAACGCCAACGCCGCCACGGCCCTGGTCAACGACCTCGACCTGGAGCTGGTGGCCGTGAGCACGGGCCAGCGCTGGCTGCCCTGGGTCCTGAGCGCCTACCCTCATGCCGACTCGCTGGCCCGCCCCGCCCGCCGCCGGCCCGACCACCTCAACAACGCCGAGCAGATAACCCTCACGCTGCCCGCCGCCGGTACCTACGAGCTGCACGTGCGGGGCTATGCCGTGCCACAGGGTTCGGAGGCATTCAGTGTCGCCTACGAAATCAACGCGCCCGGCCTCACCTGGACCTATCCCGCGCGCCCCGATAACCTACGCCCCGGCACCACCGCCAATCTGCGGTGGCAGTGGAGTGGCCCGCCCGCCGCCACCGCCCGCCTCGACTATCGCCCCGTGGGCGGCTCCGGCTGGCGCGTGCTGAATGCGGCCGTGCCGCTGGCCGACCGCCGCATCACTTTGGCCGTGCCCGATACCGCCACGCTGGCCCAACTGCGGCTGGTGAGTGGCGGCAGCGAGTTTGTATCCGATACGTTTACCGTTGTGCGCCTCCCCGAGGTGCAGGTTGGCTATGCCTGCCCCGATGAAGCCCTGCTGCAATGGCGGCGCATTCCAGGCGTGGCCCGCTACCAGGTGTACCAGCTGGGCCACGCCTACCTCGAGCCCCTGGCGCAAACGGCCGATACCTCTTTGGTACTGGGCCGGGCTCAATTATCGGGTCTTTACTACGCCGTGGCTCCGGTGATGAGCGGGCGCGTGGGTCAGCCAGGCCTTACCATTAATTACACCACGCAGGGCACGGCGTGCTATTTCCGCTCGTTTCTGCCCCGGCAGCTGGTCGATGAGACCATTCGTTTCGATGCGACGCTGGGCACGGTGTATCACCTGAAATCGGCCACCCTGGAGCGCCAGCGGCCCGACGGCACCTATGAAGCCGTGCAGACCATCAGCCCGGTCACCAGCACCATGCTGGCATTCGCCGACCAGCCGCTGGCCGCCGGCCGCTACCTCTACCGCGTGCGGCTCGACAACGCAGCCGGCCAGCAATTCTACAGCAATACCGAAGAAGCCTTCCTGCTGCGGGCCGGCCTCACCCAGGTTTATCCCAACCCGGTAACCGCTGGCCAGCCCCTGCAGCTGGTGGCCAATACTACCGGCGTAGTCATCGTGCAGCTCTCTGATATGCTGGGCCGCTTCCAGCGGGAAACCACCGTGGATGGCCGAATAAACGAGCTTGATACCAGCGGCCTGCGCCCCGGCGTGTACCTGCTGCGCGTGCAGGCGGAAGGGCAGGCACGACAGGTCGTTCGGGTGGTGATACAGTAAGCGCCTATTTGGATGAATTCTAAGTGGCTGCTTGACTGTGGATTCTTAAAAGTTTGTCATGCAGAGCATAGCGAAGAACCTTGCTACGACCGCATCGCATGCAGTACTTCGGGCGATGCGAGCGTGACAAGTTCCTTCGCTGCGCTCAGGATGACAGTGCGAACAGTTTGTTAGCTGCCAGCAAAATGCGGCTACAGAAGAATGTTCAAACAAAATGCCCCGGCTCGTAAGAGCCGGGGCATTTTGTTTGAACATTCTAACCGGAGTTAATAGATGTAGTTCAGTGCCGTCAGGTCGTTGGCGGTGAAGGGGCGGTTCACGCCGTTGCCCACGCAGGCCAGCATCCAGGAGTTCGGCTCGGCCGCCGAAGGCGTACCGGGGATGAGAATGGCTCCCACCGTGCTGGCGCCTTCGTTGGAGGCACTGCCACCGCAGCTGTAGGCGCGGTTGTAGTAGTCGGTGTGGCGCATGCCGATGCAGTGGCCCATCTCGTGCGCCATGATGGTCGCAATGTAGTTAGTGTTCGAGCTGTTGATTACGTTGGGTACCAGGGTGAAGCCCGGTGCGGGATTGCCACCGCTGGGGAAGCCGCCCGACTGGCCCAGTACGCCCGTGCCCAGGTTCGACGAATACTTAACGGGCAGGTCGGCCGTGCCCGAGGTGATGCGTCGGAACGTTACTCGCAGGCTGGCCGCGTTGTAGCGCCGGATGGCCTCATCAATGGCTGTCACGTAGGCCGAGTTAAACGAGCTGCTGATGCTCACGGTGAGCACGCGCGGCAGGCTGCCCACCAGATTGGTGGTGCGGTACTGCTCGTCCTGGCCCACGCGGAGGGTGGAGTAGCCGGGGGCGCTGGCCAGCAGCTCCGGGGTCAGCAGTATATCGCCTTCCACAACGTAGCCGTCGTCAACTTTTTTTACATCCTGTGTGCTGAATCCCAAGGCTTTAATCTGAGCCATGGCATCCTGCGAAACAGCCGAAGGAGCTGCGGCGACTTCTTCTTTTTTGCTGCACGACGAGAGGGATAGAGTCGCGCCAGCCAGCGCCAGCAGTGGGAGAAGTCTGAAACTTTTCATAATGGTTTTTGGGATGATGATTTGGTGAAGAATGAGCGAATGTATAGGGCTGTAATTACAAATAAGAGCACTCATTCATTCGTATTTTGAAAATGGTTTAATCAAAATGCCTTTTTTTGGAATCTGAATGAGTTTTTGCTGATTTACATTGCAAAAAATGACAAAATCTTGTAAGTGTCAGTATAATAAACTATTGTAATAGTTATATGTATGAATTGGGGCACTGCAGCCGGTATCCGGGCTGGCCGTTGGGGGGTAGGGGGTGGACCAAACCCCGCCGCGAGCCCATCGGAAGCGCCCTGTGCTATTTGTGTATCTTTGCTAGGAACCGAATTTTCGCGAAAACCAGCTTTTCGCCCAACTATATAATTGTCTGACTTGTGGCTTGTGCATCATGTTCAACCGGTGGGGGCTGCGGCACCACCAAAGTAGGGGGCTGCGGCTCGAAGGGGGGCTGTAGCTCCGGCGGCTGCACTCGAATGAACGTCTTCGACTGGCTGCAGGACGTGGAAATCCCCGATTCCTTCGCCGGCTTCGACCTGGTGGAAGTGCGCTTCAAGGGCGGGCGTAAGGAGTTTATGCGAAACGACTTACGCCTGCCCCTCGTGACCGGCGACGCCGTGGTGGTGGATGCCGCCGGCTCGGGCTGGCACCTTGGCCACGTCTCGCTCAAGGGCGAGCTGGTGCGCCTGCAAATGCGCAAGAAGAAGGTGCCCACCGACTCCAAGGAAATCCGCAATATCCTGCGCGTTGCCACCCCCGACGACGAGGAGCGGTGGCAGGCCGTGCGCGACCTCGAAACCGGTACCATGTTCCGGGCCCGCGCCATGGTGAGCGAATTGCGCCTGCGCATGAAGCTGAGCGACGTGGAATACCAGGCCGACCGTACCCGCGCCCTCTTCTATTATTCGGCCGAGGACCGGGTCGATTTCCGCGAGCTCATCCGCCGCCTGGCCGACGAGTTCCGGGTGCGCGTCGAGATGCGCCAGATTTCGCTGCGGCAGGAAGCCGGCCGTATCGGCGGCCTTGGCATTTGTGGGCGCGAGCTGTGCTGCTCGACCTGGCTCACCGACTTCAAAACCGTGAGCACCACCGCCGCCCGCTACCAGAACCTCAGCCTGAACCCCCAGAAACTAGCCGGCCAGTGCGGCCGCCTCAAGTGCTGCCTCAACTACGAGCTGGACGCTTACCTCGATGCCCTGAAGGACATCCCGCAGGTTCAGCGCCCCCTCAAAACTAATAAGGGCGAAGCCTTTTTGCAGAAAACCGACATCTTCCGCCGCCGCATGTGGTTTGCCTTTAAGGGCGACAACAACTGGGTGATGCTGGACACGGCCCGGGTGAAAGAGCTGCTGGAAATGAATAAGCGCGGCGAGGTTATCGAAAGCCTGCTGCCCCCCCGCGAAGAAGCCCCCGAGCCCGAAGTGTCGGCCATTGTGGAAGGCTCGCTCGACCGCCTCGACGACAAAATAAAATCGAGCGCCAAGCGCACCAAGCGCAAGAAAGGCAAAGGCGAGAAAGAAGGCGAAACCGCCGAAGCCCGCCTCCCCCGCGAAGGCCGGGAGCTGCGCGAGCCCCGTGCGCCCCGCCCCGAGCGGGAGCCCCGCGCCGCCCAGGAACCCGGCACCGAGCCCCGCGAAGGTCGCGAGGCCCGCGAGCCTCGCGAAGGCCGGCCCCCTCGCGACGGCCGCCGCCCCGCCGGTGCCGCCCCCGCCGGCCCCCGCCCGCCCGAGCAGATGACCAGTCCCGGCCCCGGCGATGCCGACAACCCGGTGCCTGCCCTGGGCGATACGGCCGAGCAGCGCGGCCGCCGTGGTGCCGCCGCCCGCCCCAGCAACCGCCGCGGCGGCCGCAACCGGACCGACGCGCCCCGCCCCGAGGGCGAAGCCGGCGAGCCGCGCCCCGAAGGCCCCCGCACCCGTCGCCCCGACAGCCCCCGCCGCGCCGATTCTACCGCCGGTGCCCCGCCCCGCCCCGCCGCCGAAGGCACGGGTGAGCCGCGCCCGCGCCGCGAGGGTGGCGAGCGCCGCGCAGAAGGCGGCGAGCGCCGCGAAGGCCGGGGCGGCCGCAACCGGCGCAGCGGCCGTGGCCCGGCCGGCGAAGGCGGTGCCGCGTCCGACTCGGCCCCGGCCGGCTCGTAATCAACGCCGGTTTGTTTTTGGATACCAATTGCTATTATGAATCAGTATTTTGCATGGAAGTTGGTGGTAGTGGGTGGGCTCCTGAGCCTGCTCACGGCCTGCGACCCCAACCGGGTTTTTGAGCAGAATACGGACTTCCCGAAGTACTCGTGGGACGTGCAGCAGAAGCCCGCCTTCACCTTTACTATTGAGGACACGACGGCGCGCTACGACGTGTTTTTCAACGTGCGCTATGCTTCAGCGTATGGGTTTTACAACCTGTACATGAAGCACACGCTCACCGGGCCCGCCGGCCCGGCGGGCCCGCCGCTGCTGCACCAAATCCTGCTGATGGACCCCAAAACCGGCGAACCCAAAGGCAGCGGCACCGGCGATATCTACGACCTGCAGGCCCTGGCGCTGCCCAACCAGCACTTCGCCAAACCCGGCAGCTACACCCTCACTCTGGAGCAGTACATGCGCCAGGACCAGCTGCCCGGCCTCATGGCTGTGGGCGTGCGGGTGGCCCGGCATGCGGAGAAAAAGTAAATGGATTGGAAATGGCTGCAATGCCAAAAGGCCGGCCTCACACAATGCGGGGCCGGCCTTTTTCTGTGACGCAAACAGCGCGGTATTGATTATTATACCCGGGTTACGTCCACGGCGTTGGGGCCTTTCTTGCCGGCTTTGATGTTGAACTGTACCCGGTCGCCTTCCTGGATTTCGTGGATGAGGCCGGTTTGGTGGACGAAGATTTCTTCCTCATTATCGTCGGCAATGATGAAGCCGAAGCCTTTGGTGTCGTCGTAAAACTTAACGGTGCCGGTAAGCATAAGCGTGGGGTAAGGGTAAAATGAATCGGGTTTTGATGCGCTGCACCTGGCCGGCCAAGGGCCAAAAAACCGAAGCGCGGCGGGCCGTTCCCGGACAAAGGTAAAATGGCACCACCGAAAATCGTGCCGATGCCCGCGCCCGACCCGCGCCGAAAACAACGGGTTCGGCCGTGCGTATAGGGAAGCAGCCTTTGGCTAATGCCCTCCACCTCTCCACTTATCAGCCCACCACCATGACCAACGCCGAAGAAAACCTGAACACCGAGCCCAACGACATCGCCGGCAACCGCATCGACGGGCCGGTGGGCAATACGGCCACCAAGCACACCCGGCCCGGCGAAGGCGTGGGCCCGCCCGGCGGCCCGCCCACCAGCCCCGCCGCTGCCGCGCTGGTATCGAGCGAAGCGCTGGCCGCCGCCGAAACCAGCATGGCCGCCGGAGCCGTGGACGCCGACGCCCAGCCCCAGGAAAATAAAGAAGCCAACCCCGCCGACCTGGTGCCCGAAGGCTCCTACGGCGGCAATTTCGGCAACGGCACCCAGGACAGCTACCAAGACCAGGACCGCCGCGAAAACCAGGACAGCGACCCCAACCGGGGCGAGTTTGGTGCCCAGGACCTGGGCGGCACCACCCACGGCGGCTTTGGCAACCAGAACCGGCTGGCCGATTACGAGCCCAACAATACCGCCGAGGACAACTACTACGGCGGCTCCGGCCGCCCCGGTAAGCAGGACAATTCCTACCGCAGCTACGACGGCCGCGACGAGCGCCTCGACAGCCGCACCGAATATGGTTTTGAGGCCGGTACCGCCACCGGCCAAACGCCTACCAGCGCCAATCCCCACGAAAACGACAACGGCTCGACCAAAGGCCCCGGCAGTGGCTACTCGGCCGACTACGGCCATACCTCGCTCAACCCAAGCAACGCTACTGACCAGCGCAATGGCGCAGCGCCCGAAGTAGACCACCGCAACCAGACCGAGGACTACATGCCCGCCCAAAGCGGCACCGACAGCCAGGGCCGCCACGACCCGGAAGCCTACTCCACCAATCAGCCCGAAATGGCCAACCAGCGCGGCCAGGGCTACGGCGACCGAAACCGCGAACAGCCCAACAGCCTGCCCAATAACAACACCGGCGATGAGCGCAACGGCTACACGGCGGCCGGCGCTAACAAGGGCGATGTAGGGCAGGGCATCGGCTCACGCGGCGGCTCATATAACGATGCCTACGACGACAGCAAAGCCGGTAGTACTATGGGCTCGCCCGCCCAGGGCGACCAGCGCGCCGAAGACAAGGCCCAAAACTACGGCTTCGCTGCCCGCCAGGAGAACCGGAACAGCGAGGACGACAGCGCCGACCACGGTGCGCCGCGCCGCAACGCCGGCCGCGATGGCGCAGCCGACGAATAGGTGAGCAGTGAAATGGTGAGCTTGATGTTCGGACGGTGCAAGCAGTGCATCCGGAACATCAAACTCACCACCTCACCATTTCACTGCTCACCTTACCGGTGCACTTTCACGTTGATGTCGTACTGGTAGCGCGGCGGGCCGCCCAGCGGAATGGCGAAGAACGGCATGGCCTTTTCGTACTGGTCGGTCACGTAGAACACCATGTCGTTGGGCGCGGGCTTGGTGGATGTGAGGCGGAAATCGAGGCTGAGGCCGTGCTCTTTGGGCGATACCGGAAACACGCTGCTGGTCCACTCCCCGTCGCCGCTCATGGTGCCGGGCTGGCCGTTTTTAGCAATGCTGAACACGTTGAGCGTGGCCGCATTATCGGCGTCGAAGTTGCTTTGCTTGATGCTCACCACCTTGTCGTTCACGAAAGGGTAGAGGTGCACGGTGGTTTTGGTGGCCGTGGCCGGCAGCCGTAAGCAATACTCGTAAGTGAAGGCGTTGCCGCCCTCCACCGACACGTTGGCCGTGGGGCTGGTGCTGAAAAAGTAGCGGTACAGGTTGCCGTCGTTGCCGGTGAGGCCCCGGGCTACGAACTTGAAAACGCGGCCTTTAAATTCATTTACCTGCTCGCCCTCCAGCGGGTTCAGCGGGCCGAAGGTGTACCATTTGCCATTGTACTGCGGCTCATTGCCGAAGGTCTGGCTTTTGAGCAGGCGGCCGGTGGGCACGGGATTGGTGGGGCGCGGGTCGCGGGCCTGCGGGCCGCTGAAAGTGCCCGGGCCGCCGTAGAGGCTGAACGACGTGGTGGTATTGGCAGCGCCTTTCAGGTCGTCGTTTTTGCCGCCGCAGTCGGGGTCGAATACGCGGATGTAGACCGGGGCGCGCTGCGTTGAGGGAACTAGGAAGAAGAAGGTTTGGGTGAAATCATCGTCGCCCCACATCTTGTCTGACTGCGCACCGAAGGTGACCAGACTCTCGACCCGTTCGCCGGCGTTGGGCACCGCCTGGGCCTGAGCTTGCGGGGTTAACGCAAATGCCAGCGCAACCAGCGCACTACAATACCAAAAACATTGTTTTACCATGCAGCCAAGATACCAGCCCGAAACCAAATGCTGAGCTTGGCGGGGCGGAAATCCACCGTAAAGTATTCGGAATCCGCTGCTAAATTGTATGTTTACGACTCGTTAGCCTCTGCTTTTATGCCCGTTGCCGTTCGTGCCACCTCCGATTTCTTTGACCAGCTAACCAATGACCTGCTGGTGCTACGGGTGAAGGCGCAGCAGCGTTTTCGGCCCCTGAGCGCCGAAGAGCTGAACCGCCGCCCCGGCCCCAGCCGCTGGAGCGCCGGCCAGTGCCTGGAACACCTCAACATTGTGGGCGGCTACTACTTACCCAGCATCGCGGCCCGCATCAAGCGCGCCCAGGAGCGGGGCTCGAGGCCGGCTGCCGTGGCCAAACAGGGCTATCTGGGTAAGAAATTTATCGACGCCATGCGCACGCCATCGAGCGTCAAAACCTACAATTCGCCCCAGCGCTATGCGCCCACGGGCACCCGCCTGCCGCGCACCGTTACCGAGGTTTTCAGTCGGCAGGTCGATGAGCTGCTGCGCCTCACGCTGCTGGCCCGGCAGGTTAATGCCAACACCATCCGCATTCCCAACGCTTTATTTCCGTTGATTTTGCTGCGCCTCACCGACCAGCTCGAATTCCTGGTGGTGCACATGCAGCGCCACATTGCCCAGGCCGAAGCCGTGCTGGCCGGCAATGCCGTGGGAGCCAAAGCCTCGGCGGCCTGAGAAATGCCCCGACCATCCGCAAAATTTTGTCGGAATGACCGTGAAACTGTAGAAGCGCCGGGCTACCCGGCGCTTTTTTTATAGCGCGAACCTTTCGTTCGTGTCCCCGCGCTGCTGGCTGGTTCTGTGACGCGAACTAAAAGTTCGCGCTACGGTGTGCGAAAATATAGCCCGCTCTGTGCAATAAAGTTCGACCGGGCATCTTTATGGCTTCAACCTTCTGCTTGTGCCCACCCCGCCTATGCGCCTGTTCTTGTTTGCCTGCCTGCTCCTGACCATGATTGTTCGTGCCGACTCGGCCGCGCCCGGGTCACCGCCCGGCCCCTACGCCGCACAGTGGAAGAAGATTGACGCGCTGCTGAAGAAGGACCAGACCGCCACGGCCGCGCCGCTGGTGGAAGCCATCTATCAGCAGGCCAAAAAGGAGGGCAACAGCCCGGCCTACGTGCGGGCGCTGCTCTATAAAATTCGCCTGCTGCAGGCTAAACAGGAGGATGCCGACGAAAAGGCCATTGCCCTGCTGGAAAATGATGTGAAAACCGCCGCCTTTCCGGCTCGGCCCATTCTGCACTCGCTGCTGGCCGAGCAGTACACCACCTACCTCAACCAGAACCGTTACCGCCTCTACCAGCGCACGGCCGGGGCTTCGCCCACTACCGACGGCCAAAAAACGGCCGATGGCGGCACTGGCCTCGCCACCTGGGACATGGGCCGGCTGGGCGCGGCCATTGTGCGGCACTACTACCAGTCGGTGGAAGATGAGCCCCAGCGCCAGCTGAAAACCACCCTGGCCGAGCTGGGCGACCTGGCTACCGGCGGCGATGCCGAAGGCCGCGCCCTGCGCCCTACGCTGTATGATTTGCTGGCTCAGCGCGCCATTGAGGGCCTGAAGAACCAGGAATTGTACGTGACCCGGCCCGAGCAGCAGTTTCAGCTCACGGTGCCCAAGCTGTTTGGCACCGCCCAGGAGTTTGCCGCGCTGCGCCTGCTAGCCCCGGAGGCCGACTCGTTGAACGGCCAGCTGCACGCGCTGCACCTGTTACAGCGCCTCACGGCCTCGCGCCAGCAGCTGGTGCCCCAGAATCTGGCCGCCTTGGCCGATGTGGATTTGAGCCGCGTGGATTACCTGCATTCCCTCACCCAGCATACTGACCTGGCTGCGCAGTACGAGCCGGCTTTGGTGCAAATGGCCGAAACGTATGAGGCGTTACCCATCAGCACCGAGTTTATGGCCCGCCGGGCCGAAGCCGTGCGCGAAACCGGTGATAACGTGGCCGCCGTGCGCCTGGCGCGGGAGGCTGAAGCGCGGTTCTCAAAGTCGCGCGGTGCGGCGCGGGCCCGGCAGCTGCGCGAGCAGCTGGAGCAGCCGGAAATCAGCTTTACCGCCTCGGATATCGTTCTGCCCAGCCAGTCCTGGCGGCTGGACCTGATGGCCCGCAACGTGACCAGCTTGCACGCCTGGGCCTACCGCATTTCGCTGAAGGAGTGGGAAAATTCGGGCCAGTATGATGCCCTGCAACGCACCGTGGCCCAGCGCTACGCCCGCGTCCTGCGCGCCGCGCCGGCCGCTACCTGGGCGGTGCCGGTGCCCGCGCATCCGCAGGATTACAAAGAGCAGAAGTTTGGGGCGGCGGGTGCGGCGCTACCCGTGGGGTATTATTTGGTCATCATAAGCAACCAGGCCACGAAACCGACGGAGCAGCGGCCGGGCGCGGTGACGAGCTACGGGTTTATGGGGGCGAGCGAGCTGAGCGCCGTGAGCCAGCACGGCCTTACCGATTGGGCATTGAAGCTGCTGTTGCTGCATCGGCAGCAGGGCGCGCCGCTGGCCGGGGTGCAGGCGCAGGCCACCTACAGCCGCTACGACCAGAAGGCGCGGAAACAAATAACCCGAACGGGGGACGTGTACAAAACTGCCGCTTCGGGCGAGGTGGAAATCCAGGCTTCCAACCCAAACGAGTCGGATGGTGAGCGAGTCACGGCCGTACGCGTCTGGCGGGGCAACGACACATTGAGGCTGGACGGTATCGGGCGCTACTACCGGCCGAACCTGATGAGCGAACAGGCCCAGCGCCGCACCTTCCTGTTTACCGACCGCGCTATTTACCGGCCCGGCCAGACGCTGTATTTCAAAGGCATTCTGACGGAAACACTGCGCGGCAAAAGCAGCCTTGTAACCAAGCAGCCGGTAGTGGTCGGGCTGATGGACGTGAACGGCCAGCCCGTGCAAACCCTGCCGTTCACCACCTCAGAGTTTGGGAGTTTCAACGGTTCCATCGTGCTTCCCACGGGTCTGCTTAATGGCGAAATGACTCTGCAAACCGACCACGGTAGCCTCCGTTTCGCAGTGGAGGACTATAAGCGGCCCACTTTTCTGGTCAGCATCGACTCAGTGCCCGGCCGGCCACAGCTGGGCCAGCCGCTCGCCATCAATGGCCGCGCCCGCGCCTATGCCGGGCAGGCCACCGACGGCGCTACGGTAAGCTACCGCATTACGCGCCGCGAGCTATTTGCGCTGTTCGATTATGGCTACGGCGGGCGCGGGATGTATGCGCCGGGCCGGGGGCAGGGCAGCCAGGAAATTGCCCACGGTACCACCGCCACCGATGCTGAAGGTCGCTTTACGCTCACCTTCACGCCGCCGCTGGTGCCCAAAGCCACCGGCCGCCGGGGTTGGGAGCCGGGCTATTTATTCGAAGTAACCGCCGACGTGACCGATGCGGCCGGCGAAACCCGCACCGGCACCCGCAGCTTCCCCATTGGCCGCAATCCGCTCAGTCTGCGCCTGGCCGGCCCCGCTATGGCCGACAAAGCCAAGCTGCCCACCTACACGCTACTCAGCACCAACGCCACCGGCGAGGCGCTGCCCGCCGCTGGCACGTTGCGCCTGCTGGCCCGCCGCTACCGGCCCAACCCGCCCGGTGTGCCCGGCCCGGCTCCCGAAACGGAGGAAAATGAAGCCAAGTCGGAGCTGGTGAAAACCCTGGCTTTCGACACCAAAGCCAGCTCTGCCCTCGACCTGCAAGCTGCCCTGGCCGCCCTGCCCACCGGCCGCTACCGCCTCGAAGCCTTCACCGCCGAAACCGACACGGCCCGCCTTGATTTCACGCTCTACGACGCGCAGTCCGCCATCGTGCCCTTCGCCACGCCGGATTGGTTTGTGGCCCTGGCCGATACCGTGGCCCCCGGCCAATCCACGGAAATCCTACTGGGCAGCAGCGAAGCCGGTGCCCGCATTCTGCTGGAAGTGGAGCGCGAAGGCCAGCTGCTGCGCCAGGAATGGCTGACGCTGAATGCCAATGAGCAGCGCCGCCTGCACATCGAAAGTGGCGCTGCCACGGCCCTGGGCCCGCTCTACATTCACACCACGCAGGTGCGCGACAACCACCTCTACCGCCACGACGCCACCGTGCAGGTGGCAGAGCAGCCCCAGCCCCTCCAGCTCTCCATCGCCACGTTCCGCGACAAGCTCCAGCCCGGCCAGCGGGAAACCTGGCGCGTCACCATCCACCAGGCCAACGGCAAAGCCGCCGATGCCGAGCTGCTGGCCACCCTCTATGACCAGAGCCTGGATATTTTCCGCCCGCACAGCTTCATGGGGCTGGGGTTTGGCGTGGGGTATTACCCGGCGCGGTTTGGCTGGCAGGGAAGTTTTGGGGAGGTGAGTTCACGACTTTTTTTTGAGCAACACAATCCCAATTCATCAGATGGAATAGACTACCCACTGTTGCGGAGCAACGCTGAAAGCTTTGTCTACTATGGTAATGGAGTTTATGGTAGCAGGCCTTTTATAGTAGGAGACAGGCAGATACTTGAAGAAGTGGTAGAGAATAAGGCCTACTCTGTTGCTGCGCCCATGCAGGCGGCTGACATAGCAGCATCGGCCGCGCCGCAAGGCAATCAGCGTATCATGATTCGCGGAACACGTAGCACTCCCGAGCCCAAGCCCGCCGCCCCCGACCTCTCCACCGTGCCCACCCGCACCGATTTCCGCGAAACGGCCTTCTGGCAGCCGGCCCTGCGCACCGACAAGAACGGCGACATCGTGCTCGAATTTCAGATGCCCGAGGCCGTGACGCGCTGGCAGCTGCTGGCCCTGGCCCACGACAAAAGCCTGCACAGCGGCCAGCTCGCCCGGCAGCTCGTCACCCAAAAGGAAATCCAGATAACGCCCAACGCGCCGCGCTTCCTGCGGCAGGGCGACACCTTCACCTTCCCCGCCAAGTTTTCGAACCTGACCGACCACGCCACCAGCGGCACCGCGCAACTTTTCCTGCTCGACGCCGCCACGGGCCAGGATATCACGAGCCAATTACTGAAAGGTTCGGCACAGCAATCCGTATCGGCTGCCGCGCACCAGAGCGCCGCCCTGGGTTGGGAAATTGCGCTGCCGAGTGATTTCGCGCCGGTGGCCGTGACGTATCGGGTGGTGGTTAGTGCACAAAGCTTGGTGCCTGGTGCTGAGTCTGCTAAGGACAAGAAGCCCAAGCGTAAGAATCAAAAGTCAGGCACCAACAACCAAGCACCAAGTACCAGTTTCTCCGACGGCGAGGAAAACACCCTCCCGGTCCTGCCGAATAAAATTTTAATCACCGAGAGTCTGCCGCTGCCCATCGTGGGCCCCGGCACGCGGGCATTCGAGCTGAAGAAGCTTACCAGCACCAGCAGCCCCACGCGGCGCAACTACAGCCTCACGCTGGAAATGACCGCCAACCCCGCCTGGTATGCTGTGCAAAGCCTGCCATACCTCATGGAGTACCCTTATGAGTGCTCCGAGCAGGTATTCAGCCGCCTTTACGCCAACCTCATCGCGGCGCAGATTCTCAAGGACAACCCGCGCTTCAAAACCATCCTGGCCGAGTGGACGCGCCAGGCCCAGAGCGGTACGGCGGCGCAGAAAAATGCCCTCGAAAGCAAGCTGGCCCAGAATCAGGAGTTGAAAAATCTGCTGCTCCAGGAAACGCCCTGGGTGCGCGACGCGCAGGGCGAAACCGCCCGCCTGGCCCGTCTCACCGAGCTGTTCGACGAAGCCCGGCTGCAGGGCGAAACCAGCCGCGCCCTGCTCAGGCTTCAGCGCATGCAGCTGCCCGGCGGGGCCTTCCCGTGGTTCGAGAAAATGCCCGACGACCGGTACATCACGCAGCTCATCGTGGCCGGCTTTGGCAAGCTCAAAAAACTCGGCGCCTTTGATGCCGAGAAAGATGCCGTGGGCCGCGACATTCTGCAAAATGCCATGCGCTACCTCGACGCCGGCCTAGCCAAAGACTACGCCGAGCTGCGCCGCCAGAAAAACGTGAAGCTGGCCGATAACCACCTCAGCGACATGCAAATCCAGGCCCTTTACGCCCGCAGTTTCTGGCCCCAGCCCGCCGAAGCGACTACAAAAACGGCCTACGCCTACTACCGCGGGCAGGCCGCCAAATTCTGGCCCGCCCAGACCCGCTACCTGCAAGCGCAAATTGCGCTGGCTCTGTTTCGGCGCGATGCCAAGGCTCCTGCCGCTGCTGAGATTCTTCGCGCCCTCGCCGAAAATGCCCTGCACTCGCCCGAACTGGGCATGTACTGGAAGGAAGTGCGCGGCGGCTACTACTGGCGCGAAGCCCCCACCGAAACCCAGGCCACGCTCATCGAAGCCTTCGATGAAGTGAAGAACGACCAGAAATCGGTGGATGAAATGAAGCTCTGGCTGCTGAAGCAGAAGCAAACCCACCACTGGGAGAGCACCCGCGCCACCGCCGATGCCTGCTATGCCCTGCTGCTGCGCGGCTCCGATTGGCTCGCGCCCACTCAGCCCCTGCAAATCACCGTCGGCAGCCAGGCGGTGAAGCCTGCTGCCGCGCAGGCCGGCACCGGCTATTTCAAAACCAGCTGGTCCGCCGCCGAAATCCAGCCCGCCCAGGGCAACGTGACCATCACCAAGCCCGACGCGGGCGTGGCTTGGGGCGCGCTTTACTGGCAGTATTTCGAGGACATCGACAAGGTGACGCCCGCCGCCACGCCGCTCAGCCTGGAGCGCCAGCTCTACCGCGAAACCCGCACCGCCGCCGGCCCGGTGCTGGAGAAGCTCACGGCTGCTTCCCCCCTAAAAATCGGCGATGCGCTGGTGGTGCGCCTCGTGCTGCGCACCGACCGCGCCCTCGAATACGTGCACCTCAAGGACCAGCGCGCCGCCGGCCTCGAGCCCATCGGCCAAACCAGCGGCTACCGCTACCAGAACGGCCTGGGCTACTATGAGTCGCCCCGCGACGCGGCCACCAACTTTTTCCTGGGTGAAGTGCCGCGTGGTACCCACGTTTTTGAGTACCGCTTGCGGGCCAGCCAGGCCGGCGATTTTTCGGGTGGCCTGAGTCAGGTACAGTGTTTGTATGCGCCTGAATTCGGAGCGCAATCGGCCGGCGTGCGGCTGCAGGTAGCCCCGTAGCCGACGGGTGAGCAAATAGGCCCTTAGGTGGCTCAAACGGCTCCGAAAGGGTTTAAAACCACTTTGCCCTTGCATTTAACCGGGGTGAGGTGTAGCTTTGTCTACTGTTGATATTTCTTTATTCGTCTATGAAGCACCTATTTGCCTTCCTTTTGTTGCTCCTCACCTGGGGCAGCGCCCAGGCCCAAAACGAGAAGCAAACCCCCGTAACCAAGCTGCCGGGCGAGGAAAACCTCAGCCTCCGTGAGCGCGCCGAGCGTGATTTTCTGATGCCGGTGCGTCGTAAGAAAATCGTAGCCGAAGCCTCCAAAGCCGGCAACGAAGACAACACCGCATCGCCCGAGTCGGATGCCACGGCCCACTACGCCGAGGCCACCGACGAAGCCGCCAGCATGTCGGCCCGCACCGCCCGTAGCTACGAGGCGCGTCACTCCGAAGCCCTGGCCGCCCGCCGCACCGCCGCCCGCGCCGAAGCCCGCGCCGAAGCCCGCGCCGAGGCCCGCGCCGAAGCCCGCGCCGAAGCCCGCCGCGCCGCCCGCCACAGCAGCCACCGTAGTAGCAGCAGCAAATCGAAAGCGCACAAATCGACGGCGCACACCAGCAGCAAGAGCAAAAGCAAGTCGGCTTCGTCGAAAGCGAAAGCCAAATCGACCGCGCATTCCAGCAAAAGCACCTCGAAGAGCAAAAGCAGCAAAGCCACCCACAGCAGCGCTTCGAAAGCCAAGAATACCAGCGCCAAAAAGAGCCCGGCCCACAAAGCCACCACGAAATCCACCCCTTCGAAAACGAAGACCAAGACCAAGCATCGCCGCTAGGGCAATAGCTCGCAACCGTAAAAACAGCAACGCCCGACACTGATGTGCCGGGCGTTGCTGTTTTGGGTGTGCCGGCCTGCTCTCTGCTTTTTCGGAGTTGTACTCCGAAAGCGAACCTGCCAGGGAGCTTCACTCCCAATCGTTGAACTGAAATAGTCTGACGATGGGGGCTGCAAGCCCCCGGCAGGCGGCTTTCGGAGTACAACTCCGAAAGAGCAGAAAGAGCAAAGGCATACTTCCTACCGCTGGTTGCAGATGATGAAATTGTTGAACGTGGCCGTGTTGTCGGCATCGCCCTGGGCTACCAGCGCCACGCGCACGCCCCGGTCCCAGGGCGGGAGGTAGGTGCCGTTCAGCGTGAAGTTTTCGGTGGGCAGGGACTGCCAGGTAGCTCCGTCGGTGCTGTAGGCGAAGCGGTAGCGCTGGCCGCCCCATACTTCGAGGCGCAGCGATAGAGTAGGGCAGGCATCGATGAAAATAGTGGCCAGGCACTGTTGCTTGCCGCTTTTCAGGTGCCATATTTGGAGCTGGCCGTTGCCGGCCATTATTGCCAGGGCATTGTAGGGGTCGCCCACGGCGGCCAGGCCGGCGAAGGTATCGGCGGGCAGCGTGGCGAAGTCGAGGGTGGTGGCGGCCTTATAGGTAGCAGCGTGGGTGCGGCGCGCCACCAGCGCCCCGAGGCGCGAGTCGTGCGCGGCGAGGTGCAGCTGGCCGTGGCGCACGGCCGTGGTGGGCTGCTGGCCAATGGGCCACTGCCACGCCAGGCCCAGGCGGTCGCCCGCGAACCCATCGGCTACGTTGAAGCGGGCCATGTTGGTGAGGGGCGGGGCCTGGGGGCTGCGGTGCACGAACTCGGGCCATTCCTCGGCATTCCAGGTAAACTCGCTGAGGAGGCCCTGGCGGCCCACAAACTCGTGGCTTTCGGCCGCGTAAGCATGGTGCAGCAGGAACCAGCGGCCGTCCAGCTCGGTCACGGTGCCGTGGCCGGGGCACTTCCAGGTCGTGTTGCGGTCGAGGATGGGGTTTTGCGCGTGCTTTTCCCAAGGGCCCAGCAGGTGGCGGGACCGGGCCACGCCGGTGGCGTAGTTGCAGCTCTTGCCGCAGCAGCTATTGCCGGCATAAAACATGTAAAACCAGCCGTTGTGCCGCACCAGGGCCGAGCCTTCCACCAGCGGGCCTTCCCACTGCGCATCGTTGCCAAACAGCTCGGTGGCTTCACCGATGAGGGCGGTGCGCTCCGGGTTCAGGCGCTGCGCCCAGATGGGCGTGTCCTGGTGGCAGGAGTTCCCGTCTTCCTTCCAGATGAGGTAGAGGTTGCCGTGCTCGTCGGGCATCGCAAAGCCGTCTATGGAGCCGGCTTCCTGGCCCACCAGCGGGCCGTGGTCGGTATAGGGGCCGGCAGGATGGTCGGCGCTGGCCACGGCTACGCACAGCACGCCGCCCTTTTTGCGGGCAGTGTAGTACACGTAGGTGCGGCCGTTTTCATAGTAAAACTCGGGGGCCCAGAAGTTGGAGCCGGCCCAGTCGGGTAGCTTCTCGGGGAAAACGTGGCCCACTAATTCCCAATCCAGTAAATTCTGCGAGGTGAAGAGCGGGAACACCGCGCCCCACTCGGCCGAGGTGGCGCTGGCCCAGTACGTATCGCCGATTTTGGTGACGGTGGGGTCGGGGAAGTCGCCGGGCAGCACCACGTGGTCGTAGGAAACACGGGCGGGGACGGGCGCTGCGGCGGAGAGGTCGCCCGCCATTTCTAGTTCAAATGACACGGGTGGGAAGTGTTAGGCGAATAGAAAAAAGCCGAATGGGTTTATTGTTCAGCTTTCAATATTTCGAAAGGTATGAATTTGTAATAAATAGCGAATAGCAACCGGGGATTAATGAGTTTAACAGTGTTGAATACTCGGCGAACGCCCCCTGGTGCTGGATGGGCTAAGCGGCTGAAAAGTTGTTTTTTGGAATGATAGAAGGGCCGAGACCATTAGCGAATACTTCAGGCCAATCTAATGCGCGGGCGGTTTTAGCTATATTTAAAAGTGGTTTTTTTCAAGAATCGGGAATTTCTAAAAAGTACTTAAAGTACTCCCTTGTTGAAGGGGGGCAACCGCTAATAGCTGAGCTTGTTTTCGTGTGTCGGCCCTTTGGGCAAGGGGGGTGACGGCCAGAACAGCGGTTTTGCAGGCCGCAGGCCTTTTCTCACAACTCAAAGCGAGCAGCGCAGGCCCCGGCAATCGTGCTGTTTACCCGGTGTTACATGCTGGTATCGGACACTTTAGCCCCGCTTCTCACCCGACAGGCCTCCAGAATATGGATGGCCACTGCGAGAAATGGAGCCACTTACCGGGCCCGGGTCGCAGCATGCTGAGCGTCGGAAATAAAACTGCCCGCTTCTTTGGGAAAAAGCGGGCAATTGAAAATCAGCAGCCTGCGAGCGAGGCGGGCCGGCGGCTACTGACGGAGCCGCGCCGCCGCCGCCTGCAGCGTGGCCGATTCCTTGGCGAAGCAGAACCGGATTAGGCCATCATCGAACCCATCGTGGTAGAAGGCCGAGACGGGCACCACGGCCACGCCCTTGTCGCGGGCCAGGAACTGGGCAAAGGCCAGGTCGCTGGCGGGCGAAAAGGCATCGTAGCGGGCTAGCTGGAAATAGCCGCCGGGCACGGGCAGCAGGTCCCAGCCCGCGCCGTCGAGTAGGGCCCGAAATTCGTTGCGCTTCTGCTGGTAGAAGCCGGCCAGGCCCCGGGCATGGGCATCGGTGGCATCATCGGTGAGGGCGTCGGCGAGGGCGTGCTGGGTGGGCGTGCTCACGGCAAAGGTGAGGAACTGGTGCACGCGCCGTACCTCGGCCGTGAGGGCGGGCGGGGCAATGCAGTAGCCTACTTTCCAGCCGGTGGCGTGGTAGGTTTTGCCGAAGGATGAGAGCACGAAGCTGCGCTCGCGCAGGGCCGGATGCTGGCGGGCGCTCATGCGCGGGGCGCCGTCGAACACGAGGTGCTCGTACACTTCGTCGCTGAGCACCAGCGCATCGGTACCGTCGAGCAGGCGGGCCAGCTCGTGCCAGTCGTCGGCCGTGAACAGGGCCCCGCTGGGGTTGTGGGGCGTATTCACCAGTACGAGGCGGGTGCGGGGCGATACCACCCGGCGCACGGCGTCCCAGTCGGGGCGGAAATGAGGGGCGGGCAGGCGCACGTAGCGCGGCACGCCGCCCTGCAGCCGAATGGCCGGTCCGTACAAATCATAAGCCGGCTCAAACACCACCACTTCATCGCCGGGGCGCACCACGGCGGCCAGCACGGCATAGAGCGCCTCGGTGGCACCGGCCGTGACGGTGATTTCGGTGGCCGGGTCGGGGGTGGGCGCGTCGGCGTGGAGGCGGGCTACCTGGGCCGCAATGGCCTCGCGCAACCGGGGCAGGCCGGGCATGGGCGCGTACTGGTGGTGGCCGGGGGTGCGGGCGTGGCGGGCCAGGGCTTCGAGCAGCTCCTGCGGCGGGTCGTAATCGGGAAAGCCCTGCGCCAGGTTGATGGCCCCGGTTTCCTGGGCCAGCAGGGTCATTTGGGTGAAGATGCTGACGCCAACGTCGGGAAGCTTAGACTGGAGCATGGGGGGAGGGGTGAGATGGAGGATTTCAAAATAACGTCATGCCGAGCGCAGCGAAGCATCTTTACTGCAATAGTAAATCCTTTCGATTAGATTACTTGCTGCGGCAAAGATGCTTCGCTGCGCGCTGCATGACGTTCTTTTTTAGTGTGACAACCAGTCGCCCCCAATCCTCACAAATAAATCTGAAACGTGGTGCCCTCGTCCACCTTGCTGCTCACTTCGAGCCGGCCGCCGTGGTTCTGCACAATGCGGTTGACGAGGTAGAGGCCCATGCCGGTACCGTCGACCTGCGGATGGAAGCGGCGGAAGAGCTGGAACAGCTGCGGGCCAAAGCGGTCGAGGTCGATGCCCAGGCCGTTGTCCTGCACCGTGAGGGTGGGGCGGCCGGTGAGGGCATCGGGGGTGCTGCTGAGGCGGATGCGCGGCGGCCGGCCGGGGGCGGCGTATTTCAGCGAGTTGCTGATGAGGTTGAACAGGACGCTTTGCAGGTTGAGGCGCACAAATGTGACCACCGGATACGTGGCAAAATCCAGCGCAAACGTGGCCCCGGTCTGGGTAATCTGGTCGTGCAGGCTGGCTAATATTTCGTCCGTCAGCTGACTCAGGCTCACGGCTTCGGCCGGCATTTCCTGCTGCTGGCGCTGCACCTGCACAATGGCGCTGAGGTCGTCGATGGTGGCATAAATCCGGGCCAGGGCGCGCTCAAAGTAGTTGATGAGCTTGATGGCGTCGGGGTCGCGGAAATAGGCCGTGCGGGTGAGCTCCTCAAAAATGCCGGCCATGTTGTTGATGGGCTGCTTGAGGTCGTGCGAGGCCGTGTAGATGAAATTGTCCAGGTCCTCGTTGGTGCGTCGCAGGCGGGCATTCTGGCTTTCGAGCTGGTGCTGGGCCTGCTTCAAATCGTGCACGTCGGTGTTGGTGCCCACCCACAGCACCACCTCCCCGTGGGCATCCCGGATGGCTTCGCCGCGGGCCATAAACCAGCGGTAGTGGCCCTGCTTGTCGCGCCAGCGGTGCTCGTTGGTGAAGGTTTCGCCGGTGCGTAGGCTATGGCGCCAGTGGCGCAGGGTGCCGGTCAGGTCATCGGGGTGGATAAACTGTTCCCAGCCCCAGCCCTTCAGCTCTTCAAACGAGGTGTCCAGCAGGTCGTACCAGCGCTGGTTATAATAGTTGATGCTGCCATCGGGTCGGGCTGTCCAGGCCAGTTGGGGCAGGGTTTCGAGCAACTGCTTGAAGCGGGCCTGGCTGGCCAGCACCTGCTCCTGCAGCACGCGCTGCTGGTGCACATCGGTGTTGGTGCCGTACCATTTCAGGATGTGGCCGCCGGGAGCGCGGCGGGCCTGGGCTTGGCCCAGAAACCAGCGGTACTGGCCATCGTAGCGGCGCAGGCGGAATTCGGCCTCGTAGTAGCGCTGGCTGGCAATGGCGGCCTGCCACCGCTGCTCCATGGGGGCGCGGTCGTCGGGGTGCACGAAGCTGAGCCACTCCGCCGCGCCGTTTTTCTCCATGGCTTCGCCCAGGTAGGCGGCCGTGCGATGGTTGTAGAAGTCCACGGTGCCATCGGGCCGGGCCGTCCACACCTGCTGCGGAATGCTCTCGACCTGAATGCGCTGCTCTTCCTCGCTGGCGGCCAGTTGGGTTTGCAGGTGGCGCAGCTCGGTCACGTCGGTGTTGGTGCCGAACCAGCGCACCACCGCGCCGGTAGCTTCGTCGCGGATGGGCCGGGCGCGGCTCAGGAACCAGCGGTACTCGCCGTCGTGGCGGCGCAGCGGGAAGGTGTCTTCCCACGGCTGCCCGGCCTGAATAGCCACTTGGTACCGGGCATTGATGTCTGCCAGCAGGGTGGGGGCGTGCACGGCCTGCCAGCCCTCGCCCTGCATGGTTTCAAAAGTGGCTCCGGTGTAATCGTACCAGCGTTGGTTATACCAGAAAATATGGCCCGTGGCGTCGGCCATCCAGGCCAGCTGGGCCATGTTGTCGGCCAGCGCGGCAAAGTCGGTGCGGCTGCGGGTCAGCTCCTCGGTGCGCTCGTGCAGGTCGTGAATCTCCACGGTGGCCGCGCTGAAGCCGGCCAGCTGCTCGGCGGCATTGGTGTAGGGCTGCACTTTGGTCTGAAACCAGCGCAGCTCGCCATCGTGCCGGCGGCAGCGGAAGGTGGCCTGCCAGGCTTCGCCGGCCGCCATGGCCGCCTGGGCCACGGTGCTCACGGCGGCGCGGTCGTCGGGCGGCAGGAAGTCCCAGGCCGCGTTGGGCGCAGCGGCCGGGCTCAGGCCGGTGTATTCGTAGAAGTACGGGTTGGTGTAGGTGATGTAGCCGCTGGGGTCGAAGTTGAAAATGAACACCGGCACCGAAGCGGTGATGGCGTTCACCTGCTCGTTGCGGCGGTTCATTTCGGCCGCCAGGGCCTCGGCGTGCTGGCGGGCGTGCACGCGCTCGGTTACTTCCAGGGCAAAGCTCAGCACGCCATACACCCGGTCTTGGTTGTCGCGCAGGGGCACCAGGTTCAGGTCCAAGTAGTGCTCCGTCAGGGATTCGGTGGGGTGGTGGCCGGGCAGCCGAATGAGCATTTCGTGCCCCACAAATGGCTGGCCGGTCTGGTACACGCGGTCGAGCAGCTTCAGAAAGCCCTGCCTGGCCACTTCGGGCTGCACCTCGGCCACGGGCTGGCCCAGGTGGGGGCGGGGGCTCATCAGCTGGTAGTAGCCGGCGTTGAAGAAAGAGTAGCGGTGGTCGGGGCCCTCAAACGTGGCAATAAACGCCGGGGCCTGGGCCAGAATCTGGCTTAGCTGCCGGTCTTTAACTTCGAGGCTATACCGGGCCTCGTGTAGCTCGTGAATGTCGAGGTCGGAGCCGAACCACTGCCGGGCGTGGCCCACGGCATCGGCCAGCGGCTCGGGCACGCCCTGGCTCATAAACCAGCGGTATTCGCCATCGTGGCGGCGCAGGCGCAGCTCGTAGTGCCACGGCGTGCCGGCGGCCAGCGCAACGGCGTATTCGGTGGCCACGCGGGCGCTGTCGTCGGGGTGCAGGCAGGCAGTCCAGGCATTGGCCAGGTCATCGCCCAGCTGGGTGCCGGTGTAGGCATACCACTGCGGGCTGAGGTAGAGCACCTGCCCGGTCTGGTCGCTGATGAAGGTGATGGACGGCAGGCTTTCCGTCACGTGGCGCAGGCGCTGGTCGGCGGCGCGGGCCTCGGCCAGCAGGGCTTCACTACGCTGGCGGGCCTGCACCTGCTCGGTCACGTCGAGGCTGTAGGCCAGCACGCCGGGGGCGGCCCCGGGCTCGCCGGCCAGCGGCAGGTAGCCGAAGTTGTTGTAATACTCGCGGAGCTCGCCGGTGGTGGGGTCGGTCAGGATGGAACGCTCTTCGTGGCCCAGCACGGGCTGTCCGGTGGCCACTACCTGCTGCAGAAGCTGAAGGTAGCCCTGGTCGGCGATTTCGGGTAGGCTCTCGGCTACGGTCGTGCCGATGCTGGCCCGGGAACCCATCGACTCCCGGGCGCGGGCCGAGAGAAAAGTAAACCGAAAATCGGGCGCTTCCATCGAGGTGATGGTGAGCGGCAGCTGGTCGAGAATGCGCTGCATGTGGCGCTGCTGGTCATCCATGAGCACCTGGGCGCGGTAGCGGGCGTCTATATCGGTGCACAGGCCAAACCAGCGCTGCACCTGCCCATCGGCCCCGCGCTGGGCCACCACCTGCGAAAGAAACCAGCGGTACTCGCCCGCCACGCCGCGCATCCGGAACTCCAGCTCGAAGGGCTGCGCGTTGTGCAGCGCCTCGCCCCAGCGGGCGTACATCCCGGCCAGGTCATCGGGATGAATAATCTGCTGCCACAAAACGGCTTTTTCCGCTTCGCTCATCTGCAGCACGTCGTGGCCGGTGTAGGTCAGGAAGCGCTGATTGGTATAATCAGGCTCGCCCTGCGCGTTGGTGGCCCACACGAGCTGCGGCAGGCTTTCGGCCAGAAACCGGAACCGCTCCTGCTCTTGCTCGGCCACCAGCTGGCTGTGCAGCTGTGGCGTCACGTCGAGCAGGCGCAGCAGCACATAGCGCGCCTGCGGCGGTGGAATGGGCTGGAGCGTGGCCTGCCAGTAGCCGTGCGGTGCGGCCAGGCCGGAGGGCACCGGGGCTGGCATCAGGACTTGGGCCGTGCCGGCCAGCGCGGCTGCCAGGGCCGGAGCCCAGGCGGTGCTGGCCGCCAGCACGGCACCACCCGCCTCGGCGGCGGCGCGCAGTACGGCCAGCGGCTGGCCGATGAGGGCATCGGGCGCGGTGCCGGCGGGCAGCAGGGCAACCATGGCCGCGTTCAGGTGCAGCACCGTGCCATCGGGTGCTAATACGCCGTGGGGCGCGGGCAGCAGCGAGAACAGCAGCTCAAAATCCAGCGCTGGTGGGGTAGCAAACGACATATCAAGA
Organism: Hymenobacter siberiensis; assembly: GCF_018967865.2. Classification (NCBI taxonomy): domain Bacteria; kingdom Pseudomonadati; phylum Bacteroidota; class Cytophagia; order Cytophagales; family Hymenobacteraceae; genus Hymenobacter; species Hymenobacter siberiensis. Next base: position 579,479 of record NZ_JAHLZY020000001.1, read on the forward strand.
GCGGATATTCAACTGAAAACAGCCACCAGCAGGCCACTTCCGCTTTCGAAGATAGGCTGCTGGAAGCAGGTGCACGGCGGCCATCAAAAAGCCCCGGCCGTTGCGGACCAGGGCATTTTGGTAGGGCGCCAACTAAACAGCCAACGCCTACAGCGGGTTTTTGAGGTCTTTGGGAAATAGCTTCTGCACATGCTCTACTTTGTGCGCCGATACGTGGATAATATAGGAGCTTTCGGGGTGCAGGCGGTAGTAGCCCTGGTGGTAGTCCTCGGCGGGCCAGAACTTCTGGAACGGCACTACTTGGGTCACAATCTTGCCGTCGTACTCCTTCGTGGCGTTGACTTTGGCAATGGTCGTTTCCAGCACCTTCTTTTCCTCCGGGGTGCGGTAGAACGCGGCCGAGCGGTACTCCGGCCCGGCATCGGGCCCTTGGCGGTTGAGCTGGGTGGGGTCGTGCGAGGCGGTAAAGAAAATGTCGGCCAGCTTCTGGTAGCTGATGACTTTGGGGTCGTAGTATATCTGCACTGTCTCGGTGTGGCCGGTGGTTTTGTCGGCCACTTCCTCGTAGGTGGGGTTGGCCTTGGTGCCGCCGGCGTAGCCGCTCACCACCTGCTTCACGCCCTTTAGCTGCTCAAAGGCCTCTTCCTGCGCCCAAAAGCAGCCGCCGGCAAAGGTGGCCTGGGCCAGCCCGGTCAGGTTGGTGGGCGCGAAGCCGGCCGTGGAGCGCGGCGGGTTCTGAGCATCGGCGGGCTGCTGCGAGCCGCAGGCAAACGTGAAGGCCAGCAGGCCAATGCCAAAAAGGGATTTCAATTGACTTTTCATGAAAATGAGACGAAGAGAGGAATGCTAAAAGGAGATAGCTGCGACGATAGACGCCGAAGCCTGGCCGGCCTTACAACCCGTGCCAATCTCCTTGATTCTTAATGTACGGCCTCGGGAGCCGTCCGGGTTGGTGGGGTGGCCGTGCTAGTGGCCGGGCCTGCAATGGCAACCGCAACAGCGCCGCCGTGGTTGCGAAATCAATTGCTCAATGCGCAGATTCAGGAGGATGCGAAATGACGTAGTATCCGTATTTGTACTGGTGCAGCGGTTGGCGCATGCTTTTTGAGGGAGGGGGCCCCAATAAAGATGAGCAAAAAATTCATGTTTGCATCCTTTGCTACGTACTTCCCGTAGCAGGCGCTATTGCTATCCAATTTGAAGCTATGTCCCTGCAAACGTTACTTGAAGCACCTCATATTACCATTGCTTATGACCATCTGAATGAGTGGCTTCTGGCCGACTGGCACGGCAACCAGGACCTGGCCAGTGTGCAGCAGGGCAGCCAGGAAATACTGCGGCTCATGCAATTGCAGCGCTGCCATAAGGTGCTGAACGACAATACCCGCGTAACCAGCATGTGGAGCGAAGCCGCCGAGTGGGCCGGCAAAGACCTGTTTCCAGCCTTGGCGGCCGCCGGCCTACGGTACTTCGCCTGGGTGTATTCGCCCAACCTCTACAGCCGCCTTTCCACCGACCTCACCCTGCAGTTCGCGGCTGGTAGCCCGGTGGTGGCCACCTTCGACGACGTTGACACGGCGCAAGGCTGGCTAAAGCAGATGTAGCCAGCGGCCGGGCTGAACCTATTTGCCGTATTTTTGTCTGCAAGGCCGGGCGCGTCCTCATTTACCACGCCCGTCTTCTGCTTCTTTATGGCTTCAGCACCTAATGCTTTCACCGTGGCCACGGCCCCCGAGCCGCACCGCGTGCGCACCCGCCAAATCATCAAGGCCCACCCCGAGGTGAAGCAGCTGATGACGCGCAACCCCACTACCTTCCTCATTGGGCTGGGCTGCGTGGTGGCGCAGGTGGCCATTGCGTACTTTCTGCGTGGTCAGGCCTGGTACTGGACCATTCCGGTGGCGTATCTGGTGGGCGCGTTTTTCTCGCACACGCTGTTTGTGGTCATTCACGAGGCGGCCCACAACCTGGTGTTTCGCAAGCTGTGGCAGAACGTGGCCACCGGCATTCTGGCCAACTTCCCGTCGATTTTCCCCACGGCCATCAGCTTCAAGAATTTTCACATCAAGCACCACGTTTTTCAGGGCGTACACGAGCTCGATGCCGACCTGCCCGACTGGTACGAGGCCAAGCTGATTAACAACTACAGCATTGGGAAAGCCATCTGGCTGTTTTTCTTCCCGGTGTTTCAGCTCATTCGCACCATCCGCTGTCGCGAAATTGCTACCGTCGACAAGTATGTTTTTGCCAACATCGCTGCCCAGATTGCCTTCGACGTGGCCATCGTGTATTTCTTCGGCTGGACGGCCCTGCTGTACCTATTCCTGAGCTTCTGGTTTTCGGTGGGTCTGCACCCGCTCGGGGCGCGCTGGATTCAGGAGCACTACCTCACCCTGAGCGACTCGCAGGAAACCTATTCCTACTATGGCCGTCTCAACGGTATCAACCTCAACGTGGGCTTTCACAACGAGCACCACGACATGCCCAGCATTCCGTGGAACAACCTGCCCAAGCTCAAAACCGTGGCCCCCGAGTTCTACGAGCCCCTGCTGGCCCACACCAGCTATACCAAGCTCTTCTTCATGTTCCTGTTCGACCAGGAAATCAGCCTCTACTCGCGCATTACGCGCAAGGAGCGCGGCACCGCCACCCTCAAGGATATGAGCGTGCCCGATAAGGAGTTGCTCTCGGCCTAGGGTTTTTAATCGGTTTTACTGGAATGCCCGGCGCGCCCGACCAATTTGGCCGGGCGCTCTTATATTGAGCCGATTTCGGAGTAGGTAGGATTATTGCCGCTTGCCGAAGGCCCTTCCCGTTGCGTTTCTTTCCACCGTTCCATGTCGTTTTCTACCCGTTTACGCCTGCGCCGGGCGTGGCCGCCGGCCGCCCTGCTGGCCGTTGTAGCGCTGAGCGCCGCCGCCTTTCACTCGCCCACCGACGATGATGTGGTGCGCCGCCTTGTGCTGAGTGTGCAGCGGTTTTATGCCGCTGCACTACCCGAAAAAGCTTATCTGCACCTCGATAAGCCTTGGTACACGGCCGGCGAAACCATCTGGCTGAAAGCCTACGTGGTAGACGCCGAACGCCACCAGCCCGACACCCTGAGCAAGGTGCTGCACGTAGAGCTGCTGAACGCCAACAGCCAGCTGGTGGCCCGCCGTAACCTGCGCCTGGAAGCCGGCCTGGCCCCCGGCGACGTGGCCCTGCCCGATACCCTCAGCCCCGGTAACTACACCCTGCGGGCCTATACCGGCTGGATGCGCAACGCCGGCCCCACCTTTTTCTATAGCCGCCAGGTGGCCATCTGGCCCGCGGCCCCGGTCGAAACCCCCGACTCGAAGCCGGCGGCCGTGCGGGCCCGGGCCGCCGCCGCCCGCCAGCTGGCCCAGTCCGTGGCCACGCCGCCCGACGTGCAGTTTTTCCCCGAAGGCGGCAACCTGGTGGCCGGCCTCGAAAACACCGTGGCATTTAAAGTCACCGACTTTGCCGCCCACGGCATCGATGTGGAGGGCAAAGTATTTGATGGGGATAATAAACTCGTTGCCGCGTTTGGCAGTAGTCATTTGGGCATGGGCACGTTTGTGCTCACCCCGGTGGCGGGGCAGCGCTACCACGCGGTGCTGGCCCCGGCGGCCGTGCCGCTCACGGTGCCCTTGCCGGCGGTGCAGGCCAGCGGCTACACGCTGCACGTCGTCACCCTCACCAACGACTACCTGGTGGCCATCCGGCAGCAGGGGGGCAGTGGCGGGCCGGTGCTGCTGCTGGGCCAGGTGCGCGGCACGGCGGCCTACGTGGGCCGGGGCCAGGTGTCGGGTACCGAGACCTTCACGGCGCGCATTCCGAAAAGTAAGTTCCCGGCCGGCATTGTGCATTTCACGCTTTTTGATGGGCAGGGTGCGCCGCTGGCCGAGCGGCTGGCCTTTGCCCAAACCGACCCGGGCCTGCGCGTTACCCTCACGCCCGACCGGCCCAGCTACGGCAGCCGTCAGCCGGTGCGCGTGCGTGTGGCCGTAGCCAATGCTGCCGGCGAGCCGGTGGCCGCCAACCTGTCGCTGGCCGTAACCGATGCCGGCGTGGCCGAGGCCGAGGCCAACGCCGAAACTATCGCATCGAATCTATTACTGACTTCTGACCTGGCGGGCTACGTCGAAACCCCCGGCTACTACTTCCAGAACCCCACCCCCGAAACCGCCCAGCACCTCGACGCCCTGCTGCTCACGCAGGGCTGGCGGCGCTTTGCCTGGACCAACGTGTTGAGCAACAAGGCCCCGGTGCAGAATTTTGGCGTTGAGCGCTCGGTGAGCGTACTGGGTCAGATACTGCAGCGCAACGGCAAGCCGGTGCCGGGCGGCAAGCTCAACTTTCTGCAAACTGCGCCCACCAAGCTGTTTATGGCCACTACTGCCGACGAGGAAGGCCGTTTTCTGTTCAACGGTATTGGCGGCTGCGACACCATTCATGTAACGCTGCAGTCCCGCACCGGTAAAGACGGCCGCAATGCCGAGCTGCACCTCGACCCCGGCCCGCCCGTGCTGCGCCGGCCAATGTTCCCGCTACCCATGCAGGTACCGGGCTCCCTGGCCGATGCCCTGGCCCGCAGCCAGCAGCAGCGCACCATCGAACGCAAGTTTCGGCTCGATACCACCAAAACCATCCTGCTCGGCGGTGTCATGGTGAAGGGGGCCAAGGCCGTGGTCAGCGACCCGCGCCGCCTCTATCCGTCCACGGGCGCTACCGTGCTGAAAATGGACGATTACCCCGGCAGCGGCAGCAACACGGTGCTCCAGATGCTGCAGGGCCGGGTAGCGGGCGTCACCGTTACCGGTACCGGCGAAAACACCAACGTGTTGATTCGGGGCGTCACCAGCTTTGCCGGCAGCTCCTCTCCGTTGTTTCTGCTCGACGGCGTGCCCGTGGACGTGAGCGCCCTGGCTTACTTCCCGGCTACTGATGCCGAAAGCATTGAAGTTCTGAAAGGCGGCCAAGCCGCGATTTACGGCAGCCGTGGTTCCAATGGCGTTATTGCCGTGTATTCGCGGCGCCGCAGCCCCAATTACAAGCCCTCGTCAGCGCCCGCGCCGGGCGTGGCCGTGCTGCATCTGCCGGCCTACTACTGCGGCCGCGAATTCTACGTGCCGCGCTACGACGCGCCCAAAACCAACCGGGAATTTCCCGATGCCCGCCGCTCCACGCTCTACTGGAACCCCACCGTGCAGACCGATGCCGCCGGCCAGGCCGAAGTACGCTTCTTCACCTCCGATGCCAAAGGCGCGTTTCAGCTCCGCACCGAAGGCCTGTCCCGTGGTGGCCAGCCCGCCCAGGGCCAGGGCACACTGCGCGTGGAGTAGCTGATAAATCAACCATAAAAAAAGCGGCTGCTCCCGAAGGAGCAGCCGCTTTTTTTATGGTTGGGAGCCGCCATTCGGCGAGTCCGGTTAGGCCTGCTTGGCAAACTGCACGTTGATAATCAGCTTCACGTCGTCGCCCAACACAATGGAGCCGGCTTCGGTGACGGCACCCCAGGTGAGGCCGAATTCCTTGCGGTTGATTTTGCCGGTTACCTCGAAGCCGGCCTTGTGGTTGCCGTAGAAATCGACGGCCGAGCCGCCGTATTCGGCTTCCAGGGTCACGGGCTTGGTTACATCTTTCACGGTCAGGTTGCCGGTCACCTTGTACTCGTTGCCGCCGGTGCTCACGAAGGAAGTCGACACAAACTTGATTTGCGGAAATTTGGCCGCGTCGAAAAATTCCTCGCCGCGCAGGTGCGCGTCGCGCTGTTCCTGGTTGGTGCTGATGCTCTCTACGTCGAGCGAAAACTCCACCTGGGCATTCTCAAACTTGTCGTCTCCGGCCGACTCCATCGAGCCCGCGAAGGTGCTGAACGAGCCTGTGACGGTGGAAATCACCAGGTGCTTGATTTTGAACTGAACTTCTGAGTGCATCGGGTCGAGCACCCATTTGGTGGCGGTGGCGGTGGTATCGGACATGGCGTTGGGGATTGAAAAGGTGAATTAGGATTACAAAGATAATCAATGTTGCTACATTTGATGTCGATACATGAATCATATTTTCAGCCCTATTGCCCGGCATCTAAATTAGTTCGGATACCGGGCGTGGCTGAGGCCTGCAACGAGGTCATGCTACTGATTTTCATCGTTTAGTGTCCTATATCGTGTGTTGCGTAGGCGGCTGGTTTGTAGCGTATTTAGCTTGTGCGGCGTTGCGTGGCTACGGCACAAGTCAAAGCGGGTGCTACTGCCCATCAGGAACTTGTCCGGCTTCTGCTGCCCCCGACATGACGTTCTTTATACCTCGTATCCCGAAGTCCGGTTATTCTATGCGTCGTTTGCTACTACCGGGGCTGCTGAGCCTGTTTGCCATTGCCCCGGCCCACGCCCAAAGCCTGCCCATTCTCTCCCAGAACCCGCCCGAGCTGCGCTGGCGCGAGGTGCGCACACCGCATTTCCGGGTGCTATACGCGGGCGGCATCGACTCGGCCGCGCAGCACACGGCGGCGCGGCTGGAGCAGCTGCACGGCCCCGGCGTGGCCACGCTGGGCGTGCGCCCGCGTCCCATTGCGGTGGTGCTGCAGAACCAGACCACGGTCAGCAACGGCTTCGTAACGTTTTTGCCCCGGCACGCCGAGTTTTTTACCACGCCGCAGCAGGGGTTCGGGCTGGGCACCGTGGACTGGCTCGATGGGCTGGCGGTGCACGAGTTCCGGCACGTGGGGCAGTTTGAGAAGGCCCGGCAGGGCGTGGGCCGGGTGCTGGGGCCGCTCTTTGGCGATGGGGCGCTGGGTATTGCGGCGGTAGGCGTGCCGCAGTGGTTTTTTGAGGGCGACGCTGTGGGCACCGAAACGGCCCTCACGCGCAGCGGGCGTGGGCGCATCCCCAGCTTCAACGTGGGCCTGCGGGCCAACCTGCTGGCTGGTCGCCGCTACTCTTATCAGAAGGCCGTGAACGGCTCATTGGTGGATAATGTGCCCGATTGGTACGTACTGGGCTACTTCATGACGTCGTACCTGAAAACCCACTACGGCCCCGACGTGTGGGCCAAGGTGCTGGATAACTACTACCGCTTCCCGTTCTATCCATTCTCATTTTCCAACGGCATCCGGCGCACGACGGGCCTGCGTGTAGAGCAGGTGTACGCGCGCAGCATGACGGAAATCGACTCGCTGTGGTGGGTGCAGCAGCGGGAGCAGCCGGCCCTCACGCCGGTGCGGGAGCTGAGGCAGGCCGGGGTGGGGAAAATCTTCACCCAATACCAATACCCGCAGTACGTGACCGACAGCACGGTACTGGCCCTGAAAACCGGCCTCGACTACATTCCGCAATTCGTGTTGCTGAGCCGGCACGGAGCCGAGCAAAAGGTATTCACGCCGGGCCAGCTCAACCTGCCCGAAATGCTGTCGGTGAACGGCGGCCGGGCCGTGTGGCCCGAGTACCAGCAGCACGCCCGCTGGGGCCAGCGCATTGCCTCGGAGCTGAAGGTGCTGGATTTGAAAACCGGCCGGCTCACGCGTATCGGGCGCGGGCAGCGCTACACGGCCGCCGCCCTCTCGCCCGACGGCCGCTGGCTGGTGGCCGCCCGCACCGATGCCGCCTACCACCACGCCCTGGTCATTCTGGATGCGGAAACCGGGGCCGAAATCCAGACCCTGCCCAACCCCGCCAACGACTTCTACCAGCAGCCCCGCTGGCACCCCGACGGCCGCCGCTTGGTGGCCGTGGCCCTGAGCAGCGCCGGTAAAACCATTGTTGTGCTCGAACCTTCCGGGCAGGGCCCCGCCGGGCCAGGCTCTGTCACGAGCGCCGCCCACAACCTGCTGCCCGTGGCCAACCTCAACCTGGCCAACCCGCAGCCCTGGCACGATTTCGTGCTCTATAATTCCTCCCAATCGGGCATCGATAATATTTACGCCGTGAGTGCCCGCACGGGCCAGACCTACCGCGTGACTTCGCGGCCCTTCGGTGCCTACCAGGTGGCCGTGGCGCCGGATGGCCGCACCCTGGCCTTTCACGACTACCGGGCCACCGGGGCGCGGGTGGTCGAAATGCCGCTCGATACCACCGCCTGGGTGCCCCTGCCCACCGCCACCGCCGATATCGCCGGGCCGTACGCGGCCGCCCTCACGGCGCAGGAACCCGCCGGGCAGGCTGTGCCGCGCCTGCTGGCCCGCCCCGATTCGGCCCTGCCGCGCTACGGGGTGCGGCGGTATTTGCCGTTGGCGCACGCCTTCAACCTGTTCAGCTACGGCGTGGTGCAAAGCCCCAGCGGCAACGCCGTGAGCGTGGGCCTGCGCTCCCAGGATTTGCTGAACACCACGCAGGTATTTGCCGGCGTGGGCTACGACCAGACGGAGCGCACCTTCAGCGCTACCGGGGCGCTTAGCTACCAGGGCCGCTTTCCGGTGCTGGATGCCGACGTGACCTATGGCGGGCGCGATGCAGCCATCATCTACCGGGGCGCTACTTACCGCGACCAGTGGCAGTACGCCCGCCTCACGGCCGGCCTGCGGCTGCCACTCAACCTCACGCATTCCAGGTATTTGCAGGCGCTCTCGCTCGGCACCTACTTCCTGCACGAGCAGGTGTACGGCTATGACCTGCCCGCCCCCCGGCTCTCCGAAACCGGCCCCAACTCGCCACTAAACGCCGTGCAGACCACTCTGAGCTACGTCACGCAGCTCAAGCGCAGCGCCCGTAGCGTGGCTCCCAGGTGGGGTGGCTCCTTTCTGAGCACCTGGCGCACCACGCCCTTCGGTACGGGGCTGGAGGCCCGGCAGTGGGCGGCGCAGGGCAGCCTGTACCTGCCGGGCCTGACGCGCAACCACGCCATTCGGCTGCGGGCCGGCTACCAGTGGCAGGACCAGCTGCAGTACCAGTTTGCGCCCGCCGTATCCATTCCGCGCGGGGAGGGCTATACCAGTTTTGACCGGTTGGCCGTGGCCAGCTTCGACTATAACCTGCCGCTGGCTTTCACGCACTGGGAGCTGGGCCGCCTGCTCTACGTGCAGCGCTTGCGGGCCACCGTGTTCGGCGACGTGGCCCAGGGCAACGACTATCGGGGCACCGCCGCCCACCTCAACTACCGCAACGCGGGGGCCGATTTGCTGCTGCTCTTCAACTTGCTGCGGCTGCGCACGCCCATCGAGGCGGGCGTGCGGGTGGTGTACCGGGGTGCGGTAGGGGCCTGGGTGGTCGAGCCGCTGGCGTTCAGCATTCGGCTGTGAATAAGTGGTATTGCCGGGGCTGTGAATGGAGGCCTACAGCATGGTTTCGTGGTGCAGGAAGTGGTCCATGGCCGAAAGGGTTTGCTGCGGGGCGCTGAGGTGGGGGAGGTGGCCGTTGGTTTCGATAACCACCATGCGGCTGTCGGCCAGCTGCTCGTTGATGTAGTGGCCCACGGCCAGCGGCGCGATAACGTCGTGCGCCGACTGCACGATGAGCGTGGGGATGGTGAGGAAGCCCAGCTCGGCGCGGGTATCGGAGAAAAAGGTGACGCGGGCGAAATGCCTGGCGATTTCGGGGTTGGTGCGCACGAAGCTGTTGGTGAGGGCCATTGCCAGCTCGGGCGAGTCCTGCTGGCCCGCCATTACGGGCGGGAAGCCGTGCGCCCAGCCGTTGTAGTCGGCCTCCATGGCAGCCAGCAGCTCGTTAATATCCTTTTGTTCGAAGCCGCCCGCGTAGCCCTTCTCATTGACGAAGCGCGGGGAGGGCGAAATCAATACCATTTTGGCGAAGCGCTGGGGCTCGCGCACGGCGGCAATTACGCCAATCATGGCGGCCACCGAATGACCCACGAACACGACATCGTGCAGGGCCAGGGCGCTGAGTACGCCCAGCAGGTCGGTGGCGTGGCCGTCGAGGGTGCTGTGGGAGGTGGTGGACTGGTAGGCGCTGAGGTCGGACTGGCCGGCCCCAATCAGGTCGAGCAGGATAACCTGGTAATGGTTTTCAAAGGCGGGGGCGATGAGGCGCCAGTCGTGCTGGTCGCCGCCGAGGCCGTGCAGAAAGACGATGGCCTGGGTGCCGGGGCCGGTAGCGCTGGAAATGGTAACATTGCTGCGGTCGAGAATAGGGCTAGCGGATGAAGTCATGGGGGCTAGGCTAAAGCGTTAACTAATTGAACGGGATAACATACTACATATTTATGTTCGTTGGATTTAAAGTATGATTAATAGTACTATAAATATTTTATAGACTAATGATTTTCGGTTTCATGCTAACAATTGAGCAGAGTTTTCTAGTCGGAATAATTGCGCGGTAGCGATTCTTCGATAAACTCAGCACGACGCTTTGCGATTTCAGGCGTCTGCTTTGCCTGGGCCCGGCGGGTTAGCTCAGGTGTACGCCACGGTGGGCAGGCTGATGGTGAAGGTGGTGCACACATCCGGCTGTGTTTCGACGGTGATGTGGCCCTTGTGGTTTTTTACGATGTCCTGGCTGATGAACAGCCCCAGGCCGGTGCCTTTGGAAGTGGGCTTGGTGGTGAAAAAGGGGGAGAACAGCTGTCCCTGCTCCACTTCGGAGATGCCCGGGCCATTATCCCGAATCCGAATTTGTACATCGGCTGCGTGAAATGCGGTGGTGACCACCAGTTGGGGCTGAAAACCGGGCGTTAGCCGTGATTTCTCCCGCACCGAATACAGCGCGTTGTTGAGCAGGCTGAACAGGACCGTGCTTATCTCGGCGGGCACTATCCTGGCCGCAACGTTTTCTGTGTTGGCGTCTTTCACCAGCTCCACGGGAATTGTGCGGTCGGCCTTATCCAGCCCCTTGCGATACGCCGCCAGCTGCTCGTCCACAAACGCGTTGATGTCGACTTCGACGAACTGCGCCGATTTGGCCTGGAGCAGCTTGTCCATGCTGCGCACTATCCGGGTCAGGCTCGCGCCGTGGTCGTTGATTTTGCTGGTATTGCCCGCCACTAGGGCCAGCAGCGGCACCAGCTCCGTCTGAACGTGGGCATCGGCGGCGTAGGGGGGCTGGGTAAGCAGCTGCTGGCACTCATCCAGCAGCTCGGCCGATATTTCGGCAAAGTTGTTCACGTAGCTCAGCGGGTTGAGTAGCCGGTCGACCAGCCCTTTGGTGAGCTGGCCAATGGAAGCCAGCTTCTCCTGCCGGATTAATTGCTCCTGGGTTTCGCGCAGGTCGGCCAGCGTTTTTTTCAGGCCTTCCAGCAAGTCGTCCGACTTCTTTTTCTCGGCCAGCAGCTCGCTGCTGCGGGCATCCAGCGCCTGGCGGGTGGTGGAGAGGTCGGTGACCATTTTGTTGAAGGCCGTGCCCAGCTCCCCAATCTCATCGCGCGAGTTGCTGGGCACGCGCTGCGTGAGGTCGCCCCGGCCCACTTTGGTGGCAGCATCGCGCAGCTTGAGCACGGGCACCGAAATGTTTTTCGCCAGCACAAAGCCAATGCCGATGCCGATGCTGAACACCACGAAGCTGAAAAACAGCGAGGTAATCCGAATCTGCCGCCGGCTTTGCACAATCTCCTGCGTGGAAAGGGCCAGCAGGATTTCGCCGCTCATGACCGGGGTACTAAAGCCCGCCCGCTTCACCACCGTGGAGTCGTTGGAGGCCGCGCCCACGTTTATCTTTTCCCCGGCGGGATAGGTTTTGAACACCGTGCGCGTGAGGCGGTAGCGGGCGTGGCGGGCGTCCCAGGCCGTATCGGTCTGGAGTAGGCTCACGAACTGCAGCAGCGGGTCCTGCTTCACAAAATCCATGGCGGTTTGCACGCCCTGGAAATTCTGTTCGGTCATGGCGATTTTCACGCCCAGGGCCACGGTGTTGGCCTGGTTCTGCACGTCTTTGTTGAAGTTGTTCAGCAGGCTGCGCTCCTGAATGGCGGGCAGGTAGAAAAGCACGAAAAAGGAAAACAGCAGCACAATGCTCGTTACCGCCAACCAGATTTTGGTCTTGACCGTGAGGCGCAAATGCCGGATAAGCTGCGGCAGGTAGGGGGTGCGGGCGTGGTTGGCCATGCGGGGCGGGACCTGGCGGAGCAGGCCGGAAAAACACGGTTGTTATAAAAATTTCTTCCCGTCGATGGTGATGGTTTTGCTGCTGGCCATGGGCTGGTTCACCACGCCAATGGCCCCGGTGGTCTGGGCTACGAACTCGGCCAACTCGGTTTCGGAGCTGAAGAAGTTGGGCGCGTCGGCCCTGCCCTGAAACACCAGCGCCAGCCAGTATTTATTCAGCTCGTTGGCGCTCATGTTGTATATTTTTTTGCTGGTGCTCTGGCCAATGGGCGTGGTGGTTTTCATCAGGGCAATTACCACTTTGCTGCCGTCGGGCCAGCGCAGCTTTTCGCCCTTCAGGGTCGATTTCAGCTGCGCCAGGTGCATCTCGGGCGGCACCCCTTTGCTGTTGCCGATAACCACCAGGTTCTGGTCCTGCGCCCGGGCGGGCGGGTGGCCGCACCCGATGAGCAGGAGCAGGCAGAACGTAAATCGATAAAGCCAGGCCATATCCATAACGAGTTAAAAGCCAACGGCTATCTGGAAGGTTACCTTGTCGGTGGTGGGGTACAGGGGGCTGTTGGCCCGTTGGTACTCCAGCTTCAGCACGGCCAGGTAGCTGAGCTCGTAGCGCAGCCCACCCACGAAGGATTGGGTTCTATTGGGCATGAAGTACACCTCCTGGTTGGCAAACCGAATGTCATCGAGCCGGATGTAGGGGATGAATTTCTCGGTGAGGCGCAGGCCCGCGTACACGTAGGTGGCCACGGCGCGCTGCAGGCCCAGGCTGTCGGAGCGGTTGCTGACCATGCTGCTCTCGGCCAGCAGCTCAAATTTCTTCGTGAAAATCGAATCGTTGTAGGAAATGGAGGCTGTCATGATGTCCTGGTTGATGCGGGTGAGGGCCACGGGCATCACCCCGCCCAAGTGGTTGTGCGCCGTGCTGCCCTTCGAGATGGCATCGTGGTAGAAGGACGCCCCGAGCCGCAGCCCGTCGGTGGGCTTGACGTGCACCGCCAGCGTAGTGGATTTGAACGGGTTGTTGTCCACCACATCGCCCGAGCCGATGCCGTTACCCACCATCACGTCGTAACCGAAGCGGAGGCGGCCCAGATTTTGCCCCTGCAGGCTCACGCCCGTGGTATGCAGCGGGATAATGCCTTGGGCAAACAGCAAAGGCCGGTCGATGGTGGGGAAGAACACCCGGCCGTGGTGGTAGGTATCGTTCCAGTAGTTGAGGGGCGTGTGGTGCTTGCCCAGCAGCACGCTGTGATTGCCGAAATAGTTGTATTTCAGAATGATACGCTCAACGCTGATGTTGAAATCGGTGGGCGACTCGGGCGAGTATTTGAACACGGTTTCGCCCAGAAATGACAGGCGCTCGGTGATTTCGGAGGTGATGAACAGGTCCTGCTCGCCGAGGCCAAAGTTCACTTTGCCGTTTTGGTAGTAGGTCACCGCATCAACGAACCCCTTTATCTGCGTTCGTTGGGCCCTGGCGCGTGGGGCAGCGCCCAGCAGCAGCCCCAGCAGCAAAAGAGCAGTAAGCGAGTAATGAGGTATTTTCATACGCTTGGCTTTCGAACGGAAACGGGCTGGGAAGGACAGATAAGCAATGGCGGAGCGTGGTTAAGCGCCACACCCTGTTGCTATAATAATTCTTGCTTTAAAATGCATTATGTTGCCAATGCCTCAAATGTACTTCAATAATAGATTCTTTTAGTACAAATAAATAATGTGGGTAACATAGGACAGTTGCCCCCTGGAAGGACCACAGGTTTTGCCATACTGGCTGCTTTGTAAGGTGGGATGCCGTTCAACTTTCTGCGCAGCACTGATAAAGACATGCATGCCTTCACGCTGCTCAGCCGGCCGCTGCCCGCTCTACGCCGGCTACCCACAGGCCCGCCAGCTACTCAACTCCGGCGGCAGGGGCGGCCAGGAGAAACCGGCCGCGACGTAAGTTTCGGCAGGACTTTCAAAAAAGCCGCCCGCTTCCGGTTGGGAAGCGGGCGGCTTTTTTGAAAGTCAAGTGCCAAATAGTGTCTGCTTATAACTCGTATTCGAGCTTATAAGCTTTGTCATCCTTGCCATTTAGATTGAGGTCAACACTAAACGCATTGCTCTGCTTGTCTCGAATTACGGCTCCTGCGATGTGCACAACCTCAGCCCCATATTTCGTTTTGTCAATTCGAAACCCAAAAGGCCTAAATCCTTCGGTCACATTGCCGAATTGAGGGTCAACTACTTGCAGGTTTGCTATAAGCTGATTTTTATCATAGGACTTACGCAAAAGGTGTAACTTGAAAGGAAAAGCCATGAAAGTGACCGCACAACTTTATGGGCAATTTTTGGTGAGCAGCCAGGTGAATTACACGGGCACGTACCTGGCCGACCATCTGGAGGGCTTGACGCACGACAACGTGCGCTATTTTCTCAAGACCCGGCATTTCACGCCCCGTCAGCTCTGGCAGCAGGTGCGCCCGCAGGTGGTGTTCAGCGCGCGGGGCTACGTCTTGTTCGACGACACGGTGCTCGATAAGCACCACAGCCGACGCATCGAACTGGTCCGCCGCCAGTACAGCGGCAACGCCCACGGCGTGATTGCCGGCATCGGCCGTCACCTGCGTGTACGTCAACCCCGAAACCGACCAGTTCTGGCTCCTTGATTACCGCCTCTTCGCCCCCGACGTGGACGGCAAGACCAAGCTCGAGCACGTGGCCGACATGCTCGCGCAGTTGGCCCCGCGCGGCATTACCTACCGCACGGTCTTGATGGACAGTTGGTACGCCACCACGGCCCTGTTCAAGTGGCTGCTGGCAGCGGGCAAGACGTTTTATTGCCCGCTGAAAAGTAACCGCCTCGTCGATGATTCCGGCGGCCAAGAGCCCTACCAGCCGGTGGGCTGCCTGTGCTGGTCGAACGAGGAGATAGCGCAAGGCAAAATGCTGAAAGTAAAGGGAATGCCCGAAGACTGCAAACTGAAACTCTTCCGTGTACTGGTGTCCACCCACCGGACGGACTACCTCGTGACCAACGAGGTGGAGCCCCGCGAAACGGCCGCTGCCGAACAAGAAAGCAGCGTCCGTTGGACGATTGAGCAGTTTTACCGCGAACGCAAGCAACTCACCGGCGTGCAGGCCTGCCAGTGCCGGCTGGCCCGCAGCCAACGCAACCACATCGCCCTGGCCGTGCGGGCCTGGACATGCCTCAAACAAGCCGCCTACCAGACCCAAAAAACGGTGTATCAACTCAAACAAGGGTTCTTAGATGAATATATGCGACACGAATTGAGGCAGCCCACGCTGGCGTTTACGTAAGTCCTAACATTCTTGTCGGGGTAGTTGTAGATGCCGGCTATCATATCCAGAATGATGTGGGCCGGCTCGGTGCCCGGAAACGTGTATTGTTGTAAGCCCACGCGGGTGGTGGCCGTGCGCTCGGCGAGGATGTTGTGGTCGTCGAACTTCACCCGGTAGTAGGCCGGCTCGGCCACCTCGTTCTGGTGCGAGAAGGCGGAGCGGTATCCGGTCCGGGGCCGGTTGGCGGGGCCGGGAGCTGGAGTGGGCCGGTGGTGGGCATGAGCAGGAAATCACCCAAATTGGAGTGCCCCGTGCCGCTAAAGTGGGTATGATTGAAGCCGGCGATGCTTCGGGCGTCGTAGTGATGCCCCGCGCAGGACTGGTAGCCGTCGGGGTATACTTGGCGTTCAGCTCGTAGCTGAGCGTGGCGGTTTCGGGCTAGGACTGCACAATGCCGTAGGGCATAGTAGCGCTGGGGTAGGTGTGGCCCATCTTCTGCGTGCCCACCATGGGGTGCAGGTACTGGACGTGGTTTTCGAAGACTTTTTGGGCGGTGGCAGCTGCGGCGGCGAGCAGCAGGAGTTTCATGAGACGCAAGGTAAGAAAGGCCCTTGCGTGCACCGCGCCCTAGTGCAGCCGTTCCGTAAGCTGCTCGTGCAGCGCATCCACTACGCGCCCGATTTCTTCCTGCGTTGAGGTACGGTAGGCTACAGCGGTATCGGTTTCGGAGCTTTCTTCCCATTTAGCCAGCTCAGCCAGCTCAGCCAGCTCAGCCAGCTCAGCCAGGGTGTCAAGGCGGTTCACGGAGGCCTCAATCTGGTCGTAGAGGTCGGTATTTTCCAACTGAATGCGCAGGTCCAGCAGGCGTATCACAATGTCGGAAAGGCGCTCCAGCAGTGCCTGTTCTTCGGTGCCGAAGTACCGGGGCAAGCGGTCAATTACGCACAACACGCCCACCGGAAAGCCGCTGGCCGTGCGCAGCGGGCTGCCGGCATAAAACTGTAGATTCATCCGTTGCACGAAGCCGGGTTCGGCCAGCTCGCAGGGGGCGGTTTCGAGGTTTTCGAACACTGTGGTATCGCCTTGCAGAATGGCGACCGAGCACAGGCTCTCGTCGCGGGGCTCCCGGGCGGTGCCGGCGGGCAGGCCCACGTTTAGCCGAAACTGCACGGTGCTTTCTTCCACCAGCGCCACAATGGCAATGGGCACGTTGAAAAGCATAGCCGTGAGCCGAATCAGGTCATCGAACAGCGGGTTTGGAATGGAGGTAATGAGCTGATACGGGCGCAGAGCCTGCAGCCGGTGCGCCTCGTCGGCGGGGCGGCGGGGGTAGGAGTTAGCCATGATGAAGTGAACGAAGCACAAGGACCGCCGGGAGCTGCCAAAGACTTGTTTTTATACAATACACTGCAAATATTATGGTGTTAACCAGAAGTATATCGGGGGTATTTTGCTTGCTACGGTTCAAGCTTGCGTCTGAAATCAGGGGGATAAAAGATAGGAGCGGTGGTCCTTTTTTTTTCCTTGGCGCAGCAATTTGCCCGGCCTAATGCGGTAATTTCAGCCATGAATAACTGCCTGCACTGCGGTGCTAAAATTGCTAACGCAAAGTATTGCTCCCGCTCGTGCGCTAACCGTGTAAACGGACATCTATTTCCCAGCCGCAAACCCATTGCTCGCAGCTGCAAGCATTGCGGCGCCGCACTGCAAACCCGGCGTACTACTTGTGATAGTTGTAACCCGAGCGTGGTTGATTGGACTACGGTATCGCTGCAACAACTCAAAACCAAAGCCCTACAACAGTACGCCGCCCAAATCCGCAGTCTGGCGCGCCTGGCGTACCGCAAATCAAGCCGGCCCAAAGCGTGTGCGGTTTGTGGCTACGATGTGCATTACGAAGTATGCCATATCAAGCCCATTAATGAGTTTTTACCCATCGATTTCGTCGCTGGGGTGAATAAACTGACCAATTTGGTGGCGCTTTGCCCCAATCATCATTGGGAGTTCGACCACGGGCGCTTAGCTGTTGCTCTCATCACTTCTATGGCAGAAAAGGAATTTGTATCCGGTGCATAAATAAAAATGCCGTTTTCGAATTGAAAACGGCATTTTTTAACTGTCTGAAAATCAAGTAGCCACGACGAGAATCGAACTCATATCAAGCGTTTAGGAAACGCCTATTCTATCCGTTGAACTACGCAGCCATGCTACAAAGATAAGAACATACGCCGCCGCCCTACGACTTATACAGCAGCGCGATGCCGAACGAGAGCGCCGTGAGAATAATGCCCACCAGAAAAATGGTGTAGCTGGTGCGCAGCAGGCGGTATTTGCGGGTGAGCACCTCGCCGAGGTAGTAAATGTCCGTCACCATGTTGGTGTAGAGCATGTCTTTCTGCTGCATAATCTCGCGCATGCCGCTCTGGAAATTATCGAGGTTGAGCTTGGTGAACTGCCCGAAGAACAGCAGGTTGACGCGGCGGTTGGTGGCAATTTCGGGGCTTTTCTTGAGCCAGTGGAAACTTGTAACATCGGGCTGGGCCGAGAGAATGGCCGTTGTCACCGAGCCCAGGGCCGTTATCAGGAGAATACTCACCGGAATGGCCAGCACGGGGTTGTTACCCATCAGCGGGGCCAGGCTGCCGGCCTTGCCTATTTTGGCCCCCAGGTAGGTGATGATGACCGAGATAAGCACCGCGTTGAGCTGAATCATCATGCTGGCCTTTTTGTCGGCCATGTCGCTCAGCTTCATGTGGTTCGAGTACATGGTGCGGAACATGGTTTCGATGCCGCGCTTGGGCTCGGCAAAGGTTTCGCTCTTTCCCCGGGTTTTCTTCTTGGTTTTTTTTTCCTTCTTCTTGAGGTGGTCGCGCTGGTCGTCGATGTGCTTTTTGAGGGCCTTCTTGTACCGGTCTTTGCCCGCTTGGGAGAAGTACTTGTGGGCCAGCATGAAGTTAAGCTGCAGCTCGGTCCACTCCGGCGTGGAGTAGGTTTTGTCGAGCACTAGCTCCCACTCGGTGCGCAGCAGCTCGGCGCGGGAGCGGTAGTCGTCGCGCGCCAGGTTGCTCATGTCGGCATCGACCAGGATTTTTTGCAGCTCGGTTTCGGGCGGCGAGTCGCGGTGCGTGGCCTTAATCAGGCCCTGAATCAGCTCGACGCGGGCTTTGGGCAGGTCGTGTTTGGCCAGCCAGGCCCCGGCCCGCTCCATGCTGCGAAACTCGTGGCCGTCGTACACATCAAGGTAGCCCGAGTCGTGAAACCAGGCGGCCAGCAGCAGGCTCTCGGTGTCGTCGGCGCTGAGGTTGGCGGCGGGGACCAGGGCGCGGCACTCCTTCACCACGGCCTCGGTGTGGCCCAGGGTGTGGTAGGTGAGCTTGGGCGATAATTCTTTGGCAAACAGGTCGGTGATGTAGGCCTGCGCCGCTTTTGTCAGGGCCGAGGTTTTGGCCTTGGGGGCTTTGTCGGCCTCTGCCGCAAGCGGCTCCTCGGGGGCGGGGGCCGCCGGGGGCGCGGCCGGAGCCGGGGTTTCCACCGATGCAGCCGGTGCGGACGCCGCAGAAGTTTCGACGGATTCGGGGATAATTTCTTTCATGATACGCGAAGCTACGGCGGCGCATTTGGCCGGTCCGCCGGCTTTCAACGCGAAGCGCCCGCCGGAAGTTGAAAACCCCGGCCAAACCGCACTGCCGTGCTTTGCGTATCGGGCGCTATGGCGCCGGACCTTTGCCGGCCGGCCGCCGTATTTTTGTATTTGTCCGGGTCCTGCGGCGTAGCCAGTTCTTCGCCTCGTAATTTTATTTCATGTACTTATTTCGCCGGTTCACTTTTCTGCTTGCTTGCTGCCTGCCGCTGGTTGCCACGGCTCAGCAAGCTGCTCTCAAAACCCCCAAAGCGCCCAAAGAGTCCCGCGGAACCCAGCGGGAGCTTCCCGAGCCCGGCGAGTCGGACCAGAACCCGCACACCAGCCGCCCCAACTACCGCAAGGCCGGCGTGAACTGGGCGCGCAATACGCCTCCGGACTCGACCCGCATCCGCTACCGCGTCTTCTTGATTGGCGACGTGGGTAATCCCATTCCGGTGGCCAAGGGCGGCGAGCCGAGCCTGAATTTCCTGCGTCAGGAGATAATGAAGGCCGGTAAAAACAGCACCACCATCTTCCTGGGCGACAACGTGTACAACTACGGCATGCCTGAGGAAGGGGCCTACGACCGTAAAAATGCCGAGGAGCGCCTCACCGCCCAGCTCGATATTTTCCGGGGCTACCCCGGCGAGAAGTACATGACGCCCGGCAACCACGACTGGATTCAGGGCACGGCCGGCGGCCTGGAACAGGTCAACCGCGAGCAGGCCTTTGTGGAGCAGTACATGCGCAAGGACTCGACGGCCTTCTCCTACACCGGCGACTTTTTCCTGCCCCGCGACGGCTGCCCCGGCCCGTTTGAGGTGCGCGTGCAGGACGACCTGGTGCTCATCGCCCTGAACTCGCAGTGGTTTCTGACGCCGCCCACCAACCGGCCTTTCGGCCTGAACGGGGCCTGCGGGGCCGATAACAACGATGACGTATTTGCGGCGCTGGAGGAGATTATTGCCCGCAATAAGGACAAGCACATTATGGTGTTTGCCCACCATCCGCTGTTCAGCGACGGCATTCATGGCGGTTACTTCACGCTGGCCGACCATATTTTCCCCCTGAGCATTGTGTTCAAATACGCTTTCATTCCGCTGCCCGTCATTGGCTCGATTTACCCGTTTGCGCGCAAGTACGGCGGCATCAGCCAGGACATTCCGCACCCCATGTACCAGGCCTACCGTAAGGGGCTGCTCGATATTTTTGCCAAATACCCCAACGTGGTGTACGCCGCCGGGCACGAGCACAATCTGCAATACTACACGGAGGGCAGCACGCACTTCATCACCAGCGGCTCGGGCTGCAAAACCCAGCACGTGAAGCCCGGTGACGGCGGCGGGGCCATTTTCTCGGATAAGGAGAAGGGCTTTGCCGTGGTGAACTACTACGACGACGGCCAGGTGTGGAGCGAGTACTTCATTCCGCAGGGTAATGGCCAGACGGCCCGCCGCGTGTTCCGCACGCCGATGTATGCCAAAACCACGGGCACCATTGCCACCACGCCCGCCGAGCCCCTTTCCGAAACGGTGCTGACCACCACCAATGGCCAGGCCGGCGGCCAGAAGCTGCCCCAGACGGAAGCGGCCATTGAGGAAAAGAAAAAGGACAAGAAAAAGAAGCAGCAAAAGGCCGAAGCCGCCATCGCCAAGGCCCCGATTCCGACCACGCGCCCCGACTACCGCGACAGCTCCGTGACGGTGGCCATCAACGCGAACTACGACCGCCACGGCGGTTTTCACAACTGGCTGCTGGGCGAGCATTACCGCAAGGAGTGGGCCACGCCCGTGAAATTCCGCACCCTGGACCTGGCCAACGATAAAGACGGCCTGATGCCCTACAAAACCGGCGGCGGCAAGCAAACCGCCTCGTTGAAAGTGCGCAACGAGGTGGGCTACAACTTCACCCTGCGCGGCATCGACAAAGACCCCGCCGCCGTGCTGCCCGAGCAGCTGCGCACCGGCCTGGCCAAGGCCGTGCTGCAGGACCAGATTTCGGCCCAGCACCCGTATGCGTCGTTTGTGCTGCCGCCGCTGGGCACGGCAGCCGGCATTCTGCACACCAACCCGGTGCCGGTCTACATTCCGCAGGACCCCTTGCTGGGGCAGTACTACGCGCAGTTTGCCAACCTGCCCGCCGCCTTGGAAGAAGACGCCAAGGACAGCCAGGACAATGTGGCCAGCCTGGGCTTCGCCAAAAACCTGGTGGGCACCGAGAAGATGCTGACCCGCCTGCTCGACGACAACGACAACCAGGTGAACCAGAAAGCCTTCGCCCGCTCGCGCCTCTTCGATATGTGGATTGGCGACTGGGACCGGCACGAGGACCAGTGGCGCTGGAGCGAAACGAAGGATAAGGGCGGCGACCGCACCTTCACGGCCGTGCCCGAAGACCGCGACATTGCCTTCTTTAAGGGCGATGGCGTGCTGCCCTATATCATTTCGCGCAGGTTTGCCATCCGCAACTTCCAGAACTTCGGGTATGACTACGCCGACTATAAGGGCCTGAACCAGACCGGTATGAGCAACGACCGGGTGTTTATGAGCGCCGTGACCCGCCAGGACTGGATAAAGGAGGCCGATTACATGAAAGCCCACCTCACCGATGAGGTAATCGAGAAGGCCTTCCGCGATAAATGGCCCAAGGAAATTTACGACCTGCACGGCAAGGAAATCATCGCCAAGCTGAAAAGCCGCCGCGACCTGCTGCCCGACGTGGCCGGTAAGTACGCCGACTTATTGGCCGAAATAGTGGAAGTGCGCGGCTCCAAAAAGAACGAGAAGTTTACCGTGGAGCGCCTTGCCGACCGCAAAACCCGCGTGGTGATGCAGAAGATTAACAAGGATGGCAAGCTGACCAAAATCCTCTACGACCGCACCTTCGACGATGCCGTGACCGACGAGGTACGCCTCTACGGCATTGCCGGCAAAGACGTGTACGACGTGAAGGGCGACGTGAAGCGCGGCGTGAAGCTGCGCATCATCGCCGGTACGGGCCGCGACTCCATCACCACCCGCGACCACGTGGGCGGCCTGCTCCACAAAACCCAGATTTACGACGCCGATTCCGGCAACGTTATCAACACCAGCTCCGAAGCCCGCCAGCGCCTGGAGCCCGGCTACGAGGTGAGCCGCTACGACTACCCGCACCGCTTTGACCTGAAGGATTACCGTCTCGACTACGTGGGCCCGGCCCTGTACTTCGGCTACAACATTGACGATGGCGTGCTGCTGGGCGGCGGCGTGACCTACCGGCACTACGGCTTCCGCCGCGAGCCGTATTCGTGGGAGCAGAGCATCACGGCCAACTTCGCGCCGGCTCGCGCGGCTTACAACATCCGCTACATGGGCCAGTTTACCCGTATTTTCAAGAATACCGACCTGCACATTGCCGCCCAGTACTACGGCCCGCAGCTGCTGTACAACTTCTTCGGCATTGGCAACAACACGGTGAACCTGGCTACCAAGGATGAGAACCGGGGCGTGGTTACCAACCGCAGCGTGAACAGCGCCTACCGCGTGCGCTTCAACCGGCTCACCATTGCGCCCACCTTCGAGCGCAAGCTGTTCAACTTCCTTAAGTTCGGCATCGGGCCGCAGTACGACCAGTTCCGCATCGAGCAAGACCCCATCGGCTCGGTTATCAAAGACAGCCTGACCAACAAGAGCGGGGTGACCACCTACGAAAACCGCCGCTTCGGCGTGCGCGCCTCCGATTTCCAGACCAACCAGTACCTCGGCGGCCTGATGTACCTGAACCTCGACGCCAGCTCCTCGGCCAAAAACCCCCGCATCGGCCTGCGCTGGTACAACGAGTACCAGTATAACTGGCAGCTCAACAGCGAAAGCCTGAGCTTTGGGCGCTTCAGCACCGAGGTACGGGCCTACCTCACGCCCAACTTCCCCTTCCACCTCACCTACGCTGGCCGCATTGGCTACCAGCACAACTTCGGCGACTACCGCTTTTACCAGGCCAACACCTTGGGCGGCACCACCAACCTGCGGGGCTACCGCCGCACCCGCTTCGCGGGCCGCACGGCTGTGTATGCCAACTTTGAGCCGCGCCTGGAGCTGTTTTCCTTCAATGCCTACCTCTTCCCCGGCAAGTTTGGCGTGATGGGCCTGGCCGATATCGGCCGCGTATATTCCGACAACGACACCGGCACTTATACCGGCCTAAATGCCTTCCACAGCGGTTTCGGCGGCGGCATCTACGTCGATATCCTCAAGGCAGCCATCATCAATGCCACCTACTCGGTAGGCGAGGAGAAGCTGGTGTTCGTCGGGTTCGACTTCCTGTTCTAATGTATTGTTAGTGCAGGGTTTATGGCCGACTAATAATGACTTATCCCTCTGAGAGCCGTCCACTTGGGCGGCTCTTTTGTTTTACCATAATTTTTTTACTGAGTCTAAAATGAAAACCCGGTGAGTTTTCCCGGTTGATTAGCGGGTAAATAATGGAATAAGATAATAGATTGAGAAAAACGCAACCAATTCCGGAATTTTATTAATAATATTGCCATATTTTCAATAGCTTGCCAGTCCATAAACCATTTTTGCCACCAAATTCCTGTTTGAATGAAAGTAAATGTTTACGCCGCTGCGCTGAGTCTTTTGGGTCTTGCGCTCACCACTAATTCGGCCAGTGCCCAGGCACCCGCTCCCCACCGTACCTGTGCTTCGGTAGAAGTGCTGGCCGCCCAGCTCGCCGCCGACCCCGGCCTGGCTCAGCGCATGGCCGTCATCAACAGCCAGGCCGTGCAATTTGCCAAAAACAACCCGGCCACCAATGCCACTTCCGCCGTCACGCTCACCATTCCGGTGGTGGTGCACGTGCTGTACAGCACAACGGGCGAGAACATTTCTGATGCCCAGATTCAGTCGCAGATTGACGTGCTGAACGAGGACTACCACAAGCTGAACCCCGACTACACCAAAACCCCCAGCGCCTTCGCCGGCCAGGTGGCCGACGTGGGCATCCAGTTTGTGCTGGCCAAGCGCAACCCCAGTGGCCTCGCCACCACGGGCATCGAGCGCAAAAGCAGCACCACCACCAGCTGGGGCACTGCCGATAAAATCAAGAAAGCCAGCACCGGCGGCCTCGACGCCTGGAACGCCAGCCAGTACCTCAACCTGTGGGTGGGCACCATTGGCGGTGGCATTCTGGGCTATGCGCAGTTTCCCGGCGGCGCGGCGGCTACCGACGGCGTCGTGATTTCGCCCGTGTACATCGGCCGCACCGGCACCGTGGCCGCGCCCTACAACCTGGGCCGCACCGCCAGCCACGAAGTGGGCCACTGGCTGAACCTGAATCACATCTGGGGCGATGACAACGGCGCCTGCACCGGCACTGATAACGTGGCCGACACCCCTAACCAGGGCGCTGAGAACTACGGTAAGCCCGTGTTCCCGCACGTATCGTGCTCGAACGGTCCCAACGGCGACATGTTCATGAACTACATGGACTACGTGGACGACAACGCCATGTTCATGTTCTCGACCGGCCAGAGCTCGCGCATGAACGCGCTGTTTGGCACCGGCGGGGCCCGCGTGGGCCTGCTCACCTCGCAGGGCGGCGTAGCCCCGAGCGGCGGCGGCGGCACCACGCCTCCCCCCACCGTTACCTACTGCACCAGCAAGGGTGCCAGCGTAGCCTATGAGTATATCGACTACGTGAAGCTGGGCACCATTGCCCGCACCTCGGGCGCCGATGGCGGCTATTACGACGGCACCGCACTGAGCACCAGCGTAGCCGCCGGCTCGGCCCAAACCATCAGCTTCTCGGCCGGCTTTGTGGGCACGGCCTACTCGGAGTACGTGAACGTGTACATCGACTACAACCAGAACGGCGTGTTCACCGATGCCGGTGAGCTGGTCGTATCGGCCGCCGCCAGCACGGCTGCTACCACCCGCACGGGCTCCTTCACGGTGCCCACCACGGCCAAAAGCGGCAACACCCGCATGCGCGTAGTGCTGAGCGATGCCAGCGCCACCACCAGCTGCGGCAGCTACAGTTACGGCGAAACCGAGGACTACACCATCACCGTAACCGGTGGGGCCCGCCTCGATGCCACCACGGCCCGCACCAGCGGCACCACCGGCCTGGCCGACCAGTACACGCTGTACCCCAACCCAGCCAGTAGCGTGCTGAGCATTGCCCGCCCGCTGAGCATGGACCCCGAGCAGGCCTTCTCGGTGCGCGTGTACGACGTGCGCGGCAGCGAAATCCAGGGCCTGTCCTTCGTGGATGGCCAGCTGAACGTGGCTTCGCTACGCGCCGGCATCTACACGCTGAGCGTGAGCGACGGCAGCAAAACCTCGCACCAGCGCTTCGTGAAAGAATAGCCTTTCTGCGCTACTGAAAATAAAAGAGCCCCGGCCGGTTGGTCGGGGCTCTTTTGTGTTGTAGCCTCTGTCAATAAAGAAAGAACATCATGTTGATATGACCGTCATGCTGAGCGGAGTCGAAGCATCTCGCGTGCCACCATTAATAGGCCAGCACCGCCGCCTTGTCGTTCTCAATGACCACATTTACACCTTGCCTAGCGAACAAAAAGCTCACCTTGGTAGGTAACTCCGTGCACCTTGAAAAGCATGGCCCGGAACTCATACCACGTCGAACAAGACTTCGAAGCTGTTTAGAAAGTCCCCGAACGGTCATGCAGCGCGCAGCGCTGCATGACCGTTCGGGGACCTTTTGTGACTTTCTAAACAACTCCAATGTATTCCAGGTAAAAATCACGCATGTACCATAGGTTGCGGGACGAAAACCCGCTCATGCCCACAAACTCCATTTGCAGGTCGTGCGCCAGGTTCTCGACTACGCCTTTGCCCCAGCCGTGCTGTTGCTGGCGCTCGGCAATGAGTTGGCCCAGGTCCTATTAGAGCTGGATTTGCTGTTGATTGACTTGCCGCAAGGCTTGGTACTGGGCTTCGCGAACGCGCTGTTTCACGGCAGTGAGCAGCTGGTGGTAGTCGGGAGCGGTAGGATTCATGGCTGGAAGATACGCTTGGCGCTTGAATCGATAATGACGCGCTTTTGAGGGAAAAGGCCAGCCCTGTTCTCCCGTCCCGGCCGCCACGTCGGCCGCTGGCGGAGCAATGGCCCTCATGTACTTCGGGCTTCGCGGGCAGGGAAGGTGCAGCGGCACAGCTCCGCCGAACCCAGACCGTCCATAACCTTTTCCTAACCTCCCCGGTAAGCAAAAGCCCGTTAGCTTCGTCCCCATGAAAACCCTCTATCTCCTTCGCCACGCCAAATCCAGCTGGAGCTTCGATGAGCTCAGCGACCAGGAGCGCCCCCTCAACGACCGGGGCCGCGACGATGCCCCCCTCATGGGTCAGGCCCTGGCCAAGCGCCGCATTTGCCCCGATATCGTGGTGAGCTCGCCGGCCGTGCGCGCCATGAACACCGCCGTGCTGGTGGCCCGCGAAATGCAGTACCCGCACGATAAAATCAAGGTCGAGCCCGGCATTTACGGGGCCGACGTAGACGATTTCCTCGCCATTATCAAAGACTTGCCCGATTCGGCTGCCTCGGCCCTGGTGGTGGGCCACAACCCCACCATCACCGAAACGGCCAACGAGCTTTCGCCCTCCAGCCTCAACGAAATGCCCACCGCCGCCGTGGTCTGCCTGCGCTTCGCCTGCGAGCACTGGGCCGAAGTGAGCAAGGTGAACGCCGAGTTTTATTTCTACGACTACCCGCGCAACGCGGAGTAGGGTTTGGGTACTCTACCCTACTATTTTTAGTAATTGATTTTTAGCAAGTTGCCTCGTAATCCAGTTCAGTAGCGTTTCAACCAAGCGGGCCAATGGGTCCTCGGGCAGGGTCAGCGGGCGGGCGAGTTGGCGGAGCAGATTGAGGCCGTGGCGGCTCAGGCTGGCGGCCCGGTAGCCGTGGTTTTTGCGGGCAATGGGCTGGCGGCCGCCGTGGGCGGCCGCGCCCACGCCCAGACAAAACGCGTAGGCCAGGCTGACCAGGGCCACGAGCTTGCGCAGCTTTTGGAAACAGCGCAAGTGGGTGGCTTCCAGGTTAAAGCCCCGCCCTTTCAGATTTTGAAAGCATTGCTCAATCGTCCAGCGCTTGGCATAGAGTTGCTCGAGGTGGTTCAGACCGGCCGTGGCAAACAGGAAGACAAACGCGTCCGCCGCCACGGCCTTGACCCAGACCTGCCCCCAGACTCCGTCGACCTGCACGTGGGCGAAGCGGCGCACCTGCCCCGGCACCAGGCCCAGGTCGGCCACGGCCTGCCGCCGGCCGTCGGCGTGGGTCAGGCAGTGGTGCTTGGGCAGGCGCATGACAAAATTAAGCCCATTGTCTTTGAGCCACTTGAACCACGCATGGCCGACAAATTCCCGGTCGCCCACGACCAGGCCGATGCGGTCTTTGCCCAGCAAGGCCAGGCACTTTTCGAGCACCGCGATGCGGTCGGCGGCGTTGGAGTTGCCGCTGCGGTTGTCGAGCAGGTGCCAATAAAGGGGCACGTGGACCTCGCCCGTGCCGACGGTGACGAGCAGGATGTTCACTTGGCACTGGCCGAAGTCCCACTCCGTGCGGTCGAGGCATAAGCGCAGCTTGCCCTGCGCAGGCAACAAACTCAGTAAAATCCTGGCCACCAGTACGTAATTGAGGTCTACTTCGCGGAAAAAGTCCTGAATGCGCGTTTCGTTCGAGGCGGGCTTGGCCGCGTCATTGAGGTGCTGGGCCACCTCGCCGAATTGCACGTTGCGGCTCTTTATCAGGCCAAGAATAAACTGGCCCACAAACTTTTGGCGGGACAAGTGGCCCACAAACGGGGCCTGCTGCAAAAGCGTCGTAATTTTAGCGGCGAAGTGTTGCTTCACGGGGCAGAACGGGTTTTTGGTGGTGTCGTAACCCCAAAGGTCGGGCTGCCCCGTTTTTGTACCTGAAAAATAGTAGGGTAGAGTAGGGTTTGGGTTGAACGAATTTAACAGAACGGTCATGCCGAGCGCAGCCGAGGCATCTCGCGTGTAGAGCAGTAACCCAATCGCTGCAACGATGCGAGCGAGATGCCTCGGCTGCGCTCGGCATGACCGTTGTGCTTTCTTTTTCCGTTAAACGCTTGGTTCACCAACCCGCATAATCAATTGAAAACCCTTTCCCGTGACCTGAGCTGGCTGCGTTTCAACGCCCGCGTATTGCAGGAAGCCCAGTGCCCCACCGTGCCGCTGCTGGAGCGCCTCAAATTTCTGGCTATTTTCAGCAGCAACCTCGACGAGTTTTTTAAGGTGCGCGTGGCCACGTTGCGGCGGCTGACGAAGCTCAAAAAGAAAACCCGCGCCAAGCTCGGCGAAAGCCCCAAGCGGCAGCTGAAAGAAGTGCTGGCCGAAGTGGCGCGGCAGCAGCAGGAATTCGGGGCCACGTTCCGCGAGCAGCTGCTGCCCGAGCTCAACCGCCGCCGCATTCACCTGCTCACCGAGGCCACCCTCACCGACCAGCAGCGCGAGTGGACGGCCCGCTACTTTGCCGAAAACGTGCGCGACCTGCTCTCGCCCATGGTGCTCGATGACACCCTGCACCACCTCTTTCTCAAGGACCAGGCCGTTTACCTCACCTTCTTCCTCAGCCAGCCCCACGCCGCCGCTGGCAAAGCCAAAAGACGGCCCGACGATGAGCGGGTGCTGATAATGGAGCTGCCTACCAAGCGCCATGGCAGCCGCTTCGTGCGCCTGCCCGACGAAGGCGAGGAGCGCTACGTACTGTTTCTGGACGATGTGATTCGGGTGGGCGCGGCCAGTCTGTTTCCGGCCTATCAGCAGGTCGAAGTGAATGCCATTAAGCTCTCGCGCGATGCCGAGCTGGATATCGAGGAAGAGGTTTCGGGCGATTTGATGGAGAAAATCCGCAGCAGCCTGGCCAAGCGCGCCACCGGCTTCCCCGCTCGCCTGCTCTTCGACCCCGAAATGCCCCGGGAAGTGCTGCGCGCCATCAGGCAGAAAACCGGCATCACCGACGAGGAGCTGGTGGAGGGCAGCCGCTACCACAACTTCCGCGATTTCTTCGGCTTTCCCGATTTCGGCGAGGCCGATTTTCACTACCCGCCCCGGCCCGCGCTGCCGCACCCCACGCTGCCGCGCACGGGCAGTCTGCTGGCCGTCATCGGCGCGCGCGACCACCTGCTGCACCCGCCCTACCAGTCGTTCGACTACGTGACGCGCCTGCTGCGCGAAGCCGCCACCGACCCGCGCGTGGCCGTCATCAACATCACGCTCTACCGCGTGGCCAGCAAAAGCGCTGTGGTGAAAGCCCTGCTCAAAGCCGCCAAAAGCGGTAAGCAGGTGACGGTGGTAATGGAGTTGAAAGCGCGGTTTGACGAAGAGTCCAACCTCTTTTGGGCCGATAAGCTGAAGCGGGCCGGGGTGCACGTCATCTTCACCCCGCCCGAGCTCAAGGTACACAGCAAGCTCCTGGTCATCGTGCGCCGCGAGGCCGACGAAACCACGCGCCGCTACGGCTACTTCAGCACCGGCAACTTCAACGAAAGCACCAGCGAGCTCTACACCGACCACGGCCTGTTTACGGCCGATGAGCGCCTGACCGAAGAGGTTGCCGCCGTGTTTGAGTACCTGCGCGACCAAAGCGTGGTGCCCGAGCTGCAGCAGCTGCTGGTGGCTCCCTTCGGCCTGCGCCCCAGCCTGAACGCGCTCATCGACTACGAAATCAAGCAGGCCAAAAAGGGCCGTGAGGCCTATATCATCCTCAAAGTGAATGCCGTGGAGGACGAAGGTATGATTGCCAAGCTCTACGAAGCCAGCCACGCCGGCGTGCGCGTCGAGCTCATTGTGCGCGGCATTGGCCGGCTGGTGCCCGGCCAGTCCGGCTTCAGCGAAAACATCAGCCAGCGCGGCCTCGTCGACCGCTTTCTGGAGCACAGCCGGGTTTACGTCTTTGGCCACGGCGGTGAGGAAAAAGTCTACGTCTCGTCTGCCGACTGGATGACTCGTAACCTCGACCGCCGCGTGGAAGTAGCCTTCCCCATCCTCGATGAAAGCCTGCGGGCCGAAGTGCGCCAGTTGCTCGATTTTCAGCGCAACGACAACGTGAAGGCCCGCGATTTTGAGAATGACTATATCCCAGCGCTGGAAGGGGAGAAGCCTATGCACGCGCAGGAGGCCACCTACGCGTGGCTGAAGGGCCTGAAGCGCCGCCAAGCAAAGGGTGTAAGGTAAGCGCTACTTCCGGCGGCGCGCGGCCTTTTGCAGCAGCTTTTTGGGCGGCACGATGAACAGGTCCAGGCTGGCGTAGGGCGTGCCGCCGAGCTGGCTGTCGATGAGGCGGTCGCGGGTGTTGTTGGTGCGGTCGAAGGCGTTGAGCTGGTAGTTATAGCGGTAGCCGGCCTCAATGCCCGTCCAGAGGAAGAAGAGGAGCTCACGCTCGTAGCGCAGGCGGAATTTCAGGTCAATCTGGCGCAGCTCCAGCGAGGTGACTTTGGAGTTGTTGGGCGCGGCGCAGGCATTGCGCAGCTTGATATTGTAGTTATTGCTGGCCACCTCGTAGCCGGCAAACAGCAGCGCGTTGGACGACAGGTTGCGCCGCACCAGCACCCGGGCCGGAAACAGCGCCTCTACGCCCCAGCGCGGATTAAACGTGCGGTTGTACACGATGACTGGGTAGAGGCTCTGGCGGCCCAGGTTGTAGCCCAGCTGCACCCCGATGCCCCAGGCAAACGTGGAGCTGCGCTTCCAGCCGTAGATGAATTCGGAAGTGACTTTTAGGTAGTCGCTCACGCTAAGCTCGTCGGAATTGTAGTCGCCGTTGAGCTCGGTTTTGGCGCGGAACAGGTACCAGTGCACCGCGTCCACGGGCCGAATCACGGCCGTGTACTACTCCCCAAAAACTGGACAGTTTAGCGGGGCTTGTTAAGTAATATTGTTATGATTGAATGTTGTGTTGGTTTGGTAGACGTGGGCGGGCGTTTGGCCCCCGAGACTTTGATGGGGTCGGCGATGATTGTAGTAGGCAAAGTACGCGGTTAATTGCTGGTGCAGATGCTGGCCGTCATCGGCCGGGATAAGATAGATATGTTCCCATTTGACCGTGCGCCAGAGGCGTTCGATGAAGGCATTGTCGGTGGCGCGGCCGCGGCCGTCGCGGCTGATGCGGCAGCCGGCGTCCAGCAAAGCTTGTTCGTAGGCGAGGCTGGTGAACCGGCTGCCCTGGTCGGAGTTGAAGATGTAGGGAGCCGGAGCATGGCGCAACGCATCGGCCAGGGCTTGCAGGCAAAAGCCCACGTCGAGCGTGTTGGAGAGCTGCCAGCTGAGCACGTAGCGCGAGTGCCAGTCGAGCACGGCGGCCAGATAGAGAAAGCCCTTGGCCATGGGCACGTACGTGATGTCGGTACTCCATACCTCATTCGGGGCGGTGGCCGGGCGGTCCCGCAGTAGGTACGGGTAGGGTGTAACGCCTTGACCAGGAATGGACAAGCGCGGTTTGGAATAAATCGGCTCGTGGCCCATCAGGCGCACGAGGCGGCGCACGCGCTTGGCATTGACGGCGTGGCCGGCCAGGCGCAGGTGGTCGCGCAGGCCGAGCACTCCTTTGAAGTTGTGGTCGGTAAACTCCTCATCGAGCAGGCGCATGAGCTCCAGGTTGTAAGCACTTTCTCCGCAGGGCTGGTAGTAGAAGCTGCTGCGGGCCAGGCCCAGGGCTTGGCAGCGAGCGGCGACCGAGCTACCGGCCGGGTCCGAGGCCTGAACCAGGACCCGTTGTTGGGCCGTGCTCATCGGGGTAGCGTTTTTTTTAGCAGCGCGTTTTCCATTTGCAACCGACCGATGGCCGCGTAGAGGGGCTCGACGTCGGGTAAGGGCGTGCCGGCCGCAGGCGCTTCGGTGAAAACCTGGGTGGCCTGCTCACGCAGTTGCAGCTTCCAACGGGTGATTTGAGCGGTAGCCAATTGGTAGTGAGCGGCCAGCTCGGCCAATGGCTGGCGCTCGGTGAGGGCGGCTAGCGCCACCTCCGCTTTGAACTCGGCCGTATAGCGACGGCGGGTGCGTTTTGGGGTCATAATCGAGCTAAGCTAGCCCGCTTAACCTGTCCAGCTTTTGGGGAGTACTACAGCTGAACTGGAACTCCTGCCGGTCGTAGTTCAGGCCCAGAATCAGCTTGAGGTGCGGGTGGTTGAGCAGCGGCGCGTAGGCCTTGATAACGAGGTTGGCGTTTTTGCTAACGGTGGTGTTGTAGTCGCCCACCCCACCCACGGCCGTGCTGCGCAGGGTGAAGTTGCCCGGAATCCGTTCGTATTTTATAATCAGGCCCTTGCTCGGGCCCATGCCCACCACCTGCGAGTTGGCGAACGTCTGGCCGTCGGTGCGGCCCAGGCCCATCGTGTCGAGCGGCGCGGGCGGCGGGTACACGGGAATATCCTGCGCGGTGGCTCGGCCCAAACCCAGCAGTAGCAGGCCACCCAAACGAAGAAAACGCACCTGCATCATAACAGAAAAGGCCGGGCCTGATAAAGCTTGTCCTTACCCAAATCTTTTCCCGACTTCTCCGAGGTAACGCCAAGGCCCCTTTTTGCTGGCTGACTCCGCTTGAAAAGCGGCAAACCTGATAGGCAACCGCGCAAAAACGCCCTTCCAGCCACATGGCCGGAAGGGCGTTTGAGTTTTGGGTAAGGACAAGCCTGATAAAGCCCGGCCTTCGCCCCTACGATAATATTCACGTAACGTTCATGCCCGGCCGGCCCGGCAAAAATTTGTTAATGCCGCCGGACCGATTGGGCTATTCGCTGGCCCAGGTGTTGGCCTGGTAAGGGTAGCGCTGCTGGTGCAGGGCCACTACGCGCTTGCCCAGCAGCTCGCGTAACTCTTCCATATTGGTGCGGTCCTGGGCCGAAATAAATACCACCGGGTCGTGTAGCTTGGCCATGTAGGTGGCCTGCAGCTGCTCAAGCGGCGGGCGCGGGGCAGTGCCATCGTCCTCGGCATCCAGCACTTCGCCGAAGGGGTCCATCTCTACATCGTCGTGCTTGTACTGGTCTATTTTGTTGAATACCAGCAGGGTTGGTTTGTCGGCCGCACCAATGTCGACCAGCGTATCGTTCACCACCTGAATCTGCTCCTCAAAATTGGGGTGCGAGATATCCACCACGTGCAGCAGCAAATCGGCTTCGCGAATCTCGTCGAGCGTGCTCTTGAAGCTTTCAATCAGCTTAGTAGGCAGCTTGCGAATAAACCCAACCGTGTCCGAAAGCAAAAACGGCGTGTTTTCGAGCACCACTTTGCGCGTGGTCGCGTCCACGGTGGCGAAGAGCTTGTTTTCGGCAAATACATCGGCCTTGCCCAGCACGTTCATCAGCGTGCTCTTGCCCACGTTGGTGTAGCCCACCAGCGCCACCCGAATGTTGCCGCCGCGCGATTTGCGCTGGGTATGGCTCTGCTTGTCGAGGTCTTCGAGCTTCTCTTTGAGGAAGGCAATCCGGTCGCGCACAATGCGGCGGTCAGTTTCAATTTCCGTCTCGCCCGGGCCCTTCATGCCCACGCCGCCGCGCTGCTTGTCCAGGTGAGTCCAGAGGCCGGTGAGGCGGGGCAATAAGTACTGATATTGCGCCAGCTCGACCTGCGTGCGCGAGGTGGCCGACTTGGCCCGCAGCGCGAAAATATCGAGAATAAGCAGCGATCGGTCCACAATTTTCACCAGCAACTCGGCCTCCAGGTTGCGCAGCTGCGACGGCGACAGGTCATCGTCAAACACCACCATGCTGGTGCCTTCGTGCTGCACGTAGGCTTTTATTTCGGCCAGCTTGCCCTCGCCCACGTAGGTCCGGATGTCGGGCTTTTCGAGGCGCTGCACAAAGCGCTTGGTGGCGGTGGCACCGGCGGTTTCAATCAGAAATGCCAGCTCGTCAAGGTATTCGGTGGTCTGGGCTTCGGACTGCCGGCGCGGGGGCACGGAAATGAGTACAGCGGTTTCGTGCTCCTTAGCCGTTTCGTAGGTGCCGTTGTCGGTCGCTTTCAGGAGGATGCGGCCCGCCCGGCCTTTCACGCCGTCGACGGCGCCGACGTGGCGGGTGCTGTTGCCGGGCTTGCGGCCGCCGGATTGGGTATTTGCCATGGGATGGGGTTGTAATCAGTATTGGATGGGTCAGAATAAGCTAAACGCAGTTCCGGCCAAAAAGAACGTCATGCCGAGCGCAGCCGAGGCATCTCGCGTGCTGCCACTAATCAATACGATTGAATTACTTCGGCACGCGAGATGCCTCGGCTGCGCTCGGCATGACGCTCAATGTTACTTCAAAGTAAGCGAATAGGCCACAACCTGCTGCACCTGCTCGGGCATAAGGGATTTGCCGAAGGCCGGCATCTTGCCCATACCATTGGTAACGAGGTAGGTGCGGCCGAACGCGTTGAGGTTGCTCTTGGTGAGGTCATGCGCGCCATTGAGGCCGCGCTTGCCGTTGGCTCCGTGGCAGCGCACGCAGTTTTTCTGGAAGATAAGCTGGCCCGGTAGCACCGGCGGCGTGGCCGAAGCCACCTGCGGCAGCAGCGCCAGCAGAAACAGAAAGGCTGAAAGTTGAAGGTTCATGGCAGGCATAACACGCAAAGCGCCCACAAAGTACCGGCGAAAAGGTGAAATGGTGAGTGTTTGAATAAACAGGTGTGGGTAAAATCCGTAAGGTCGACCTTTGCCCCGGAACTCACCATCTCACCACTCACTACTCACCGTCTTGCGCGTCGCCATCGTCATCAATACCAGCTGGAACATTTGGAATTTCCGCGCCAGCCTCGTGCGGGCCTTGCAGGCCGCTGGCCACGAAGTGCTGGCCATTGCCCCGCCCGATGACTATTCGGCGCGCCTCGAAACCGAGCTGGGCTGCCGCTTCGTGCCCATTCTGATGGAGAACAAGGGCACCAACCCCGTGAAGGATGCCGCCCTTACGCGCCGTTTCTACCAGATTTATAAGCGTGAAAAGCCCGATGTGGTGCTGCACTACACCATCAAGCCCAATATCTACGGCAGCATTGCGGCCCGCATCGCGGGCATCCCCAGCATCAACAACGTGAGTGGGCTGGGCACGGTGTTTATCATCAAAAACTTCGTGAGCAAGGTGGCCCTGGGGCTCTACCGCTTCGCATTCCGCTTCCCGGCCAAAGTGTTTTTCCAGAACGGCGACGACCGGCAGCTATTTCTGGACAATGACCTGATAAAAAGCGAAATAACCGACCTGCTGCCCGGCTCGGGCGTTGATACCACCAAGTTCCGGCCCGCCGCCGGGTTCGTGCGCCAAACCCCGTTCGTGTTTCTGATGGTGGCGCGGGTACTCTATGAAAAGGGCGTGGTTGAATACTTTGAGGCCGCCAAAATCATTCGGCAGGCCGTGCCCAGCACCCGCATTCAGCTGCTCGGTAGCCTCGATGAGGCCGGCGGCGTGGGCGTGCCCCGTGCCACGTTTGAGGAGTGGCTGCTGAGCGGCGATATCGAATACCTGGGCCGCTCCGACGATGTGGCCGCCCACCTGCACCGCGCCGATTGCGTGGTGCTGCCCAGCTACCGCGAAGGCACCCCCAAAACCCTGCTCGAAGCGGCCGCCGTGGGCAAGCCCATCGTAACCACCGACGTGCCCGGCTGCCGCGAAACCGTGGTGGACGGCCGCAACGGCTACCTCTGTCAGGTGCGCGACGGCGAGGACCTGGCCGCCAAAATGCTGCAAGTGCTGCACCTGAGCGATGCCGACCTGCGCGGCATGGGCCAGAACAGCCGCTACCTCGCCGAAACTAAGTTTGATGAGCGGCTGGTGCTCGATAAGTACATTGCCGCAGTAGCAGCAGTGCAGCGGAAGTAAATGAGTAAGAAAGAAAAGAACGGTCATGCTGAGCGCAGCCGAAACATGACCGTTCTTTTTACGGCCTAACTATAAAACCAATATTCCCCAATCTTCTACCTTTGCCCCGATGGAAGTAAAGAAATTCCCCCTAGCCGGCCTGATTGAGTTTACCCCCCGCGTTTTCGCCGACGACCGGGGCGTGTTCTTTGAAACCTTCTGCGAGCGCCTCATGGCCGAGGCCGGAGCCGATGCCCAATGGGTGCAGGATAACCAGTCGAACTCCAAAAAAGGCGTATTGCGCGGCCTGCATTTCCAGCGCCCACCCCACGCGCAGGCCAAGCTGGTGCGCGTAGGCCAGGGCCGCGCCTTCGACGTGGCCGTGGATTTGCGCCAGGATTCGCCCACCTACGGCCAGCACCAAATGGTGGAGCTCACGGCCCACAAGGCCAACATGCTCTACATTCCGGCCGGCTTCGCCCACGGCTTCATGGCTCTCGAAGACAATACCATCTTCATCTATAAGTGCTCCGACTACTACGCCCCCGCCACCGAAGGCGGCCTGCGCTGGGACGATGCCGACCTGGGCATCAACTGGGGCACCGAAGTGCACCCGCTCGTGTCGGGCAAGGACAATGAGCTGCCGGCCTTCAAGGATTTCGTGAGCCCGTTTTAGTGGTGAGGTGTGAAATGGTGAGGTGGTGAGTTTGATGTTCGATTTGCGCATTTCGGCCAATTGAACATCAAACTCACCACCTCACCATTTCACACCTCACCAATCACAGCAGCTCCACCAGCGTTTCCAGGGCCATGCCGCGGCTGCCTTTCACCAGCACCTGCCGGCCGCACACGGGGTGGGCGCGCAGCCATTCGGCCGCCTCTGCTTTGGTGGCGAAATGCTGGGCTGAGCCGGCCCGCGCCGCCGCCCGCGCCATTTCCGGGCCGATGAGCAGCACCTGCGGCAGCGGTAGCTCCGCCAGCAGCTGGCCCAGCGCCGCGTGCTCTTTAGCACTCTCGTCGCCCAACTCGAACATGTCGCCGAGCAGCACCAGCTTGGTTTGGCCAGCCGCCACCGGGCGGGCTGCGAAGCTGCGCAGGGCCGCGCCCATGCTGCTGGGGTTGGCGTTGTAAGCATCCAGCACCAGCTCGTTGCCGGCGGGGGTGCGCAGGAGCTGCGAGCGGTTGTTTTGCGGGTTGTAGCGGGCCAGGGCGGCCGCGATTTTATTGGTCGGAACTCCGAAAAACTGGCCCACGGCGGCGGCGGCCGCTAGGTTCGGGAAGTTGTAGTCGCCGGTGAGCTGGGCCACTATTTCGGTATTGTCGCCGAGGCGCAGGGCCACGGCGGGCGCAGCCGAGAGCAGCGTGGCGGGGTAGTCGTCCATCACGCGGGGATAGGTGCGAATAACGGGCACCTGCGCCGCCAGCGACGGCAGGCGCGCATCCAGGGTGTTCACGAAGGCCGTGCCGCCGGTGCGGGTGAGGTAGTCGAACAGCTCGCCCTTGCCCAGAGCCACGCCCTCGGCCCCGCCAAATCCTTCGAGGTGGGCCTTGCCGATGTTGGTGATGAGGCCGTGGGTTGGCTCGGCCCACTCGCAGTAGGCCGCGATTTCGCCCCGGTGGTTGGCCCCCATCTCAATCACGGCAAAGTCGTGCTCGCCGGTGCGCAGGCGCAGCAGCGTGAGCGGCACGCCAATGTGGTTGTTGAGGTTGCCAATGGTGGCCAGCACTTTGAACTGTTGCGCCAGCACGGCTGTGAGTAGCTCTTTGGTGGTGGTTTTGCCGTTGGAACCCGTGATGGCTAGCACCGGGATGCGGAACTGCCGGCGGTGGTGGCGGGCCAGCTGCTGCAGGGCCACCAGCGGGTCGGGGGCGTAGGTGTAGCGGATAGGATCGGAGGCGGCCAGCAGCACGTCGTCGACCACGGCGTGGCTCGCGCCAGCGGCCAGGGCCTGCGGCGCAAATGCCGCCCCGCGAAAGCTGGGGCCGTTCAGGGCAAAGAACAGGGTGCCGGGCTGGGGCTGGCGCGAATCGGTGCTGACGAGGCCGCCGGCGGCCAAATAACGGGAATAGAGCAACATGCTGCGGAACTGGAAAATCAAACCGGGTGTAACTTGCTGCAAAGGTGGGCGTGATTTTTGTTCCGCGCACGGCACCGCTTCCCCAATTTCTTTTCCATGATTCGTTCTTACGCTTTGGTGCTGGCGCTGCTGGCTTTTGCCGGGGTTACCTGGGGCCAGTCGGGCAGCGCCGCCTTTGGGTTTGAGAGCCGGGCCACGGCCAAGGTGGTGCAGGGCACCGATACCCTGCGCAATGCCTGGGCCGGCGGCTTCAATACGCCCCAGTTCAGCACCATCGACCTGAACAACGACGGCCAGCCGGACCTGTTTGCCTTCGACCACGAAAGCAGCCGCTGCTACACGTTTCTGAGCGTGGCCGCGCCCGGCACCACCGCCGGTCGCCGCTGGGAGTATGCCCCGCAGTACGAAAGCCTGTTCCCCAGCGACCTGCGTGGCTGGGCGCTGCTGCGCGACTACGACTGCGACGGCCGCCCCGACCTGTTCACCTACATCAACGGCGGCGAAATCCGGGTGTTCCGCAATGCCCTGGTGAATGGCCGGCCCAGCTTTGCTCTGGCCACTAATCAGATTCGCTTCACCGGCAATTTCACGGGCTCGGCCAACCTCACCATCGGCGGCTACAACCTGCCCGCCATTCAGGACGTGAACGGCGACGGCAAGCTCGATATCATGACCTATGATTTCGTCAGCGCGTCGTTCATCGAGCAGTACATTAACAACAGCCCCGGCACCTGCGGCAGCGCCCTCACCTTCACCCTCACCACCGATAACTGGGGCGGCATCCAGTCCTGCGGCGGCTGTGCCGAGTTCAAGCTCAATGGCCAGCAGTGCTTCACGGCCACCCGGCCCACCCACACTGGCGGCCACAGCCTGCTGCTGGTGGACCTCGACGGCGACGGCGACCAGGACCTGCTCGACGGCCGCGACAACTGCCCCGAGCTGGCCCGCCTGCTCAACTCGGGTACCACGGCCCTGCCCGTGGTTACGCAGGTGGGCATCAGCGCCAGCTTTCCGTCGGCGGCCGCGCCGGCGCGGGTGCCAGTATTTCCGGCCGGCTATCAGTTCGATGCCAACTTCGATGGCAAGCCCGATTTGGTGGTGGCTTCCAACATGGTCAACAACGTGTCGGATTTGGTGAGTATGCGCAACAACGTGCAGCTCTTCACCAATTCGGCCGCCAGCGGTGCGCCCGTTTACACTAGCCAGCCGGCCGGCTTCCTGCAAAACGACATGATTGACGTGAGCGAAGGGGCCGCGCCCACCTTCGGCGACCTCGACGGCGACGGCCTGCCGGATATGCTCATCGGCAACCGGGCCGACCGCGTGAACAACGTGTACCGCGCCAGCCTCACCTACTACCGTAACGTGGGCACCCGCGCCCGGCCGGTATTCCAGTTCGTGAGCAGCGACTACTTGGGCCTGGCTGCCCAGGGCCTGCAAGGCCTCAAACCCGTGCTCGTCGACCTGAACCGCGACGGCGCCACCGACCTGGCCTACGCCGCCTGGGACCGGGGCACCAACATCCTCTATTACATTCTGAACACCGCCGCCGCCGGCCGGCCCGTGGCCTTTAGCGCGGCCAATGCCATCAATTTTAAGCCGCAGGGCGCAACCACCGGCACCGGCCTGCTGCCCTATACGAAGGACGACATGCCCTGCTTTACCGATGTAGACAACGATGGCTACGTCGACCTGCTCATCGGAACCAATGAGGTGCGCGAGCCGGGCATGGCCCTGCGCTACTTCCGCAACCGTGGCCGCGGCCCGCTCGATAGCACCTTCGTGCTGGTGAATAACGACTACGGCCACATCCGCACCGCGACCGGCGACCGGCCCGCCAACCTGAGCCCCACCGTGGCCGACTTCGACGGCGACGGCCGCCCCGACCTGCTCACGGCCGATGCCACCGGCTACCTGCGCCTCTATTCCGACTACCGCACGCAGTCGCCGGCCCTGTTCGCCGAGCGTACCGATTTGCAGTACAACCCCCTCACCGCGCTCTACGAGCCCACCCGCCTGGGTCTGGGCGACTACTCGCACTACGGCCTGGCCGCCGCCGATATCAATG